>CAZXLI010000202.1:0-12255 GCA_964641795.1 uncultured Bordetella sp. | reverse complement strand
TGAAGCCGTCCTTGTGCTCGATCTCGACGCCGAACTTCGCGAAGGTGCGGTCCAGCAGCGGGAACTGCGCCGCGGCGCTGTTGCGCACCACCACGTCGCCGCCGGTGATCGCGCTCATCGCCAGGAAGGTGGCCACCTCGTGGAAGTCGTCGACGAAGGTGTACTCGGCACCGCCCAGTGAGTCGACGCCTTCGACCTGCACCTGCGAGCCGCCCTGGCCGTCGATGCGCGCACCGATCAGGCTCAGGAAGTGGCAGAACTCCTGCACATGCGGTTCGCAGGCCGCGTTGGTCAGGCGCGAGCGGCCGCGCGCCACCGCGGCGCAGAGCAGGAAGTTCTCGGTGGTGGTGACCGAGGCGTACTCGAGCCAGTGGTCGGTGGCATCGAAGCGGCCGGCCGAGCGCAGCGTCAGCGCCCCCGGTTCCAGCTCGACCTGCGCGCCGAAGGTGCGGAACACCTCGATGTGCGGATCGACCTCGCGCACGCCCAGCGTGCAGCCGCCCACTTCGTCCTCCATGCGCACATGGCCGAAGCGGTACAGCAGGGCCGGCACCAGCATGATCGACGAGCGCATGCCGGTGGGCAGCCGCGCCTGTTCGGGGTCGAGCCCGCCGCCGTGCCGCAGCTTCAGGGTGCCGGTGGCGAAATCCATCTCCACCTGCGAGCCCAGCGCGCGGAAGAACTCCAGCAGCTTGCGCACGTCGGTGATGTCGGGCACGCGGTGCAGCACGATGGGCGCTTCGCTCAGCAGCGTGGCGCACAGCACCGGCAGCACCGCGTTCTTGTTGGCCGATGGGGCGATGCTGCCGCGCAGCGGGCGGCCGCCCTGGACGATCAGGTTGCTCATGAAGATGCTTGCTCAGGAATGGGGAGAGGCAGCCGAGGCCGGCGGGAAGTCGCCCGGCTGCAGTTCGATCGGCCGGCCGTGCGGCGTGCGGTCCGCCGCGTGGTCCCAGGCCTCGGCATAACGCGCGAGTTCAGCGGCCGTGCTGGCGCCCTTGGTGGCGACGATCGCCTCCAGCGCGGCCAGCCAGTGGTGGTAGTAGGTGTCGCCGCGGTCGGCATCGCCGGCGGCCTGTGCGCGGGCGATCTGCGCGGCCAGCGCGTCGGCCCATTCGGGCCAGGTGAACAATCCGCGCTCGTGCAGCTGCAGCACCAGTGCGAAGGCATGCGCCTGCCAGGGCTCGGCGAACACGGGGTCGTCGATCGGCGCGCTCATCCGGAAGCCTCGTCGCAGGGCTGCAGGTAGGACTCCCAGGCGTCGATCGAGACGCGCAGCCCGGGCGCCGCACCGGGGCCCCACAGCTCGGCGCCGTCGAACATCACGGTGTACAGCCACTGCGGCTGCTCGCCCAGCCCCTGGGCATGGCTGTCGGCGAACACATGGGCCCCGTGCAGGCGCTCGATCACGCCGCGGCGGCCCCGTGCATAGCTTGGCAGGCGGGTGTGGTGCGGCACGGCCTCGGCGCGCAGGCGCACCGGCTGGCCGATCGCGAAACGCGCAGGGGCCGGCGCGGGGCGGGCGGTCGGCGAGCCCTTGGCCAGCGCCGCGGGCACGTCCTGCGCCTTCAGCAGGCGCGGCAGTGCGCGCGCCGGGTGCAGCGCATGGCCGGCGGCCAGCTCGTCCGCGGCGACCAGGCCGCGTTCGGCCATCAGGCGCTCCAGCGCGGCCAGCCAGATCTGGTAGTAGCTCAGCTGTGCGTAGTCCGGCAGCGTCTCGCGCGCGGACCGGCTCATGTCGATGTTCCACTGGCCGGTGCCCCCCATGGCCAGCGTCAGTGCCAGCGCGCGGGGTTCCCAGGCGGCGTGGAAGCGCTCGTCTTCCGGTTCCGGCGTCACCGGGCCGTGGCCGGGCTGGCCGCCGAGGTCGGCATGCGACAGGTAGCTCATGCAGCCGCCTCGGGCGTGCGGGCCAGGCCGGTGCCGATCATCGAGTCGCGCGTCACCAGCGCGGCCAGCTGTTCTTCGTTCAGCCCCTCGGTGCCGGCCGGGCGCTGCGGGATCACCAGGTAGCGCACCTCGGCGGTCGAGTCCCAGACGCGGATCTCGGTTTCGGCCGGCAGCGAGACGCCGAAGTCGGCCAGCACGCCGCGCGGGTCTTTCACCGCCCGCGAGCGGTAGGGCGCGCTCTTGTACCAGGTGGGCGGCAGGCCCAGCACCGGCCAGGGGTAGCAGCTGCACAGCGTGCAGACCACCATGTGGTGCTGGGTCGGCGTGTTCTCCAGCGCCACCATGTGCTCGCCCTGGCGGCCGGTGAAGCCGAGCGAGGCGATCGCCGCCGTCGCGTCGCGCAGCAGCCAGTCGCGGAAGGCGGGGTCGCTCCAGGCCTTGGCGACCACCTTCGCGCCGTTGCGCGGGCCGATGCGGGTCTGGTAGGTGTCGATCAGCACGTCGAGCGCGGCGGGATCGATGTAGCCTTTTTCGGCGAGCACCGTCTCCAGGGCGCGCACGCGCAGCTCCATCGGCCCGAGCTCGCTGTGCTCGTCGTCGTGGTGGTGATGGGGGTGGTCGTGGGACATCGAGGGGCTTATTTGAGCACCTCCAGCTCGCTCACCGGCGCGGCATGGTTACCCCATGATGCGCGGATGTGGCTGAGCACCGCGGCGATGTCGGCGGCGTTCAGCTCCTGGCCGAAGGGCGGCATGCCGTAGGGCCGCGGGTTGCCGGCGGTGGCGGGCGGGAAGCCGCCGTTGACGACCACCAGCACCAGGTTCGCGCTCGAGGCCATCGTCACCTTGCGGTTGCCGGCCAGCGGCGGGTAGGCGCCGGGCACGCCGCGGCCGTCGCTGCCATGGCAGTCGGCGCAGCGCCGTTCGTAGATGTCGCGGCCGCGGGCGGTGTCGGCGGCCGCCGCCGGGGCCGCCGGCGACACCGCGGGCACCTGGGGCAGCGATTGCAGATAGGCCGCGATGGCCTGCAGGTCGGCGTCGTTCAGGTGCTGCAGGCTGCGGTAGACCACCTCGGCCATCGGGCCCAGCACGCTGCCTTGCGGACCGCGGCCGGTCTTGAGCAGCTGGACCACCTGCGCGCGGTCCCACCCCGCCACGCCGGCTTCGGCCGCTGCGTTGAGCGCAGGCGCATACCAGTCCTGCATCGGGATCGGCGCGCCCCCCAGGTCCTGCTCGTCGCGGGTGGCGCCCAGCAGGTTGCGCGGCGCGTGGCAGGCGCTGCAATGGCCCAGCCCGTGCACCAGGTAGCGCCCGCGCTGCCACTCGGCCGGGCGCCCGGGCTCGGCCGGCAGCGCGCCGGGGCTGAAGAACAGCGCCCGCCACACCGCCAGCGCGAGCTGGCTGTCGTACGGGAAGCGCAGCGCATGCGGCCGCGCGGGTTGGTGCACCGGCGGCAGCTGGCGCAGGTAGGCAAAGATCGCGTCGCTGTCCTCACGGGTGATGCGGGTGAAGTGCGGGTACGGGAATGCCGGGTACAGCAGGCGACCGCTCGCGCTGCGGCCGTTGTGCAGCGCACGCCAGAACTGCGCCGCATTCCAGCGCCCGAGGCCGGTGTCGGCGTCGGGTGTCAGGTTGCCGGCGTAGACGGTGCCGAAGGGCGTCTCGATGCCGCGGCCGCCGGCGTAGGCCGCGCCGCCCCGCGCGGTGTGGCAGCCGGCGCAGTTGCCCGCCAGCGCCAGGTAGGCGCCCCGCTCGACCTGCGCTGCCGAGGCCGGCGCGGCCGCCGCGGCGGCATCGATCGGCGCCTCGTCGCGCAGGTTCAGCCAGGCCAGCAGCGCCGCTGCCGCGCCGATCAGGCCCAGCAGCACGGCAGTGGCGATCAGGCCGCGCTTCATCTGGCCGCGTCCGGGCCGCAGCGCAGCGGCAGCGGCCCGCTCGGCGCGGCAGCCGGCTTGGCACCCGCGGGCACCGGCTGCGCCGCCAGCCAGCTGGCCACGGCCGTCAGGTCTTCGGGCCGCAGGCGTTGCGCGACCTGCGCCATGCAGTCGGGCGCCTGCCAGCGGCCGATCTGCGAGATCAGGTAGTCGCGCGGCAGCGCCAGCAGGCCGGGCGTCGCGGGCTGCATGCCCATCAGCGCTTCGCCATGGCAGGCCTGGCAGGCGGGCAGCTCGCGCGCCGCGTCGCCCTGGCGCACCAGCTGTTCGCCGCGTGCCCGCGTGGCCGCATCGCCCACCGGCGGCGGTGCGGCCGGGTAGGGCAGGTCCAGACCCGCAAAGTAAGCGGCCATCTCCTGCAGGTAGGCGTCGCTCAGGTGCTCCACCAGCCCGGCCATGCGGCCGCCGCGGCGCCGGCCGTCGCGGAAGTTCAGCAGCTGGTTGTACAGGTAGCCCGCCGGCTTGCCGGCCAGCCGCGGGTAGTAGCCCTCGCTGCTGGCGCGCCCCTCCTTGCCGTGACAGGCAGTGCAGGCCAGCATGCGCTGCGCAATGGTGTCCGGCGCGCTGGCGGGCCCGGCCGTGGCCGCTGCGGCTACGAAGAACATGGCTGCCACTAGCAGCCAAAAAGAGCGGCCCGTCATCGCCGCAGCCCGGCAGCAGCCGCGGAACCGGCTCCGCCGGTCCGCCGGCTGCGCCTCCCTCGGGGGGGGTGAGCCCGGACGCAGAAGGTCCGGGGGACCTTCTGCGCCTGGCGAACGGGCGGTCCGCTGGACCGCCCTGGGCCGGCGGCCGCCGCAGGCGCTCCGGGGGGGTGCCCGATCACCGGCCATGGATCATCAGCGCCCGGTATTCCGGGAACGACGACACGTCGTTGTGGCCGGCATGCTCGATCACCTTCAGCGTCACCACGCCGGGGCGGAAGTAGGTGGCGAGCGCATGGCTGTGCGCCGGTGGGATCAGGCTGTCCTCGCCGGCGACGATGATGCGTGTGGGCGCCGTCACCAGCGGCGCCCAGCGCCAGGATTCGTACTTGTCCTGCAGCAGCCAGGCCACCGGCAGCCACGGGTACTGGCGCTGGGCCACGCGCTGCAGGCTGTCGTACGGGGTGATCAGCACCAGCTGGTCCACCGGCCGCTCGGAGGCCAGCCGCACGGCCACGCCGCTGCCCAGGCTGCGGCCGACGACGACGATCTGCGGGTGCTGCTGGTGCACCATGTCGAACAGCGCCAGTGCATCCGCATGCAGCGATGCTTCGCTCGGCTGGCCGGTGCTGCCGCCATAGCCGCGGTAGTGCATCGCATAGACCGAGAAGGTCGGGAAGGTGTCCACCAGGTCCGGCAGGCTGGCCGACACATCCTCGGCATTGCCGCCGAAGTACACGACCGCACGGGCGGTGCCGGGAATGGGGCGCACCGCCAGCCGCAGCATCGCGCCAGGCACCTGCAGCGAGGCGCTGGGCACCGGCAGCGTGGTGCCGGCGCCCATGTCCGAGCCCGGCGGCGTCGGCTGGTAGATCAGTGAGCGCTGCTTCAGGAACATCGCCAGGCACAGTCCGCCATAGACAAACAGCAGCAGCAAGGCCATCGTCAGCAGCAGGCGTTTCATTCTTCGCATCGTCGCTTGTGAGGCAGCAGCCGCGCAGTATCTCGCAGCCCCCCGCGGGCGCGGGGGCGTCATCGCAGCGCGGGCTTGACGAGGGTGGGCTCAAGCATGACATTCTCGTGAAATGACAAATTCAGGGCGTTGGGATCATGGGCCATCGTGCATTCATTGCGCGCAGCGGCTGGAGCAAGACACCGATCTCTGCCGATGAATGGCAGGAGGCGGTGGCCACCTTGCCCGAGCTCGAGGTGTTCCACGGCGCCTCGGGCGCGGTGCGCGCCATGCTGCGCGGCAGCCGCCACCGCGGCGTGGTGCTGCAGCAAGGCTACCTGTGCGGCGAGCACGTGGACAGCCGGCTGATCGCCGTGATGTTCGTGCTGGCCGACCGCTTGGGGGCGCAGGTCTACAGCGAACGCCGTCGGATCTACCGTGATGTGGCCGACTGGCAGCAGCGCACACAGCGTCGCGGAAGCCGCCGCCGCGTCGACGCGCGTCCCCGTGGCGCCTCGGCGGCGCAGGCCACGGCGCGCAGTGCCGTGGCGGCGGGTTGGGCGCCCTTCCTGCTGGCGGGCATCCTCACCTGCCTGGTCGCGATCTGGGCGCTGCAGTAGGCCCCGGTTCGCCGGCCCGGCCGGTCGCCCGGCAGACGGTGTGGCATCGAAGGGGCGTGGCGATAATCGCCCGATGAGTTCATCGCCTCGGCCGCTGCCGCCGCACCATCCGCTGCCGGCCTACTACCGCGACGAGCCGGAACACCAGCAGTTCCTGCGCCGCATCTTCGACGACACGGCGGCCGACTACGAACGCATCGAGCGGGTGCTCGCGTTCGGTTCGGGTCGCTGGTATCGCCGCCGTGCGCTGCAGCGCGCCGGCATCGCGATGGGCGACCGCGTGCTCGATGTCGGCATCGGCACCGGCATGGTCGCCCGCGAAGCCCTGCCGTTGATCGGCGCGCAGGGCCGGCTGGTCGGCGTCGATCCCAGCGTGGGCATGATGAACGAGGTGATGCTGCCCAGCATCGAACTCGTGCGCGGCCAGGCCGAATCGCTGCCGCGGCCCGATGCCAGCTGCGACTTCCTGAGCATGGGCTATGCGCTGCGCCACATCTCGGACGTGGCCGCCGCCTTTGCCGAGTTCCACCGCGTGCTGCGGCCGGGCGGCCGCCTGCTGGTGCTGGAGATCACCAGGCCGCAGGGCGCGCTGGCGAACCGCCTGCTGAAGGCCTACATGCGCGCCGTGGTGCCGCTGGTGGCCCGGGTGGTCGCGCGCCGGCAGCAGACCGCCGAGCTGTGGCGCTACTACTGGGACACGATCGAAGCCTGCATCCCGCCCGAGGCCGTGATGGGCGCCTTGCGCGAGGCTGGCTTCGCGCAGGTGCGACGCCATCTCGAACTGGGCATCTTCTCCGAATACACCGCGATCAAGTCTTGACGATGATGACTTCAGAAGTGAGCGGCCATCCGATGCCGCCGATGGACGACTGCGACGTGCTGGTGATCGGCGGCGGCCCCGCCGGCAGCACCGCGGCCACCCTGCTGGCGCGCCAGGGGCGGCGTGTGGTGATGGTCGAGAAGGACCATCACCCGCGCTTCCACATCGGGGAATCGCTGCTGCCCTGCAACGCCGCGTTGTTCGACGCGCTCGGCGTGCGCGAGCAGGTCGAGCGCATCGGCATGCCCAAGTACGGCATCGAGTTCGTCTCGCCGACGCATGCGCACACCAGCTGCGTCGAGTTCAAGGACGCCTGGGACGACAAGTTCCCGTACTCGTGGCAGGTGCGTCGCTCCGATCTCGACGAACTGCTGTTCCGCCATGCCGCGGCGCAGGGTGCCACCACGCTCGAAGGCTGCCGCGTGCGCGAAGTGCAGTTCGATGCCGAGGGGGCCACCGTCGGTGCGGTGATGGACGACGGCAGCCAGCGCCAGTGGCGCACCCGTTTCGTCGTCGATGCCTCGGGACGCGACACGCTGCTGGCCAACAAGCTGCGCTGCAAGCAGAAGAACAAGGCCCACGACACGGCGGCGCTGTTCGGCCACTTCCGCAATGCCAGGCGTCTGCCGGGCAAGCTCGAGGGCAACATCAGCATCTGCTGGTTCGAGCATGGCTGGTTCTGGTTCATTCCGCTGGCCGACGGCACCACCAGCGTCGGCGCCGTGGCCTGGCCCTACTACCTGAAGTCGCGCGACAAGCCGCTGAAGGAGTTCTTCCTCGACACCATCGCGATGTGCCCGGTGCTGGTGGAGCGGCTGAAGGACGCCGAGCTGGTCGACGACGCGGTGCATGCCACCGGCAATTACGCCTACACCGCCACGCACTGCAGCGGCGAGCGCTACCTGATGCTGGGCGACGCGTTCGCCTTCATCGACCCGATGTTCTCGTCGGGTGTCTACCTCGCGATGCAGAGCGCCTTCGACGGTGCCGAGGTCGTGGCCGCCACGCTGGACCGGCCGCGCGAGGCGGCCGCCGCGCGCAGGCGTTACGAGAAGAAGATGCGACTCGGGCCGCGCGAGTATTCGTGGTTCATCTACCGCGTCACGAACCCGACCATTCGCGAGATGTTCATGTACCCGCGCAACATCCTGCGCGGCAAGCAGGCGCTGATGTCCTTGCTGGCCGGGGACCTGTACGGCCGGGTGCCGATCAAGCCCTCCTTGATGGTGCTGAAGGCGGTGTACTACCTGCTGTCGATCGGCAACTGGCGCCGCACCTATGCCGGCTGGCGCCGGCGCCGCCACAACATCCGGGACTTCGGCCCCTTGCAGGGCGAGACGGTCATGAAGTGAGCACGGCGGCGGCGGCGCGGCCGGCGGCGGCCACCGCCTCGAGCCGGGCATCCAGCCCTTCGATGCCGGCCAGCTGCAGGCCGAAGCGGCGCTGCAGCACCTCGCGCAGCACCGCGCCGCTGTCGAGCTGCTCGACCGTGGCCTGGCCGTCGGCCGCGTACTGCGTGAGCTGGTGATCGCGCAGCGCGAGCCGGCCTTCGGGCAGCGGGCGCGCGGCGATCAAGGTGTTGCGGAACAGCGATTCGGGGTGGTGGCACAGGTACCAGCAGGCCATCTCGAAGTCGCCCTGCTCCTGCGCCTGCAGATCGAAGGTGTAGAGCGCGCGCCACTCGCCGCCCACGTCGGCCTGCAGCTCGTACAGGCTGTCGTTGCGCAGCAGCCGTACCGGGCCATGCGGCGTAGCCTGCGGCACGCGGCGGTCCATGCGCAGCGGGGCGGTGAGGGTGTGGCCGCCGAAGCCGGCGTCCACCAGGTAGCGCTGCGCCGCGACATTCACCGCCAGCAGCATGTGCGTGCGTGGGCGGATCACCTCGGCCGGCACGTTCCAGCGCACGCGGGCGGCCAGGTCGGCCACCGTGAAGCCGATCGCGCGCAGCGCCGCGCCCAGCAGCAGGTTCTGTTCGTAGCAGAAGCCGCCACGTCTTTGCGCCACCAGCTTGTGCTGCAGCGTGTCCAGGTCCAGCCCCACGGGGCGACCCAGCAGCGGGTCGAGGTTCTCGAAGGCGATCGCGCCCACATGGGCACGGTGCACCGCGCTCAGGGTCTCCAGCGAAATCGTGCGCGCACCGGCGTAGCCGATGCGCTGCAGGTAAGCATCCAGGTCGAAGTCGGTCATGGCCGCATCATCGCAGCCTCGCAGGGGACTACCGGCCCAAAGGGAATGAAGCCCTCCCCCCTAGACCGGAGGTTGCGCAAGCAGCGAAGTGTTCAGCCCGAGACCACGCGCACCGGGCCGCGCTGCGGCTCCGGCTCGGCGTCGAAGCGGTCGAAGCCGGTGTAGCAGAGGAAGTGGCGGTTCGATGCGCGGCCGAACAAGGTCATGCCCAGCTGCGTGGCGAGGTCATGCCCCATCGCGGTGACGCCGTTGCGCGAGACGATGATCGGCACGCCCATCTGGGCCGACTTCATCACCATCTCGCTGGTCAGCCGGCCGGTGGTGTAGAAGGTCTTGTCGGCGCCGTGCACGTCGTGCATCGCCATCCAGCCGGCGATGGTGTCGATCGCGTTGTGGCGCCCCACGTCCTCGACGAACATCAGCAGCTCGGCACCACGGAACAGCGCGCAGCCGTGCACCGAGCCGGCCTTGCGGTGGATGCTCGGCTGCTGGCGCATCACTTCCAGCATCGCGTGCAGCGTGCCCTGCCGGATGCGCGCAGCCTGTGCGGCCGGCAACTGCACGGCGGCCAGGTGGTCCATCAGCGCGCCGAACACGGTGCCCTGGCCGCAGCCGGTGGTCACCACGCGCTTGGCGGTGCGCGCTTCGAGGTCGGCGATGCCAGCGCGTGTCTTCACCGCGGCGGCGGACACGTCCCAGTCAACGGTGATCGATTCGATGTCTTCCGCACGCTCGATCAGCCGCTGGTTGCGCAGGTAGCCCAGCACCAGCAGCTCGGGCAGGGCGCCCAGGGTCATCAGCGTCAGCAGCTCGCGCTTGTCGACGAACAGCGTCAACGGCCGCTCGGCCGGGATGGCGATGGCGCGCCGCTCGCCGAATTCGTCGAGGATCGTGATCTCGCGCGTCAGGCTGGCGCGGGCGTCGCTGAGGTAAGGCTTGGCAGACAGGGCAGGCGCAGGAAGGCTCATCGAGGCCCGAGCTTACTTCTTCGCCACGGGCGCCGCCGGCGCAGGGGTTGCGGCGGCGGATGCAGCGCCGGCGGGCACGAAAGGCCCGGGGTCGGCGCAGGCCGGTGTGTCGACCGGCGGCGGCGCCTCCTTGCCGGCTTTCTTGGCATCGGCGCGGTAGGCCGCGGCCACGCGCTCCATCGACTTGCACAGCTGGAAGCCGGCCACCTTGTCGCCATGGGCGGACTTCGCGGCGGCTTCGGCGGCCTTGGCCTTGGCTTCGTCGCTCGGCGCCGGCAGCTTGGCAGAGGCCAGCCCGCCCAGCATCAGCAGCAGGGGTATCGACAACAGGCGTTTCATGCGCGGGTCCTCGCAGAGAGAGAGGGTTCAGGTGGTTCGCATCGGACCGGCCAGCGGCGCGGCCTGGGCTTCCTTCGAGCGTTGGGCGGGAATCTTGCCGGCCTCGATGTCGGCCGCCCACAGCGCGTGGTGCTCGCGTGCCCAGCCCTCGCTGACATAGCCCTCGCGCATGCCGCGCCAGGCGCCCCGGGTGCCGATGGTGCCCATGTAGATGTGGCCGATGAACAGCGCCATCATCAGCATCGTCGCCACGGCATGGATCATGTGCGCGACCTGCATGTCGGTGCGCAGGTAGTCCAGCCCGGGCAGCACCTTGTCGAGCACCAGGCCGGAGCCCACGGCGGTCACACCCAGCACCAGCACGCCCACCCAGAACACCGCCTTTTCACCGCCGTTGAAGCGGTGCGAGGGGGTCTCGGCGCTGCCGCCGAACATCCCGCCGCCGCTGAGGATCCAGCGCAGGTCCGAGCCATTGGGCAGGTTGTCGCGGATGAAGGTCAGGATCACGATCAGCAGCGACACCGCGAACAGCGGCCCGGCGAAGTTGTGTGCGGTCTTCAGCAGGTAGGTGAGCCCGCCGAACAGCGTGCTGCCGATGACCGGCAGCAGCACGAACTTGCCGAAGGCCATCACCAGCCCGGAAATCGCCAGCACGCTGAAGGCGATGGCATTGCACCAGTGGGCCGCGCGCTCGAAGGGTGTGAAGCGCTCGATGCGGCGACCGCCCGTGCCATGGTCTTCACCCAGCGGACCCTTGCGCCAGTAGAACAACCCGACGGCCAGCAGCGAGATGACGATCAACGCGCCACCGTACGGCAGGATCCAGCGGTTGCGCACCTGGCGCCAGGCCTCGCCGGCGTTGTTGAAGCGCACGCCGGGGTACTGCACGAAGGGCTGGACCAGCACGCCCTTCTCGGCGCCCGGCAGGTTGCTGATGCCGGCCTGGTGGCCGGATTCGCGCACCGCGCGCCAGAACGGCGCGTTGTTGCCGGGCTGGGTCTTGCTGCGCTGGGCCTGGCTGTCATCCGGCTTCGGTTCCGGCGCGGCGGTGGCGGCAGCGCTGGCCGCGGGCGCGGCAGGCGCCTGGGCCTGCGCCGGCACCAGCGCGCCGGCGATCAGCAGCAACAGCGCCAGGGCCAGCAGCGCCAGCCGGGGAAGGTGCATCGGCAGGGCCATCGTCGTCTCCCGCTGTGGGCTCAGGGCTTGGCGGGCGCCGAACGCGCGTACTCGTTCTGCGCCTGCGAGCGGTTGCGGATCTGCTGCTCCCAGCTGGCCTTGTCGCCGTCGGTCCAGCCCGGTGCCACCAGCGACTTGTCCACCGGCTGTTGCGCGGCCTTCTGGTCGGCCTTGCGCGCACCGCCGTTTTCCAGCGTCTGCGTGCGTTCGCCACAGCCGGCCAGCGCCAGCAGGCTAACACCGATGATCAGCGTCCCGAACTTGATGCTCATGACTTCTGGCCCTCGGGCTTGGCTGCCGGCTTGCCGTAGGCGGTGCCCCAGCCCCACACCTCGCTGCCCTTGCCGCGCACCAGCACGCGGTTGCGGAAGATGTCGGCCACCACGTCGCCGTCGCCGCCCAGCAGGGCCTTGGTCGAGCACATCTCGGCGCAGGCCGGCAGCTTGCCCTCGGACAGCCGGTTGCGGCCGTACTTCGCGTTCTCGGCGTCGCTGCCGTTGGCCTCGGGGCCGCCGGCGCAGAAGGTGCACTTGTCCATCTTGCCGCGCAGGCCGAAGGCGCCGGCCTGCGGGAACTGCGGCGCGCCGAACGGGCAGGCGTAGAAGCAGTAGCCGCAGCCGATGCAGAGGTCCTTGTCGTGCAGGACGATGCCTTCCTCGGTCTTGTAGAAGCAGTCCACCGGGCATACCGCCATGCACGGGGCGTCGGTGCAGTGCATGCACGCCACCG
>CAZXLI010000201.1:0-12255 GCA_964641795.1 uncultured Bordetella sp. | reverse complement strand
GCATCGCGTTCCAGACCAACATCCTGGCGCTGAACGCCGCGGTGGAAGCCGCGCGCGCCGGCGAGCAGGGCCGCGGCTTCGCGGTGGTGGCCGGCGAGGTACGGTTGCTGGCGCAGCGCAGCGCCGAGGCGGCGCGCGAGATGAAGGCGCTGATCGGCGCCAGCGTCGAGAAGGTCGAGGCCGGCAGTGCGCTGGTCGGCGATGCCGGTCGCACCATCGGCGACATCGTCGCGCAGGTGCGCCGCGTCAACGACCTGATCGCCGAGATCAGCGCCGCCAGCACCGAGCAGAGCAGCGGCATCGGCCAGGTCGGCGATGCGGTGAGTCAGCTCGACCAGGTCACGCAGCAGAACGCCGCGCTGGTGGAAGAAAGCGCCGCCGCGGCCGAGAGCCTGAAGCAGCAGGCCGCGCAGCTGACGCAGACGGTGGCGGTGTTCAGGCTGGCCGATCGCACCGCGCCAGAGGCCGTGCATCCGTGAAAGAGACGGACCCGATGAGCGCCCACGCCAGCTCGGCCGCCCCTGCGGCAAACGCCCCCGCCGTGATCGGCGCCGAGGCGCTGGCGCGCTGCATCCGCGTGGCACCGCTGACCTGCACGCTGGCCCCGGAACACGCGGCCATCATGAAGCTGAAGATCGAGATCCCGCATCAGATCGTGCCGCGGGCACGCTCAGCGCGCTGCCCTTCGCCGCCTGCCAGCGGTCGAGGATGCCTCGCGCGTCGTTGCGCGTCGGGTCCATCGCGCCGTCGTGGCCCTCGCGCTTGCAGGTCAGCTCGATCACATAGCCGTTCGGGTCGCGGAAGTAGATCGAATCGATGAAGCCGTGGTTCGAGATGCCGCGCGTCTCGATGCCGGCGGCCTTCCCCTTGGCGAACATGCCGTCCAGCGTGGGACGGTCGACCTCGAGCGCGATGTGCAAGTCGAAGTCGTGCTGGGCCTTGAACTCGAAGGGCATGTCCGGCGCCTCGAAGAAGGCCAGGAACGAGCCGTCGCCCAGGCGGTAGAAGGTGTGCAGCGTGTCGGTCTGGCGGCCGCTCTTGGTCTCGTGGATTTCCAGCGAGCCGCTCAGTGGCAGCCCGAGGAAGTCCTCGTAGAAGCGGCGCGTCTGTTCCGAATCGCGGCAGCGGTAGGCGTTGTGGTGCAGGCCCCGGATCTGGGTCATGGCCGGCTCCCGGGGCCCTACACGGTGGCCAGCTGCCCACGCGGCAGCTGCTTGGCGAAGCCGTTGATCGCCGCGTACACCTTGTCCCAGGTCGAGCGCTCCTTCATGCGGCCGAGCCAGCTCTTCACGTTGGGGTAGGCCGAAAGATCCGAGCCGATCACCTCGGCCAGGTGCACGAACGAGGCCCCGTAGTAGTCGGCGATGGTGATCGAGGTGCCGCACAGATACGGCTTTCCGCTGCCGAGCAGGTGCTGGTCGAGCACCGTCATCCAGCGCTTCGCGCGTTCCTGGCCCCAGGCCACCGTGACGCGCTGCCCTTCGTCGCTCGGTCGCTTGTGGCCGGGAAAGATCTGCGAGTACACCGTGCCGTAGGCCAGGTCGCGGCACAGCTGGGTGTTGATCCAGTCCATCATCTCGTTGACCCGCGCCCGTGCCTTCAGGTCCTTCGGGTAGGCGGGCGAGTCGATGGAGTCGGCCAGGTACTTCAGGATGGCCGAGCTCTCGGTGAGCCGGAAGTCGCCGTCCTCCAGCACCGGCACCAACTGGCTCGGGTTGACAGCCGAATACGCCGGCCCCATGTGTTCGCCGGTGAACAGGTCCACCACCTGAAGCTCGGCAGGGATGGCGTTGTCTTCGATGAACATCACCACCGGGCGGCTGGTGGTGGAGGCGGGGTGGTAGTAGAGCTTCATTGCGCGGACTCCGGGGCCAGAGGAAGACGGCCAGTCTAGGAGCCGCGCGACGCGATGGAAACCCCGGGCTGGACCCGGGGTGACAAGTCTGACGAGGCTGGCCTAGGCCGACCGCGCGCGGCGCAGGCGAAGGCCCACCAGGCCCAGGCCGGCCAGCAGCATCGCCCAGGTCCCCGATTCCGGCACCGGTGCCGACAGGTCCGCGATCTTGTAGAACCAGACGCCGGCGTCCGTGGCGTTCATCTCGTCGATCGCGACGAAGGCGCCCAGCGAATCGACGTACTGCCACTTGCCGAGTACGCCGTAGACATAGTTGCCATTGGGATGCGCGGCCGACACCGAGCCCAGCAGGTCGACCTCCCAGACGGTCTTGAGCGAACCGTCCGCGTTGAAGGCTGCCTTGGTACGGTACACCTTGCCTTGGTCGCCGTTGTACAGGTACAGCGAACCATCGCGGTCGCTGTACTCGATGGCGTAGGTCGGATCCATCGCGAAGGCCTCGCCGTGCGGTCCGACCAGCTGGATGTCGGTGGCCACATTGCCACTGCCCGACTTGGTGATGTCCCAGACGTTCAGGTCATAGGCCGAGCAGGTGTTGCAGCTGATCGTGTGCACATACAGGTTGTGCGCGTTGTCGATCGTGCCCGAGGCTTGGAAGCTTGCGGCGTTGTGGGCGAAATTGGCCACGCCGATCAGGTCCCACCGGTCGCCTTCGCCGGCACTCAGGTTGCCGATGGTGTAGCGGTAGAGGTTGGGCCATCCGCCGCCGCCGTTGTAGTCGGTGATGTAGACGGCGTCGTGACCGTTCTCGGCGTGGTATTCGGCCGTGTTGTTGATGAAGTAATACGGATTCGGGCCGGTCGAATTGTTGTACCGGTTCTCCCACATGTTGCCGCCCACTGTCGCGGGATTCCAGCCGGAACCGGTGGTGCCGCCAACCTTTGTCGGATCGGCCTTGCTCGGGTCATACAACCACGGCCCGGCCTTGACGATGTTGCCGTTGGCGTCCAGAACCGAGAAGCCCTTGGCGTCGTTGTACGCCGGGCCACCGAAGGTGATGAACCGGTCGTTGATCGGCAGGTACTGGTTCGAGTTGTAGGTATGGGAGGCCTGCGGCGCCGCGCTGTCGACGATCAGGTTCGGCTGACCGTCCGCAGAGGCCGGCAGCACCTTGCTCGGCAACGAGCCCAGTGACCACGTCCCCGTGGTGCCACTCCACACATACATCTCATTGCCGGAATGGCTGGCATGGCCACCGCCCCACAGCAACAGGTCATTGCGCGTCGAATCCCAGGCCATCGAGCTCCAGGCGGTCACCACCGCGCCGGGCTGGTAGTGGAAGGTCGAACCGGAAGGCGGTTTCAGCGAAGGATCGGTGACCCAAGCAGACGAGAAGGTGTTCAGGTTCGCCTGCACCCAGCCATTCACCGGCGTGCTGTTCAACAGCGATTCGAGGTACGAAGGTGCCGTGGCATGAGCAGCGGCACAGCAGCCGAGCGCGACCAGACCCGCGGCACAGTGCCGAAGCGCATCGGCGCGGCGGGCCATGGCCGCCGCACGAGATTCAGAGGACATGATGTCAACCCTTTTTTTGGAATGATCTCCATTCTGGGTTGCTCCCCTTCGACGAACCTGATGGCGCGGCCGTCCGATCGTAACATTCGGTAACTGCTGTATCAGCACTCGCCCGCGGGCGCGAGCGGTGATGCCTGCGCCCGCTGCCGAGTGCGATCAGGGCTTCAGGTCGACCACGACCGTTCCCGAGACCGGGTCGGTCAGCCCGAGCCCGTTGCCCAGGTCTTCGAGGTCGCCGCGCATCGTGTCCAGCAGGCCGATCATCTTCGGCCGCGCCGCGACGATGCTGTCGAACGAGTCCCATTCGCCGACCATGCAATAGCTGCGCTCGCCAGTCTTCACCAGCGAGCCTCGCAAGAAGCCCTTGAAAGCCGGGTCGGCACGCCGGTGTGCCTCCTCGAACGCTGCTTCCCGACCGGGCTTGACCCGGAACCGCACGATGTTGAACGCAGTCATGTCGACTCCTGTGCTGCGTGGCGCGGCGATGGTGCCGCGTGGGTTGGTCGGGGGCGCGGCACGTGCTCTTACAGCAGGCCGTCGTCAGCGGCCCCCTTCACCCTTTCGACGAGCCGCCAAACCCCCTGGGCACCCCGCCTCGCGGCTTGACGCAGCGCAAGCCTGAGCGGCGCGTGCGCACCCACACTGCCGGCCAAATCCAGGCCCCAGGAGAACCTGATGTACGACCGCATCCTCGTGCCGCTGGACGGCAGCCCGACCGCGCAGCGCGGATTCGCCGAAGCGCAGAAGCTGGCCAGGCAGCTCGGTGCAGCGCTGCAGCTGCTGTACGTGGTGGACGCGCAGATGCTGGTGACGCAGGTGGGCGCCTACGTGCCGATCGAAGGCCTCCTCGCTGACTGGCAAGCGGCCGGCGAGAAGATGATGACCGATGCGGTGGCCGAGGCCAAGGCCGCCGGATTGAGCGCCGACAGCGTCGTGCGCTGCGAGGTCGGCCAGCGCGTCAGCGACGTCATCCTGCAGGAAGCCAGGGCCTGCGGCGCCCGCCTGATCGTGATGGGCACGCACGGCCGCCGCGGCCTGCGCCGCATGGCGCTGGGCAGCGATGCCGAGCAGGTGCTGCGCGAGAGCCCGGTGCCGGTGCTGCTGGTGCGCGACCCGGACGCCCGGGCCTGAGCGTCCTTCTTCGATGAACCCGCCGGCACGCTGGCGCGAGCAGCCGCTGCCGGACCTGCTGGCCGCGCTGCGCACCACGCCGCAGGGACTGGCCCAGCGCCAGGCCACGCAGCGGCTGCGCCGCGTGGGGCTCAACCGCATCGCCACCGCGCACACGCCGCCGTTCTGGCGCCGCCTGCTGGCCCGGCTGCTCGATCCGCTGGTGCTGGTGCTGCTGGCGGCCTCGGTGATCTCGGCGCTAACGGGCGATGTGATCAGCTTCGGCGTGGTCGGCCTGGTGGTCGCGATGAGCGTCACGCTGGACCTGATCCAGGAAGGCCATGCCGGCCGGGCGGTGCAATCGCTGCAGCGGCGCGTGGACCTGCGGGTCGAGGTCTGGCGCGACGGCCGCGTGCAGCGCCTGCCCGCGCAACGCCTGGTGCCGGGCGATGTGGTGGGCTTGAGCGCCGGCAGGCTGGTGCCGGCCGACGGCCGACTGCTGCAG
This sequence comes from uncultured Bordetella sp., assembly GCA_964641795.1. Taxonomy (GTDB): domain Bacteria; phylum Pseudomonadota; class Gammaproteobacteria; order Burkholderiales; family Burkholderiaceae_C; genus Pseudaquabacterium. The sequence goes on along the minus strand of CAZXLI010000201.1, from coordinate 7,210 downwards.
GCACACGACTTCTTCGTCAACGAATCGGCGCTGACCGGCGAGGCCTACCCGGTGGAAAAGCACGGCGCCGAAGCGGGGGATGCCGGCTGTCTGCGCCAGGGCAGCTCGGTGGTCAGCGGCTCGGCCCAGCTGCTGGTGTGCGCCACCGGCGCACGCACCGAGTTCGGCCAGCTCGCCGCGCGCCTGGCCGAGGCGCCGCCGCCCACTGCCTTCGAGCGCGGCACGCGCCGCTTCGGCCTGATGCTCACCCGCGCCACGCTGGCGCTGGTGCTGGTGGTGCTGCTGGTGAACCTGGCCGCGCACCGGCCGCTGCAGGAATCGCTGCTGTTCGCGCTGGCGCTGGCGGTGGGGCTCACGCCCGAGCTGCTGCCGATGATCCTGTCGGTCACGCTGGCGCGCGGCGCGGTGCGGCTGGCGGCCGAGCAGGTGATTGCCAAGCGCCCATCGGCCCTGCTGGACCTGGCGGCGATGGACCTGCTGTGCACCGACAAGACCGGCACGCTGACCGAAGCGCGCATGCAGGTGGACGGCGTGTTCGACCCGCAGGGCACGCCCAGCGACGCGGTGTTCCGCCTGGCGTGGCTGAACAGCCACTTCGAGACCGGCCTGAAGAGCCCGCTCGACGATGCGATCCTGGCCCACGCCGAGCCGCCGCTCGAGGGCTGGCACAAGCTCGACGAGGTGCCGTTCGACTTCGAACGCCGCTGCGTCTCGGTGCTGCTGCAGGCGCCCGAGGGCGCGCACCGGCTGGTGATCAAGGGCGCGCCGGAGGACGTGCTGCGGCGCTGCCGTTCGTACGAGGCGCCCGCAGGCGCCCGGCCGCTGGACGAGGCAGCGCGTGCCGCCATCCTGCAGCGCTTCGATGCCTGCGGCGCGCAGGGCCAGCGGCTGATCGCAGTGGCCAGCCGGCCGGTGAAGACGGCAGTCACCCACGTGACGCCGGCCGACGAGCACGACCTCGTCTTCGCCGGCTTCGTCGCCTTCACCGATCCGCCGAAGGCCGGCGCGGCCGATGCGCTGCGGCGCCTGATCGCGCTGGGGGTCACGCCCAAGGTGATCACCGGTGATAACGAGCATGTGACGCGTCACCTGTGGACCGGGCTCGGCCTGCCGCTGCACGGCGTGCTCAACGGACCGGCGATCGCGGCGATGGACGACCGCGCGCTGCGCGCCGCCGCCGCGCAGACCACCCTGTTCTGCCGCGTGACGCCGGAGCAGAAGAACCGCATCGTGTGCGCGCTGCGCGCCGACGGCCATGTGGTGGGCTACCTCGGCGACGGCATCAACGACGCGCCGCCGCTGCATGCGGCCGACGTCGGCATCTCGGTCGATTCGGCGGTGGACGTGGCGCGCGAGGCGGCGCACCTGGTGCTGATGCGGCACGAGCTCGGCGTGCTGGCCGACGGCGTGACCGAGGGCCGACGCACCGCCGCCAATGTCGACAAGTACCTGAAGATGGCCACCAGCTCCAACTTCGGCAACATGGCCAGCATGGCGGCGGCCGCATTGTTCCTGCCCTTCCTGCCGATGCGGCCGCTGCAGATTCTGCTGAACAACTTCCTCTACGACGTGTCGGAGCTGGCGATACCCACCGACCGCGTGGCCGAGGCCGAACTGCAGCAGCCGCGGCGCTGGGACGTGGCGGCCATCACCCGCTTCATGCTGTGCTTCGGCCCGCTGAGCTCGCTGTTCGACCTGCTGGCCTTCGGCTGGCTGTACGGCGTGCTGCACGTGGCCGCGGCCGAGTTCCAGACCGCCTGGTTCGTGCAGTCGCTGGCCACGCAGGTGCTGGTGATCTTCGTGATCCGCACCACCCTGCCGGCCTGGCGCGACCGCCCATCGGTGGCGCTGGCGCTGGGCAGCCTGGCGGTGGTGGCGCTGGCCTGTGCGCTGCCCTGGCTGCCGGGCTTGAGCCTGCTGGGCTTCGTGCCCCTGAGCGGCCCGGCGACCGCGGGGGTGGCCGTGCTGACGATGGGTTATCTGCTGAGCGCGGAGTTCGCCAAGCGGGGCGTGCAACGCTTCATGCGCGAGGCAGTGCCTTCATCAGCAGACGCGTCGCAGCCGACTCCGCCTCGATCGCCCGGTCGAACCGATCCAGACCGACGGCATTGAGCACGCGCTTGTACTGCGCCACGACCGCAGGGTCCAGCGCCGCCAGGCGCCGGCACAGCGCCATCGAGATCTCTTCCAGCTGATCCAGCGGCACCACCTGGTGGGCCAACCCCCACGCGACCGCCTGCTCGGCACCGAAGGCCTCGCCGAGCAGCATCATGGCCTTGGCGCGCGACAACCCGGCGGCTGCCGGCAGCGTCGCCACCAGGCCGCCGGTGACGAACACGCCGATCGACGCCTCCGGCAGCTTGAACCGGGCATCGTCGGCGGCCAGCAGCACATCGGCGTCCATCGCCCACTCGAAGCCCGCGCCCACGGTCCAGCCGTGCACCGCCGCCACCACCGGCCGGGAGTGCCGCACGATGGCCAGGGCCACGCCCTGCACCAGCTCGAGATCCCGCTCGCTGGGCGGCGCACTGACATCGCGCCCCGCGCAGAAGGCCCGCCCGCTGCCGCGCAGGCGGATCACCCGCACCGCGGGGTCGTTGGCTGCCGCCTGCAAGGCGTCGAGCAAGGCGACGCCCAGCGCGTTGTCGATGGCGTTGAGCTTGGCGGGGCGGTTCAGCGTCAACGTCAACACGCCGGCGTCGAGGGTCGAGAGCAGGGTCGGGTCGGGCATGCGGTCAGGGTAGCAGGAGGTGCGAGTCGATCCGGAACGGTAATGGGTATCGGGGGGGTCGAGCGGCTGCGCACGTCGGGAATCGACCCTCAAGTGACATTGGCCGTCCTAATCTCGCCGCCATGAAGCTGTCGGTCGGACACCCCCCTCTGTCACCCATAGGAGGCCCCTCAGCCGAGGGCACGCCTCGGCGCGCAGGGCAGGGCCGCCTACGCATACGTCTCGTCGTCGCCATCGGACTCGCTCAGCGACATCTGCGTGTCGAGCGCCTCCAGGCGCGACCCAAGGGCCGCAAGCTCGTCGGCTTCAGCCGCGTCAGGCGCGCGTCGCCCGCGGCGCAGCTCGCCGTGCTTGACATACCCCTCGCGGTCGTGCCGCGCGCGCACGTGCACCCACTTCCAGCCTTCCTTGAGCAGCTTCGCGGCGCGCTTTTCGACCTTCTCGCGCGCGAGACGTTCGAGCAGCGCGACAGGTAACCGACCTTGGGATCGTCGCTGAACAGGTCACGCCGCACCCGGCCCCCTGCCTTCTCGTAGGCCTTGAGCGTCACGAAACGGGCGAGCGGATCGCGGCTCGACTTCGCGCTGGTTCAGCAGATGTCGCAGGTGCTCCGGCCGCCGCTTCCACGCAGGCAGTGCCGCCCAGGCCTGCTCCTGCTGCTGATGGTCGTCGACCGACGCCAGCACCATCAGGCAGTCGAGCCCGATGTCGCCAGCCCGGAACGATTCCATCCGCGAAGGCGACATAGTCGCGAGCCGCAAGCGGCGCTTTACGACGATCGGCGTAACCCCGAAGGCAGCGGCCACGTCCTCAACCGACTTCCCCTGCGCGATCAGCCTCGCGAAGGCCACATACTCGTCGGCGGCATGCATCGGCACGTGGGTGCAGTTCTCGGCGATGCTTGCCATCAGCGCTCGGTCCGCGGGCACGACAACGACCGGGACCGGATGGTTCTGCGCGATGCGGCCGTCCCCAGCGAGCAGCGTCAGCGCCTCCAGCCGACGCCCACCCGCGCAGACCTCGTAGCGCCCGCGCGCGCCTTCGACGACCACGAGGTTCTGAAGGACGCCGCAGTCACGGATCGACGCCGCGAGTTCCTGGATGTCGGTCCCGCCCCGCGTCCCGGGAGCCCGGGCCTGTTGCTCCGCGGACAGGACCAGCTTGTCTAGCGGCACGAAGGTGTGAGGCGCTGCCGCGATGAGCGCCTCGATCTCCGTCTTGGAATACTTTCATCTCCTGAAACCGGCGCGATCACAGCGTCGTCGGTGAATCCAGGTTCTTATTGGATCTGCGGAGGTCAAGTCCTGGCGGCGCCTTCGGTGGCGCAGGCGGCGCGACCGAGCTCCAGTACCGAATCCGCGGCAGCACTGAGATGCGTGGGAAGCGGAGGGCTACACGCGCACGCAGGCCGTTGCCAGAATCTCGGCTCAGCGGCCCAGTTCGCGATCCTTGATGAAGGCACAAGTACAACGTTCGTTTGATACTGCCGGCTGGGAAGGCGCTGCAGTGGTTCGTAACTCGTTTCAGCGAGCCGCCAGGGTCACTGGACTGAGCGCTCCTGAGGAGGACGGGCATGAGCGATGAGATGGGAACACCGATCGCCAACAACTGGCGCCGGTGGCTTAAGGTGAAGGAGGGAAACACAGGCGAGTTCCCGCTTTTCGTGGACGCTGAGTTCAGCGGACTGCGGGCGGAAGCAGGACCCTACGTCTTCTACAACACGCTGGCCCGCCCGAACGCGCTGGGATCGACGGTACCTGGACTGCTCCTTCGATACACCGAGTCGCGCCTTCAGTCAGAACCGACCGTGTCTCTGAAGACCGCCACGAAGGGCTACACCGGAGGCTCCCTCGTCGAAGACGTCGCCGCTATCGCAGCTCTCGTAATCGGCGCAAGGGTCGAGCTTGGTGGCATGAGCCGGACGTTTGAGCCAAACCTGACGGATGACCCTATGGGACGACCGGTCGGTTGGTACGGCAGCTACGCACCCACCTTCCATCCGCGAGCCAACGGCCCAGCGATCGTGCCATGCCTGCGACGAACCATCCCCGTTGAAGATCTGAAAGGCTTCGCGCAACTGCTGGAGCTGTCCAGTGACCAGTGCATTGCGTTCACACGAAGCGCCAGGCTGTACCAGGACGCTGCCTGGCTCGCAGAGCAGGAACCGAATCTGGCCTGGCTGATGCTCGTCTCGGCGCTCGAAGGCCTGGCGAACTGCTGGCGATCCGAAAGCGGGACACCTGCGGAACGACTGCAGGCATCCAAGCCGGAGCTCGCACAACGCCTGAGCGAGTGTTCGGAACCCGATTTGCTTGACTTCGTCGCAGGACACATTGCCGACAGCCTTGGCGTCACCAAGAAGTTCAAGGACTTCTGCGCGGAGCACTTCCCTTCGCCACCCCCCGAAAACGAACGTCCCCTCGAGCACCTCAGAGTGGATTGGTCGGACGCCTTCTGGCTGAAGGCCCTGACGACGATCTACCGCTATCGCTCGAAGGCGCTGCACGAAGGGACACCGTTTCCCGCTCCCATGTGCCGGCGACCGGTCAGCGATCAACTCAGCGGCCCGCCGCCAGAGAAGGGCACGATCGCGCTCGCGGAGAGCAGCAACGGGTCGACCTGGAAGGCAAGTGACCTGCCGGTGAGCCTGAACACCTTCTTCCAGTTTGCTCGGGGCGTCATGCTGACGTGGCTGACTCGCCAGTCGGCGGGCAGTGCCAGCGAGGCGGGCCCCGCTACAGATGCCGCAGTTGCCGCCGTCACCGTAGCCGCCTCGCCCGAGACACCCAGCGATACGACTTCCACCGGCCCAACCCCGGAAGTCGCAGCGTCCGCTGCTGAGCCGAGTAAGCCGGACTCCCGGGCCCGCAAGCTCCTTCGACTGGCCAGATGGCGGCTGCATTGGCTCGCACCGAACATCATCCCGAGCCCGTTCGCCGACGAACGGAGCTACTACGTCGAGCGCGAGGCCAGAATGAACCGGGAAACGAGACTGCCGCCGAACGAGCGACTCGAGACCGCCGCGCTCTGGGGAGTCGAGTTCTTCGGGCCCAATGAGGTGGAGCGCTTGTACGCTGCCCTGGCGAAACTTGATTGGTCACGGCGATACACCGAAAAGGAAATGACGTCAGACTGGGTTCGCAAGGAACGCACCTACGGTCACGGAGGCAGTTGGTACAACGTCGGATTGATCGTCAGGCGCGGTGACAACCGGTTCATCGGGGATGCGAACCATGCGGTCCTGCCCGATGAAGTCGACCATGCGTTCTGCGAGATACATCAGCTGACCCCCTCGCTGACCTGCCTGATGATGTGCTTCATCCTGAAGGAAGAGGCATGCTCGTCGTATGAGAGAGAGCTCAATCTGGATCGCAAGGTCGAGCGCAGGCGGGTTGCCGGAAGCTGGGCCGTGGCGAACCACGAGCCGAGCCACATCAAGCGAGAAGCAATCGACCGCTTGCGCCGGGAGCAGAAGGCACTTGTTTCGGACTGGTTCTCCAAGAACCTTTGCGGCTACTTTGCTGCCCGCCGGAATCCGTCCAGACTCCCAACGGCAGAACTGCTCATCACCCGCGAGGCATTCCTCCTTGACAGCAGACGTGGCGACAAGGCCTTGCAGGAAACGTCCTTGCGGTGGCGGCATATCGTCGCGGGCGACAACCCGTACGATGTCTGGAAATGCGAATCCATGCCGGCGCTGCAGCTGTCGCTTGAAGCCAGGCATCGGGACGGCACCAACCACCTGATCGCAGCGGTACACGCGGCTAGCATTCCCGAGAGCCGTTGGAAACACCGAGGCGGTGTGACGCAGGATGCGCGACGGATCGCCAGCCTGTGTCGGGACGATCTGGAAGGCAACATCGTCTTCCTGGCGGTGATCGACTTCCTTAGGGAGATGGACTCGGACCTCAAGCGCGCGCGCGAGGCTATGAGCCTGTCGGCCACCAGACGCGACAGCGCCCTCGGCGTGATTCGGAGGATTCAGCTTTTCTTCGACACGTCGACCGGCCTGCCGGCGATTTCGAGAGAGCTGGAACACCGGGGACAGACCGGCTTTCTGGTTCATGATCTGTCCACGTTCACGGCCCCTCCGTTTCGGGAGGGAGACAAGCCCAGGAACCTGCGTGAAGAGGTGCGTGACGGCCTGAAGCATCACTCAGCTCGTCTCCGGGAGCATGAGGCTGTCACCCGGGAGCAGCTCGAGCAGCTGTCGACGGTGCTCAGCGTCCGCGAGAGCGTGCGGGCACAGCGACGCATGGAGATTCTGACCGTGTTGGCACTCCTGATCGCGACAGCATCTCTGATCGTTGCAGTTCCGGACAGGTGGATCAGTCGGTTGAAGGCCGCCTTCGCCGCGCTCATAAGGCTGAATGGGTGATCCACAGATGACGAGACCCGTTCAGCAAGCCCGCCAACGCGTGTGCCTAGGATGAAACTGACCTCTTCATACCGGCGTGAGCTGTACGGCGTAGCCGATCT
>CAZXLI010000200.1:0-12315 GCA_964641795.1 uncultured Bordetella sp. | reverse complement strand
AGAAGGCGGCGCTGGAGGACTGGGTGCAGGAGTACCGCGGCGACCTGGGCGTGGCGCTGACGGATGTGGTCGGCATGGACGCCTTCCTGGCCGACTTCGACCTGTACTTTGCCAAGCTCTTCGACGGCCTGCGCCACGACTCCGGCGACCCGGTGCCATGGGGCGAGAAGGCGCTGGCCCACTACGCGAAGCTGCGCATCGACCCGCACACCAAGCGCCTGGTGTTCTCCGACGGACTGGACGTGCCCCGTGCACTGGCGCTGTACCGCCACTTCGCCGACCGCACGCAATGCGGCTTCGGCATCGGCACCCAGCTGAGCAATGATGTCGGCCTGACGCCGCTGAACATCGTGATGAAGCTCACCCACTGCAACGGCCAGCCGGTGGCCAAGCTGTCGGACAGCCCGGGCAAGACGCTGTGCGACGACCAGACGTTCCTGGCGTATCTGCGGCAGGTGTTCGGGGTGGTGGGTTGAGTTCTTCGTCGGTCGACCGAGCGGCAAAGCCGGGCGCGGTCTCCGCCCGGCCAGCGCACCGGCCGCCGGCTTTGCCGCTCCAACCCCAGCAAGCGACAACAACAAGGACAAGCCCATGAAGATCACCCTCGCCCAACTCAACCCCACCATCGGCGACATCGAGGGCAATGCCGCGCGCATCGTCGCCGCGGCGCACACGGCGCGCGAGCAAGGCGCGCAGCTGCTCGTGTGCCCCGAGCTCAGCCTGACCGGCTACTACCCGGCCGACATGCTGGAAGAGCCCGGCTTCATGGCCCGCGTCGAGCAAGGCCTCGAGACGCTGCGCCAGGCCTCGCGCCAGATCCGGGACCTGCATTGGGTCGTCGGCGCGCCGATGCCTGCGCGCGGCCCCGGCAAGCGGCTGCACAACACGCTGCTGGTGCTGCATGCCGGCGAGATCGTGCTGCGCTATGCCAAGCAGCTGCTGCCGACCTATAACATCTTCGATGAGCGGCGCCATTTCGAGCCCGGGCCGGACGTGGCCAAGGTGCTGCGCGTGGGCGGCCTGCAGGTCGGCCTGCTGATCTGCGAGGACGGCTGGAACGACGAAGGCGCCGACTATGCGGTGAACCCGTTCCAGCGCATGGCCGATGCCGCGCCGGACCTGGTGGTGTCGATCAACGCCAGCCCGTCGAACATCGGCAAGCGCGAGCAGCGGCACCAGGTGTTCGGCGACGCGGCGCGGCGCCACGGCCTGCCCATCCTGTACGTCAACCAGATCGGCGGCCACGACCAGCTGGTGTACGACGGCGCCTCGTTCGCGGTGGAGCCCGAGGCCGGCATCGTGTTCGAAGCGCAGCGCTTCGTCGAGGATGTGTGCACCTTGCGCTTCGAGAACGGCCGCTTTGCCGCGGCCGATGGTGGCACGCTGCCGGCGGTGTCGAAGGCCGGCCTGTCGACGATGGCTTTCTACCAGGCGCAGATCGTGCTGGGCCTGCGCGACTACGCGCGCCGCTGCGGCTTCCAGCGCGTCGTCGTCGGCTCGTCCGGCGGCATCGACAGCGCGCTGACGCTGGCGCTGGCGGCGCAGGCGCTGGGGCCGGACAACGTGGTCGGTGTGACGATGCCCTCGCGCTACTCGTCGGCCGGATCGGTCGATGACTCGGTCGTGCTGTGCCGGAACCTCGGCATCGCGCTGCACACGCACCCGATCGCGGAACTCGTGCAGGGCTACGGTACGCAGTTCGAGGCCAGCTTCGGTGCGCCGCTGCTGGGCCTGTCGGCGGAGAACCTGCAGGCGCGCATCCGCGGCACGGTGCTGATGGCCTACTCCAACCGCTTCGGCCACCTGCTGCTGACCACCGGCAACAAGAGCGAGATCTCGGTGGGCTACTGCACGCTGTACGGCGACACCAACGGCGGCCTCGGGCTGATCGGCGACCTGTACAAGACCGAGGTGTTCGCGCTGTCGCGCCACGTCAACGAAGCGGCCGGCCGCGAGCTGATCCCCGCTGCGATCATCGACAAGCCGCCCTCGGCCGAGCTCGCGCCCGACCAGCGCGACACCGACAGCCTGCCGCCCTACGAGGTGCTGGACGAAGTGCTCAAGATCCTGATCGAAGGCGAGCGCCTGGCCGGCTGGGAATACCGCGAGGCCCAGGCCTTCGTCGACCAGCTGCGGGCCAAGCCTGAGGGCATCGCCTTGATCGAGCGCGTGCGCGGCATGATCGCCCGCAACGAGTACAAGCGCCGCCAGGCACCGCCGATCATCCGCGTGCGCGCCCGCGCGTTCGGCAGCGGCCGGCAGATGCCGATCGCCGCGAAGTATGTCTGACCCCCGGCCGCCTGGCGGCCGCCCCCCGCGGGGGGCGAGTGTGGACAGGTGGCGGCGCTTGCGCGCCGACGCCTGCCTCACGAGCCGCCGCGGCATGCAAGCCGCGGCGTGGGCCCTCCGATCCACAGCCCGCGCCCCTGCTCGCCGTCGGCGAGCGGTCCCCTCCGGGGTCTGAAGCGAGAATCTCAGCATGAGCGACACCCACGCCCACGACGCCGCCGTCTTCATCGGCCGCTTCCAGCCCTTCCACCTCGGCCATGCGGCGCTGCTGCAGCAGGCACTGCAGATCGCGCCGCGCTGCGTGGTGGTGATCGGCTCGGCCTTCCAGGCCCGTTCGCCGAAGAACCCCTGGACCTGGCAGGAACGCGCCGAGATGTTCCGCCTGGCGGTGCCGGAAGACCAGCGTGCGCGCCTGCTGTTCCTGCCGGTGCGCGACTACTACAACGAGGCGCGCTGGACCGAGGTGGTGCTGGCCGGCGTCGGCCGCCTGCTGGCCGAGGCCGGCGTGCCGTCGCCGCGCATCGCACTGATCGGCCACTTCAAGGACGCCACCAGCGACTACCTGCGCGCCTTCCCGGGCTGGACGCTGCACAGCGTCGAGCGCAACGGCCCGATCGACGCCACCTCGCTGCGGGACGCTTACTTTGGCTGTGCGGCCGATGCGCTGGACCCCACGCTCGCGGCCCTGGTGGACCAGGCACCGCCCAGCACGCTGGCGATGCTGCGCGCCTGGAGCGCGCTGCCGCAGTTCGCCACCATCGCCCGCGAATGGCGCTTCATCAAGGCCTACCGTGAGGCCTGGGCCGCCGCGCCGTACCCGCCGGTGTTCGTCACCGTCGATGCGCTGGTGCGCTGCGCCGGCCGCGTGCTGCTGATCCGCCGTGCCGAGGCGCCGGGCCAGGGCCTGTATGCGCTGCCCGGCGGCTTCATCGAGCAGCGCGAAACCGCCTACCAGAGCGCGCTGCGCGAGCTGCAGGAGGAAACCGCGCTGAGCCTGCTGGACAGCACGATGAAGCTGAGCCTGCAGGCCAGCAGCGTGTTCGACCACCCGGACCGCAGCCAGCGCGGCCGAACGATCACGCATGCCTTCTACTTCGACCTGGGCGAGCGCGAGCTGCCCGAGGTGCGCGCCGGCGACGACGCGGCCCGCGTCGAATGGATGCCGATCGAGCGCCTGACCGCGATGGAAGACCAGTTCCACGACGACCACTTCCACATGCTGGACCACTTCCTCGGCATGACATGAACCCACCCCCGAAGCGCCTGCGGCGCCTCCCCCTCGAGGGGGCCACGCCAGCGGACCGGCAGAGCCGGATCCGCGGCGTGTGCTGGGCCAGATCACGCCGGGCATGAGCATCCTCACGCTGTACGGGCTGGAACGCAGCGTCTACACCCGCATTGCCCGGCTGGCGCTGGAAGAAAAGGGCGTGCCTCACACGCTGGAGCCCACCGAGATCTTCGGCCCCGACGGCGTGCCGCCCGCGCACCGCGCACGCCATCCCTTCGGCCGCATCCCGGTGCTGCAGCATGGCGAGTTCCTGCTCTACGAAACCGCTGCGATCACGCGTTATGTCGACGAGGCTTTCGACGGCCCGCCGCTGCAGCCGGCCACGCCCGCACTGCGCGCGCGCATGCAGCAATTGATCGGCCTGCTCGACAGCTACGCCTACCGGCCGATGGTGTGGGGCGTGTTCGTCGAGCAGCTGCGCAAGCCGGCCGCCGGGCTGCCGGGCGACGAAGCGGTGATCGCGCAAGGCCTGAAGGACGCCCGTGCCGCACTGCAGGCGATCGATGGACTGGCCGGCGCGGCAGCGGCTGAAGGGTTCCTGCTCGGCCACGCACCGACGCTGGCCGACCTGCACGCCTGGCCGATGCTGCGCTACTTCAGCCTGGCCGACCCGGGCCGCGCCGTGCTGCAGGACTTCCCCCGCCTGGCGGCCTGGCTGCAGCGTTTCGGCCAGCGGCCCAGCGTGCGGCGCACGCTCGGCCCGTACGAGACATCCGCATGAAATACGCGAAACCGCGCGTGGCGCTCAGCGCGCCGGGCACCGCCGACGAGGCCGAGTTCCTGCAGGCCGTGGCGGCCAGCCGCCGGCTGCACGGGCTGTGGGTCTCGCCACCGGCCACGCCCGAAAGCTACCGCGCGCTGGTGAGGTACCTGTCAGGGACGGTCAATGTCGGCTTCCTGGTACGGCGCACCGACACGCAGGCGCTGGTCGGCGTCTACGAGCTGACCAACATCGTGCGCGGCCCGTTCCGCAGCGCCTACCTCGGCTACTTCGCCTTCGCCGGGCACGAGCGCCAGGGCCTGATGAGCGAAGCGCTGTGCCTGGTCGCGCGGCGGGCCTTCGGGGAGCTCAAGCTGCACCGCCTGGAAGCCAACATCCAGCCCGAGAACCAGGCCTCGATCGCGCTGGTGCGCCGCTGCGGCTTCGTGAAAGAAGGCTATTCGGCCCGCTACCTGAAGATTCGCGGCCGATGGCGCGATCATGAGCGCTGGGCACTTTTGGCAGACTGACCTCCTCATGAACACGCCACCCGACGACCTCCCCCTCTACCGCCTGCTGACCGGCCCTGACGACGCCGCCTTCTGCCGCCGCGTCAGCGACGCGCTGGCGCTGGGCTACAAGCTCTACGGCTCGCCCGCGGCCACCTTCAACGGCCAGCAGGTCATCGTCGCGCAGGCCCTCGTCTGGCCGAGTGCCGAGACCTCGATCTCGAGGCCCCAATGAGCAACACCCCGTCGAAGCCGGTGGCGCTGCGCGCGCTCGATGCGCCGGCGCGCACCAAGCCCAGCAACTACCCCGAGCCCTTCGCCTCGCGCATGGCCGGCCGCCTGAAGCGGCCGCTGGGCGACCTGTTCGGGCTGACGAATTTCGGCGTCAACCTGACGCAGCTGGCGCCAGGCGCGGTGTCGGCGCTGCGCCATGCGCATTCGAAGCAGGACGAGTTCGTCTACATCCTCGAAGGCCACCCCACGCTGCGCACCGACGAAGGCGCGACGCCGCTCGCGCCCGGCATGGTGGCCGGCTTCAAGGCCGGCACCGGCAACGGGCACCAGCTGGCCAATGAGACCGACCAGCCGGTGCTCTACCTCGAGATCGGCGACCGCACGCCGGGCGACGAGGGCAGCTACCCCGACGACGACCTGAAGGCGGTGATGCAGGACGGCCAGTGGCGCTTCACCCACAAGGATGGCCGCCCCTACTGACGACGATCAGCCCGCGTAGCGCTCGATCGTCAGCCCCTCGGTGTCGATCTCGGGCTGGCGGCCGCTCATCCAATCGGTCAGCAGCCGGCCGGTGCCGGCGGCCATGGTCCAGCCCAGCGTGCCGTGTCCGGTGGCCAGCCACAGGCCGTCGATGCGCGTCGGGCCGACGATGGGCGTGCCGTCGGGCGTCATCGGCCGCAGGCCGGTCCAGAAGCTGGCCTGCTTCACATCCCCGCCCTTCGGGAACAGGTCGGTGACGACGAACTCCAGCGTGCGCCGCCGCCCCGCATCGAGCCGCAGGTCGAAGCCCGAGAGCTGCGCGGTGCCGCCAACGCGGATGCGGTCGCCCAGCCGCGTGACGGCCACCTTGTGGGTCTCGTCCATGATCGTGGATTCGGGCGCCTTGCTCGCATCGCCGATCGGCACCGTGATCGAGAAGCCCTTCACCGGGTACACCGGGATGCGCAGCCCCAGCGGCGCGAGCATCGCGGTGGAGTAGCTGCCCAGCGCCAGCAGCGTGCGGTCAGCGCTCACCAGGCCGGCGTCGGTCTCCACGCCCTTGAGCTTGCCGCCCTCGGCCACCAGCCGCCGGATCGTCGTGCCGAAGCGGAACTGCACGCCGGCGGCCTGGGCCATCTCGGCCAGCCGGTTGGTGAACAGGAAGCAGTCGCCGGTCTCGTCCCCCGGCAGGCGCAGGGCGCCGACGAACTTGTGCTGCACCTCGGCCAGCGCCGGCTCGTACTGCAGGTAGCCGGTGCGGTCGAGCAGCTGGTAGGGCACGCCGTACTGCTGCAGGATCTCGATGTCCTTGGCCGTGCCGTCCAGCTGCTTCTGGGTGCGGAACAACTGCAGCGTGCCCTGCATGCGCTCGTCGTAGGCAATGCCGGTCTCGGCGCGCAGCTGCACCATGCAGTCGCGGCTGTACTCGGCCAGCCGCACCATGCGCGCCTTGTTGACGCGGTAGCGCGCCTCGGTGCAGTTGCGCAGCATCGCCAGGCCCCAGCGCCACATCGCGCCGTCGAGCATCGGCTTGATGACCAGCGGGCTGTGGTGCATCAGCAGCCACTTGATGGCCTTCACCGGCACGCCCGGCCCGGCCCAGGGCGCCGAGTAGCCGGGCGAGACCTCGCCGGCATTGGCGAAGCTGGTCTCGAGCGCCGGACCGTCCTGGCGCTCGAGCACCGTCACCTCATGGCCGGCCTTCGCCAGGTAGTACGCCGCGGTGGTGCCGATGACGCCGGCACCGAGGATCGTGATCTTCATCGGGCGAGCCTAACCCAAGCGCTGGCGGCTGGCGACGGCGCCGGGCGGCCAGCAGGCCGAAGCCCGCCGCGGCCAGCAGCAGCAGGGTCGAGGGCTCGGGCACCGCCTGGCTGGGCGCCAGCGTCTCGAAGTAGATCTGCGGCACGTGGCTGGTGTTGCTGCCGCCGAAGTTGGCCGAGGAGGTGAAGGCCAGCGTCAGGCCGTCGCCGCTGATCGCCGCCTCGAGGTTGTAGTCCGACGGGCCGGTGTCGGTCACCTGGCGCAGCACGTCGTCGACCAGGTCGTAGAGGAAGATCTCCTGGTTGCCGTCGGCGTTGTGGCCGGTGAGGTTGCGGGTCGACGAGAAGGCGATGCGCTTGCCATCGGCGCTCATGCTCACGTCGGCGTTGCTGAACGCGTCGCCGGTGCTGAAGGTGAGCTGGCGCACGGTGTTGGTGGTCAGGTCGTAGAGGAAGACCTCCGAGTTGCGGTCGGCGTTGGTGCCCAGCGGATCGTAGGTGGAGGTGAACGCGAGCTTGGTGCCGTCGTCGCTGAAGTCGGGGCGCAGGTTGAAGCCGGCGCCGGTGCCGGTGATGTTCAGCGTGGTGTGGGCCTTCAGGTCCTGCACCACCAGCTGGCCGATGAATTCCATCGCGATGCGCGAGCCGTCGCGGCTCATCGCGGTGTTGAAGGTGTTGCCGGCGATCACCGGCCCCATCACGCCGCTGGCCGTGTCGTACAGCCGCAGGCCGGTGTTGCCGGTGGCGATGGCCATCGTCTTGCCGTCGCGGCTGAGTTCGTTGGTCTCGCTGAACAGGGCCGGCGCGGTGACCGTCACGCTGGTCTTCGTGACATGGTCGTACAGCACGCTCTGCATGATGTTGCTGCCGTTGGGCAGCGTCTCGAAGTGCTGGTAGGCCAGCTTGTTGCCGTCGCCACTGATCGACGGGACCTGGTTGCCGCCAACGAGGCTGCCGCCGCCGAAGCTGCTGACCTGCGTCAGCGTGTTCGTCGGCCGGTCGTACAGGAAGATCTCGAAGCTGCGGTCGCCGTTGCCGCCGGTGAGGTTGTTGGCCGAGTAGAACGCGATGCGATTGCCGTCGTCGCTGACCGAGGCGGCGAACGAGTTGGCGTTGCCGGTGGGCACGGACACCTGCACCGGCGTGGCCAGCGCCGGAGCCGAGGCCAGCGTGGCCGCCAGCGCAACGAGGGTGAGGCAGGGAACGGGCAGGGGCATGTCGGGCACTCCAGGGGCAATGCACCCTGGGTGACAAAAGCCCCGCGCCGGTTCCCGCCGCGCTCAGGAAATGTTCAGCACCAGGCGCTGGGTGCCCACGCGACAGCTGCCGACCTCCACCGTCAGCGTGCCGCTGCCGGTGCTGACCAGCGTGACGAAGCGCTCATGCGCGTTGCCGCCGGTCCACGGGGCGAACACGCTGGGGCCGCCGTACAGCCCCGCGCCCCAGCCGCCGAGGTGGCCGATCTCGACCACCGCCTCGCTCGGCGCCAGCAGCGTCGGCCCGTTGGCGCTGACGGTCAGGCGCAGCGGCTCGGCATGCGGCAGGTCCTTGGCCGACGGCACGCCCACCGTGCCCAGGTAGCCATGGTTGGCAATGCGCAGCTCGGTGCGGGTGTGCTCGCCCACCCGTTCCTGCTTCACCACCTGGACGCTCACCTTGGGCACCAGCGCGGCCACGCGCAGGAAGGCGGCGCTCTGCGCCCGGCAGGTCTCGGGCAAACGCTCGAACGGCGGATTCCAGATGCCCACGCGCGGGTCGAAGCCGTTGACCTCCACCTCGCCCAGCTGCGGATGCATCACCTTCTGCCAGGGCTTGAACACGCGGCCGCCGTTGTGCTGGCGGTCGAACTCGGCCAGCGCGCGCATGTTCTCGCGCGTGAACTTCACATAGTGGTCGACGAAGGGCTTCTTGCGCTCGATGCCGAGCTGGTGGAACAGGTCCCACAGCTCCACCACATAGGCCAGCGCGCCGCGCTGGTGGTAGGCGTAGTCGGACAGGTCGCCGTGCAGCGGCTTCTCGGGCTCGTACAGGAATTCGTGGAAGCCGCTCACCGTGGCATAGGCGGTGTGCTCGGTCATCCAGGCTTCCACCTGCTCGTAGAGGCCCAGGTCCACCGGGTTCATCTTGCTGTCGGGCTTGTCGCCCAGCGGGCGGATCAGCACGCCGCCGAAGGTGTGCAGGTTCAGCCACACCATGATGTTCGGGTGCTTCGTCGCGAAGTCCAGCACCGCGCGCGTCTCGGGCATGCTGCCCGGGTAGGGGCCGGCGCCTTCCTGCTGCGGCTCGGGCGCCCAGGTGTACGGGAAGTTGCGGTTGAAGTCGTAGGCGTTGTCCGAAAGGAAGTGCGGCGCCGGGATGCGCCGGCCGTCGAAGTTGGCGATGCGGCCTTCCGGGTACAGGCGGTAGAACGGGCCTTCGTCCTCGGGCTGGCGCGGCACCATCACCGGCGGCTGCAGCGGCCGGCCGTCGTCGCCGCGCAGCTCGATCAGTTCGCCGTCGGGGTCCAGCCGGCGCATGTAGCCGGCATGGCCGTCGCCGTCGATGTCCTCGGCCACCCAGTGCGCATGGGCCTGCTGCGCGCGGTCGTCGACCGGGCTCGAACGCACGTAGCGGCCGACCTTCAGCACGGCTTCGGCACCATCGGGCGAGATGCGCGGCACCACGTAGAACAGCGTCTCGCGGATCGTCTGCGCCATCGCCGGCGCCAGCGGCTTGCCACCGGCGGCGTTGGCACCGCCATGGATCGCCAGGATGTCCTCGGCGATTGCCAGCGCCACGCTGGAGCCGCACACCTCGCTGGCGTGCATGTTGCCGTCGATCCACACGGCCGGGCGCTTTTCGTCGGGCCGCGGGCCGATGGTCAGCAGCGGAATCTCGCGGCCGGCCGCGCTGTGGCCGAGCACGCTGACACGGACGATCTCGGGGTGGGCGTCGGCCCAGGCCTTCAGCTGGGCCTGGATCTCGGCATGGTCGAGGTACTTGTTGCGGAACATGGGTCTCCTGGTGGCGCAGCGGGGCGCATCGCACAAGGGGCCGATGTTGCCGCAGTTCCGCGGGGCCCTGCCCGGCCTGGCTGGCATCGCGGCCGGCATGCAGGCGTTTGCCGGCTTTCTGATCCAGCTCAAAGTCTCCACCCGATACGAGCATTATTGTGCTTGTGTTGTCGTCAGAGACGGCACTATTGTGCTTATTTGGCGCTTCGACCCCACCGACCACCGCCCGAACCGGAGACCCCCACATGAGCATCACCCCCAGCGCCCTGTTGACCGAAGAAGCCCAGGCCATCCGCAGCGACGCCTTCGTCGAAGTGAGCTACGACGACGCGATTCCGAACAACGTGGACCTGGGCAGCGACCGCCAGCTGCTGCGGGCGCTGGAGCAATGGCATCCAAAGTACCTGGAGTGGTGGCGCGAGATGGGACCCGACGGCTTCCAGGACGCGGACGTCTACCTGCGCACCGCCGTCGGCGTCGACCCCAGCGGCTGGGCCAAGTTCGGCTACGTGAAGATGCCCGACTACCGCTGGGGCATCCTGCTGGCACCCAAGGTGGAAGGACGCACCATTCCCTGCGGCAAGCACAAGGGCGAGCCTGCCTGGCAGGAGGTGCCGGGTGAATACCGCTCGCTGCTCAAGCGCCTGATCGTCGTGCAGGGCGACACCGAGCCGGCCTCGGTGGAACAGCAGCGCCACCTGGGCCGCACCGCGCCCAGCCTGTACGACATGCGCAACCTGTTCCAGGTGAACGTCGAGGAAGGCCGCCACCTGTGGGCGATGGTGTACCTGCTGGTCAAGCACTTCGGCAAGGACGGCCGCGAGGAGGCGCAGGCGCTGCTCGAACGCCGCAGCGGCCACCAGGACAACCCGCGCATCCTGGGCGCCTTCAACGAGCACACGCCGGACTGGCTGAGCTTCTTCATGTTCACCTACTTCACCGACCGCGACGGCAAGATGCAGCTCGCCGCGCTGGCCGAGAGCGGCTTCGACCCGCTCTCGCGCAGCTGCCGCTTCATGCTGACCGAGGAGGCGCACCACCTGTTCGTCGGCGAGACCGGCGTGGGCCGCACGATCGAGGCCACCTGCGCGGCGATGAAGAAGGCCGGCATCACCGACCCCTACGACACCGCGCGCATCCGCGCACTCGGCGTGGTGGACCTGCCGCTGCTGCAGCGCAAGGCCAACTTCCACATGAGCGTCACGCGCGACCTGTTCGGCTCGGAGATCTCGTCGAACGCGGCCGAGGCCTTCAGCGCCGGCCTGAAGGGCCGCTTCAACGAAGCGCAGCTGCAGGGCGACGACCACCAGCTGCAGACGGCCACCTACCCGGTAACACGCGTGGTGAGCGGCCAGCTGGTGACCGAGGAGGTGCCGGCGCTGCGCGCGATCAATGCCCGGCTGCTGGACGACTACATCGCCGACTGCCAGGGCGGCATCGACCGCTGGAACAAGATCATCGAGCGCGCCGGCATCGACTTCAAGCTGACGCAGCCGCACAAGGGCTTCAACCGCCGCATCGGCGAATTCGCCGGCCAGGGCATCAGCCCCGCCGGCGAACTGCTGGGCGCCGAGGTGTGGGCCGCCAGCCGCGACGAATGGCTGCCGAATGCCGAGGACCTGACCTTCATCGACTCGCTGATGAAGCCCTGCCACGGCGCCGGCGAATACGCCAGCTGGATCGCCCCGCCGCGCATGGGCATCAACCAGCAGCCGGTGGACTACGAGTACGTGAAGATCGCCTGAGATCGATCGATGGGCCCCGGGGTCCATCATCGGCATGACGGCATGAAGAAACGGCGCCCGCGGGCGCCGTTTGTCATGGGCTTGCCGCCAAGCGTCAGTACGTCTCGAGGTGCAGCCGGCCCTCGCGCTTGAGCGCGGCGCCGATGCTGTCCCAGTCCAGGCCGGCGCCCTTGGCGATGTCGCGCAGCGCCAGCACCACGCCCTCCTCCATCGCCTTCAGGCCGCAGACGTAGAAGTACGCGCCGGGCTCGGCCAGCAGCGCGGCAACATCGGCCGCGCGTTCGCGCAGCAGGTCCTGCACGTAGCGCTTGGGCTGGCCCGGGGTGCGGCTGAACGCGAAGTTGATGTCGATGAAATCCTTGGGCAGGTTCTGCAGCGGGCCGAAGTACGGCAGCTCCTCCTTCGTGCGCGCGCCGAAGAACAGCATCAGCTTGCCCCCCTCGAACTTGCCGGACGAATGCCCCCAGCTCCCGCCTGCGGCGTGCCCGCCCCCCGAGGGGGTCAAGCTGCCTTGGGACGGCCCGGCGGCCGCTTGGGCGCGCAGCCGGCGCCGCCACTCGGTCATCGCCCGCATCGGCGCCGAGCCGGTGCCGGTGCAGATCATCACGATGTGGCTCTTCGGGTGGTTGGGCATCAGGAAGGTGGTGCCGAAGGGCCCGATCACCTGCACCGTGTCGCCCACCGCCAGGTCGCACATGTAGTTGCTGGCCACGCCGCGCACCGGCCGGCCCTGATAGTCTTCGAGCACGCGCTTGATCGTCAGCGAGACGTTGTTGTAGCCGGGCCGTTCGCCGTTGCGCGGGCTGGCCACCGAG
>CAZXLI010000199.1:0-12331 GCA_964641795.1 uncultured Bordetella sp. | reverse complement strand
ACGATGTTCTCGCGCACCACGATCGCGTCATCGATCAGCAGGCCGATGCGCAGGCTCAGCGCCATCATCGTCATGAAGTTCAGCGTGAAGCCGAAGGCATACACCGCAATGAAGCTCGAGATAACGGCAATCGGCAGCGTCAGCCCGGTGATGATCGTCGAGCGCCAGCTGTGCAGGAACAGGAAGACGATCGCCACCGTCAGCAGCGCGCCTTCGATCAACGTATGGCGCAGGCCTTCGAGCGAGCCCTTGACCCAGTCGCTCGAGGCATAGATCAGCTTGAGCTCCACGTCCGGCGGCAGCGTCTTGCGGATCTCGTCCATCGCCTTCTTCACGGCATCGCCTGCCGCGACGATGTTGGCGTCCTGCTGCTTGAAGACGTTGAAGTTGATCGCGCGCTGGCCGTTGATGCGGGCGGTGGAGTCGGCCTCCTTCTCGCGTTCGACCAGTCGACCCAGGTCGACCAGGCGCAGCGCCAGCCCGTTGCGGTGCGCGACGATGATGTTCTCCATCAGCTTCGGGTCGCGCATCTTGCCCTCGACCCGCAGGATGGTGTCCTGCACGTTGTCGGACAGCAGGCCCACCGGCTGGTCGGTGTTGGCTTCGCGCAGCGCGGTCGAGATCTCGGCCGGCGTCACGCCATAGGCACGCAGGCGCACCGGGTCGAGATCGATGCGCACCTCGCGCACCGTCAGCCCGCTGATGTCGACCCGCGCCACGCCCTCGACCCGCTGCAACCGCTTGCCGACCGCGTTCTCGCCCAGGATCGACAGTTCGCGCGGCCCGCGCGTCTTCGACAGCAGCGCCAGGTTCACCACCGGCTGGGTGTTGTCGTTGTTCCAGCGCTGGATCAGCGGCGCCTTGGCATCGCGCGGGAAGCCGGCCTGGATGGCGGCGATGCGGTCGCGCACGTCCTGCATCGCGCGGGCCATGTCGGCATCGAGCGAAAACTCCACGTTCGCTTGCGAACGCCCTTCCAGGCTGCGCGAGGTGATGCGCTTGACGCCGGCGATGCTGTTGATCGCCTCTTCCACCGGCTTGGTCAGCTCGCGCTCCACCGCCTCGGGCGAGGCGCCAGGGTAGGCGATCTCGATCCAGGCGCCAGGAAACGAGATGTCGGGCATCTGCTCGACGCCCAGCTTCGAATACGAGAACAGGCCCAGCACGCACAGGGCCACCATCACCATGGTGGCGAACACCGGGTTCTGGATCGAGACGCGGGTCATCCACATGGTGCCGCTCCTACTTCAGGTTGGCGGGGATCGACGCGGCGGCCGACGCCACCGCCGCGGCCTTGGCGGCCACCACAGAGGCCTTGGCACCTTCGCGCAGGTTGTCGAACTTCGCGGCCAGCACGGTCGCTCCGGCATCGACGCCGTTGAGCACCTCGACCCGGCCGGACGCCTCGTCACGCCGACCCAGCGTGACGGCGCGGCGCAGCAACGATCCGTTCTCGATCACCCAGACATGGTCCTGACCCGAGGTGTTGCCCACGGCCGGCAGCGGCAGGGACAGTCGCTGCTGCGGATCGCTCAACTCCACCTTGGCCAGCGCGTACTGGCCTGCGCGCAGCACTTCCTTCGGGTTGTCCAGCGCGATCGTCACGCCGATTGATCGCGTGCCCGGCTCCGCAGCGGGCGCGATGCGCGCGAGCTTGCCCTGGACTGCCTTGTCCAGGCCTTCGACCCGCACCTGCACCGGCATGCCGGGCGAGAGTGCGCCGACCTCGTGGGTACCGACGGTGCCGGCCAGCTCCAGCTTGGCAATGTCCACCAGCGTCAGCAGCTGCTGCTCGACCGCGACCTTTTCGCCGGATACCACGTGGCGCTTGGCGACGATGCCGGAGATCGGCGCCACCAGTGCGGCTTCGCGCAGACCCGCGCGGGTGGTCTCCAGCAGCGCCTGGGCGGCATTCAGCGCCGCGCGTGCAGTGTCCACCTGGGCACGGGAATTCTCCAGCGCGATCGGCGAGATGAAGGATTGCGCCGCCAACCGTTCATTCGACGCATGCGTGCGCTCGGCCTGCGCCAGCGTGGCCTTCGCCGATTCGAGGTTGGCCGTGCGTTCGGCGACGCGATTGGAGAGTTCGGCCAGGTCGATGCGACCCAGCGCCTGACCAGCGGCCACCCGTTCGCCTTCAGCTACCTGCAGTGCCAGCAAGGTGCCGGCGGCCTTGGCCCGCACCACGGCCGTGTTCGGCGCCACCAACGGGCCTGAGAACTCGATCGTCTTCGGCATGGCCGCCAGCGTGGGCTGCACCACCTCGCCAGGCCGGAACTCCAGTGCCGGCATCGATGCGGCCCCGGGCCCTGCCTTGGCCGCCTTCTCGGGCACCTTGGCGCCCGCCTGCCGCTGCCCCATCACCACGGTTGCGGCGACGCCAATGGTCACCAGCAACACCACGACACCGCCCCCGATCCACCGGCTCTTGCGCATGTGCAATCCCCTTGTCCTAGCTACTCTTGTGAAGCGGCCGCGAGTCTAGGCCCCGAGTTCCGTGCCGACCCGGCAGTGTGCGACGAAGCGCGGGTTGCGGGTGACGAAGCGCACCGCAGCGCGATGGCCGCGTCACCTGTTGCGATGAATTGCGGAGGGTGGGCGACGAACGGCCGGCCGCCTGCTCAGGGCCTGCGACCCGCCGCCCCGAGCGTGAAGCAGAAGGTCGCGCCCGCCCCCGGTCGCGAACGCGCCCACACCCGACCGCCGTGGCGCTCGACGATGCGCTTGACGATGCTGAGCCCGACGCCATCGCCCTGGATCTGTGCCCCGTGCAGGCGCTGGAACGGCTGGAACAGCGCCTCGGCCTGAGACTCGTCGAAACCAAGGCCGTTGTCACGCACGTAGAGCACCGTGCCGCCATCGCCATCGGTCTCCGCGCCCACCTCTACGCGCGGCCGCGGCGCCTGGCGCGAAAACTTCTGGGCGTTGCCCAGCAGGTTCACCAGCACCTGGCGCAGCAGCGCCGGATCAGCCTGCACCTGTGGCAAGGGGTGAAGCTCGACCGGCACCTCGATGCTGGCCGGGTCGGCCAGGCGCATCTGCTCCAGCGTTTCGCGCACGAAGCGGCCGAGGTCGATGGTCTCGGGGGCCAGCTCGCCGTCGCCGACCTTGGCCAGTGCCAGCAAGGCTTCGACCAGCTGCGACGATGACTCGGCCTGCGCCGTCACCACCGACAGCAGGCGCTGCACCGTGAGCAGGTCGCCGCGCGCCACGGCCTCGGTGGCCAGGCGGGCGACGCCGGCAATGCCGCCCAGCGGACCGCGCAGGTCGTGCGACACGCTGCGATTGAAGCTCTCGAGGCCGGTCACCATGTCGCGCAGCTCACGGGTGCGCTGCGCGACGCGCTGCTCGAGCGATTCGTTGAGTGCACGCAGCGCGTCCTCGGCCTGTCGGCGGCGCTGCAGCTCGCTTTCAGCCATGCGCTGCGCGCGCAGCAGGCCGGTGGCCAGGATCGTCATGCCCACCACGATGGCGGGCACCAGCGCCAGGTAGCGCGGGGCGCGCGCATCGAACCAGCCGACCAGCACGCCCAGCACGATCAGCGGATGCAGCAGCAGCGACGCCAACACCAGGCCGTGGCCGCTGTTCGGCTCTCGACGCCAGGCCCAGGCCACCAGGCCCGCACTGACGAGGAAGGACAAGCCGTATCCCACCGAGCCGACGATGCGGGGCACCACGCCCGACAAGCGCAGCGCCAGCAAGCCCAGGCCCACGACCAGCGCCATCGCCAGCAGCGCCCGGGCAGTGCGCTGCGGAAGCTGGGCGTAGTCGGCCAGCGCCATCATCTGCAGCAGCAGCATCGCGACGCCGAGTGTGCTGCCCACCGGATGGCCCTGGCCTTCCCCTGGGCGCAGCTGGGCATCGAATCCGTACAGCGCGGCCCCCATGCCGAAGCCCAGCGCCAGCAGCAGCGCCCAGCGCAGGCGCAGCACATGCCAGACCAGGCCGTGCAGCAGGGCCAGCAGCAGCAAGATCAGGCTGCCGGCCTGCGCATACGCGGCGAAGCTGTCGGCCAGCGAGGCAGTCATCGCGCTGCTCCGGCCGATTCGCCTCGCGCGGTTCAGCCCGCGGTGCCCGCCGCCGCCGGCAGTGGCGGCAACGGCAGCTGCACGTCACCGCACTGCGCGCGCTGACGCAGCGCATGGTCCATCAGCACCAGTGCCAGCATGGCCTCCGCAATGGGTGTCGCGCGGATGCCGACGCAGGGGTCGTGGCGGCCGAAGGTCTCGACCACCGTCGGCTCGCCCGCGCGATTGACCGAGGCGCGCGGCGTGCGGATCGAGCTGGTGGGCTTGATCGCGATCGACACCACGAGGTCCTGGCCGGTCGAGATCCCGCCCAGCACGCCGCCGGCGTTGTTGCCGCGAAAGCCCTGCGGCGTCAGTTCGTCGCCATGCTGGCTGCCGAGCTGCGCCACGGCGCCGAAGCCGGCACCGATCTCGACGCCCTTGACCGCATTGATGCCCATCATCGCGTAGGCAATGTCGGCATCGAGCTTGTCGAACAGCGGCTCGCCCAGGCCCACCGGCACCTGCCGAGCGCGCACCTCGATGCGCGCACCGCAGGAATCGCCGGCGCGGCGCAACTCGTCCATCCGATCCTCCAGCCGCTGCACGATGCCGGCATTCGGTGCGAAGAACGGGTTCAGCGGGATCTGCGATTCGTCTTCGAACGGGATCTGGATGTCGCCGAGCTGGCTCATCCAACCGAGGAAGGTGGTGCCGTGCTGCGACTGCAGCCACTTCTTGGCGACCGCGCCGGCGGCGACCATCGGCGCCGTCAGACGGGCCGAGGAACGCCCGCCGCCGCGGGGGTCGCGCAGGCCGTACTTGCGCCAGTAGGTGTAGTCGGCATGGCCGGGGCGGAAGGTGTCGAGGATGTTGCCGTAGTCCTTGCTGCGCTGATCGGTGTTGCGGATCAGCAGGCAGATCGGCGTGCCGGTCGTCTGGCCCTCGTAGACGCCGGAAAGGATCTCCACCGCGTCGGGTTCGTTGCGCTGCGTCACGTGGCGGCTGGTGCCCGGGCGCCGCCGGTCCAGGTCGGGCTGGATGTCCGACTCGCTCAATGCCATGCCCGGAGGGCATCCATCGATCACGCAGCCGATGGCCGGACCGTGGCTTTCGCCGAAATTCGTGACGCGAAACAGTTCGCCGAAGGTGCTGCCGGACATTGCGATGGTGAAAGCCGAGAAACCAAAAAAAGCGGACCCGATGCAACAGCACCGGGCCCGCGGATTGTCGCAGGGCCGCGCCGCAGGGGCGGCGCCAGCGCGCTACAGCTTCGGTTCGGCGGCGCCCGCTTCCTCGACCGGCCAGTCGCGGATGTAGGCCTTGAGCATGCGGTTCTCGAAATCCTGGCTGTCGACCACCGCCTTGGCCACGTCGTAGAACGAGATCACACCCATCAGCGTGCGACCATTGAGCACCGGCATGTAGCGCGCATGGCGCCCCAGCATCATGCGGCGCACTTCATCGATCTCGGTTTCCGGCGTGCAGGTGAGCGGCGCATCGTCCATCACCGAGCGCACCTGCCGGTTGCCGACGCTGCCGCCGTTGGCCACCACCGCGGAGATCACTTCGCGGAAGGTGAGCATGCCGGTGAGCTCGCCATGGTCCATCACCACCAGCGAGCCGATGTCTCGATCGGCCATGGTCTGCACGGCCTCGCCCAGCGCCGTTTCGGGCGCGACCGTGAACAGCGTTCCGCCCTTCACTCGCAGGATGTCACTGACTTTCATGGCGGTCGCTCCTCGGTTGGCGATGGGAATCGCAGTCGAAAAAACATAGCACACAATGCGCTGACGCAACACCCTGATCGTCATCATGGCCGGCTCTTCCGACCCCGGGTTCGATACCCTCGCACTGCATGCCGGCGCCGCGCCGGACCCCACGACCGGTGCACGCGCGGTGCCCCTGCACCTGAGTACTTCATTCGTTTTCGAGAGCAGCGAGCATGCGGCCTCGCTGTTCAACATGGAGCGATCAGGCCATGTCTACAGCCGCATCAGCAACCCCACGAATGCGGTGCTGGAAGAGCGCATCGCGGCGCTCGAGGGCGGGGCCGGCGCCATCGCCACCGCCAGCGGCCAGGCAGCGCTGCACCTGGCCATTGCCACCTTGGCGGGCGCGGGGCACCACATCGTCGCCAGCAGCGCCTTGTACGGCGGCTCGCACAACCTGCTGGACTACACGCTGCGCCGCTTCGGCATCGACACCACCTTCGTGAAACCCGGCGACATCGACGGCTGGCGCGAGGCGATTCGCCCGAACACCCGCCTGCTGTTCGGCGAAACCCTGGGCAACCCGGGGCTCGACGTGCTGGACATCCCGACCATCAGTGCCCTTGCGCACGAGGCCCGGCTGCCGCTGCTGGTGGACTCCACCTTCACGCCGCCCTGGCTGCTGAAGCCCTTCGACCACGGCGCCGACCTCGTCTACCACTCGGCCACCAAGTTCCTCTGTGGACACGGCACGGTCGTTGGCGGCTTGCTGGTGGACAGCGGCAGCTTCGACTGGAACGCTTCGGGCCGATTCCCCGAGCTGAGCGCGCCGTATGCCGGCTTCCATGACATGGTGTTCGCCGAAGAGAGCACGGTCGGCGCCTTCCTGCTGCGCGCGCGACGCGAGGGCCTGCGCGACTTCGGCGCCTGCATGAGCCCGCACACCGCGTGGCTGATCCTGCAGGGCATCGAGACCCTGCCGCTGCGCATGGCGCGGCATGTGAGCAATACACAGCGCATCGTCGAGTTCCTCGCCGCGCATCCGATGGTCTCGCGCGTGGCCTACCCGGGCCTGGCCTCGCATCCCGACCACGCGCTGGCGCAGCGCCTGCTGCCGCGCGGCTGCGGCGCCGTGTTCAGCTTCGACCTGAAGGGTTCGCGCACGCAAGGCAAGGCCTTCATCGAAGCCTTGAAGATCTTCTCGCACCTGGCCAATGTCGGCGATTGCCGCTCGCTGGTGATCCACCCGGCCACCACCACGCATTTCCGCATGGACGACGCCGCACTGACGCGTGCGGGCATCGGCCCCGGCACGATCCGGCTGTCGATCGGGCTGGAGGATCCCGACGACCTGATCGACGACCTCAAGCGCGCGTTGAAGGCTGCCGAGAAAGCGGGGGCCTGAGATGGAACTGATCGTTCAAGGCCGGCGCGCCTACGCCTACACCGGTGGCAAACCCTTCGACCCCACCCTGCCCTGCGTGGTGTTCATCCACGGCGCGTTGCACGACCACAGCGTCTGGACGCTGCTGGCGCGCTGGTTTGCGCACCATGGGCTCTCGGTGCTGGCAGTCGATCAGCCCGCGCACGGGCGCAGCGAGGGCCCGCCGCTGCCGGATGTCCAGGCACTGGCCGACTGGGTCCTGGCGCTGCTCGACGCGGCCGGCGTGCAGCAGGCCGCGCTGGTCGGCCACAGCATGGGCTCGCTGATCGCGCTGGAGGCGGCGGCCCGCGCGCCCGCGCGCGTCAGTCGCCTGGTGATGGTCGGGACGGCCTACCCGATGAAGGTGTCCGAGGCCCTGCTGAACACCGCGCGCGACACGCCGATGAAGGCCATCGACATGGTCAATGCCTTCTCGTTCTCCAGCATCGCCAGCAAGCCCAGCTACCCTGGCCCGGGCATGTGGCTGCACGGCGCCAACCGCGCGCTGATGCGCCGGGTGCAGGCGGGCCAGCCGGAACTGAACCTGTTCCTGCACGACTTCAAGGTCTGCGACGCCTATGCCGGCGGCCTGGCGTCGGCGGCCAAGGTCACCTGCCCGGTGCACTTCGTGCTCGGTCAGGCCGACCAGATGACCAGCCCGAAGGTCACGCGCGACATCGCCGCGGCGCTGAAGGCGCGCATCCACATGCTGCCCTGCGGCCACGGCCTGATGTTCGAGCAGCCCGACGCCATGCTCAACGCGCTGCGGGTGAGCCTGGGCTCGTGAGCCTGCCGTGAGCACGCTCCTGATCCTGAGTGTCGGCAGCCTGGTCGGCACCAATCTGCTCGACGCCGCGCGCGATTTCCGGCCCGGCCTGCGGGTGATCGGCATCAACTCGGATGCCGAGGCGCCGAACAACTTCGCCTGCGATCGCGTCTGGCTCGCGCCGCCGGCCGCTCAGGTTGACGGCTATTGGCGCTGCGTCGAGCGCGTGCTCGAGGCCGAGCAGCCGGACCTGGTGCTGGCCGGCCGCGACGACGACATCACGCTGATGGCCGCCTGGCGCGAGTCGCACCCGCGCTGGGCGCATTGCCTGGCCGCGGGCTCTTCCGCCACCGCGGCCCCGATGACGGACAAACTGCTCGGCCATGCCTGGGCCCGTGAGCGGGGCCTGCCGTTCGCCCCGACGGTGAGTGCGGCAGCGCCCGAGGCGCCTGAGCTCTGCAGGGGCTGGCGCGCCGAATTCGACGGTGCCCTGATCGCCAAGCCCCGCGCCGGCAATGGTTCACGCGGCGTGCGCCTGCTGCTCGACGAGGCTGCACTCGAAGGCACGCTGGGCGATGCCGACCTGGTGATCCAGCCTTATCTGGCCGATCCTGCACCCTACCGCCGGCTGCAGCAGCAGCAGCGCGAGGGCGGCCTGCCGCTGTTCTGGACCCCGGTGCTGACGCAGTACGTCGCGCAGGCGGTGATCAGCCCCGACGGCCGCATCCTCGGCCGCATGGACATGGGCGCGCGCATGGTGGCTGGTCGCTGCGAGCAGGCCTGGCGCCTGGACGACCCGTCGTTCCGCGTCATCGGCGACCGCTTTGCCCAGGCCTTTGCCGCAGCCGGCTGGCGCGGGCCGGTGAACGCCCAGTTCGTGCTGCATCCGCGGCTGGGCTACCAGGTGATGGAGTTCTGCGCCCGCATTGCCGGCGGCATGTACCCGCGGCTGCTGCTGGGCTTCGACGAACTCGGCCTGGCGCTGACGGCCTGGACCGGCCGCGACTACACGCGCCGGCCCGCGCCGGCCGCCCGCGTGCTGCGTGTGACGCGCGACGTCGGCCTGTCAGCCGCGCAGACCGAGGCGCTGCGCGACCGCGGCACATGGCCGGCCTGATCCTGCTGACCGGCGAGCGCGGCTACCTTGGCAGTGCCGTGGCCGCGGCGCTCGACGCCGCGGGGCTGGCCTGGGCGCCGCTCGGCAGGCGGCTGGCGCAGATCGCGCCCGGCTCGCTGCCGGCCGATGCGGTGATCCACTGCGCCGGGGCGCTGCGCCACCAGGCCGACCGGCTGCAGCAGGACAATGTCGACGGCACGGCGCAGCTGCTGGCGGGCTTGCGCGGCAATGGCCGCGTGCTCTTCGCGTCGTCGCGCTCGGTCTACGGCGCCGCGCCCGGTGCGCTGTGCCGCGAAACCGATGTGCCGCAGCCGCGCGACGACTACGGCCGCTCCAAGCATGCGGCCGAGCAGTTGCTGCAGGCCAGCGGCCGGCCCGTGCTGTGCTGCCGGCTGGCCACCCTCTTCGGTGCCGCGCCGCGTGGGCAATGCCCGGCGCTGCCGAACCTCGCCCTGCAGCGCTGGCTGCAGGGCGAGGCCGTGCAACTGGTCGCCGAAGACTTCGACGTCGATTACCTGGCTGTGACCGACGCCGCACGGGCGCTGGTGCAGCTCGTGCAGCAGCCCTGGCCCGACAGCCTGCTGAACGTGCCGGGACCCCGGCGGAGCCTGCACGCCCTGATGCAGGACATGGCCGGCGTGGCGCGAGCCCAGGGACTCGACGCCCGACTGGGATTCGACCACCCCGGTGGCGCCAGCTGGCCTCTTCTGGACGGCGAGCGGCTGCGGCAGTGGCTGCCGCAGCTTCGCTACACGCCGGATCCGGACATCGCTGCGGCCTGGCTGCGCACCGCCGCCCGCGCCTGATCAGGTCTCGATCGGGGCGGCATCGGGCAGTTGCCAATCGATGCCGGTGGCATGCGCGTAGGCCTCCGGATCGACCGCCGGCACGCGCAGGACCAGCAGCCGCGGCCCCTGCTGCGCCGCGGCTTCGCGCAGCGCGCGCTGCAGGCCAGGCGCATCGTCGGTCGTCCAGCAGGCCACCCCGAAGGCCCTGGCAAAGGCGCCCCAGTCGACCGGCGGCAACGCGGCCTGCGCACGCTCCTGCGGCGTGCCCATGCGCTGCAGCACGCTGCCATACGCCTGGTTGTCGAACAGCACGTACAGGATCGGCAACCGGTAGCGTGCCGCGGTGGCGATCTCGATGCCGTGCATGCGCATCGCCCCGTCGCCCAGCAACGCGACCACGGGCCGCTGCGGCTGCGCCAGCGCAACGCCCACGGCCGCGCCCAGCGACCAGCCCATCGGCGCCATGCCTTCGGCCATGAACAGCGAACGCGGCTGGCGACAGCGCAGTCGCGCAGCCGCGATGCGGCGCACCTGGCCGGCATCGACCACCCAGCAGCTGTCGGCCGGCCAGGTGGCCGCCAAGGCATCGATTGCCACGGCATGGGTCAGGTCCCCATGGCTCGCCACCGGCGCCACCCGGCGCTGCGATTGCCAGTCCTCGCACCAGGCCTGCCGCTGCACGCGCAGCCCTTCGTCGACGCCAGCCCCGCCGCCCGCGAGCCAGCGGGTCAGGGCAGCCGGGGACAGATGCTGCACCCGGTCGTGCCGCTGCTGCAGGCGCTGCGTCCACCGTGCGTCGCCCCCGACGTGCAGCACCGCCTGGGCTCGCGCCGGTGAATCGGCCGCGAGCAGCGCTTCGGCACGCGGGTCGGGCATGAAACCCAGGTGGCCGGCCGAGAGCGGATCGGCCTCGTCGAGCAGGCCGCGAGCTGACAGCGTGGTGATCAGGGGCAGGCCGCAGCGCTGCACCCATGTGCGCAGCACACCGGCCACGGGCAAGGCATCGGCATCGGCGAAGACGGCGACCCGTGACTCATCCAGGGCATCGGACGCTGGTGGCAGGCCCGCGTGCTCGGCGGCCATCAATCGCGCCAGCCCTGCCGGCACCGGGGCCGCCTGCACCTGCACATCGTAGGCCAGCGCCAGGTGCACCGGCGCGCCGCCGGCGAGCAGTGCCTGCGCCCGGGCCAGGCGCTCGAAGAGCAGCTCTGCCGAATCGACGGCCAGCGAGTGCCCGAGCGCGGCCGCGGCCACACCGGCGTCGTTGGCACCCGCCGGTCCGCCGTCCTGGAACTCGCCGCGACCCTGCGCCGCCCGCGGAATGTTGCCGGTGACGAACAGCACCGGCGAGCGGTCGGCCCGGGCGGCAATCGCCGCACCCAGCAGGTTCGCGCAGCCCGGGCCGCCAATCGCGAACACCGCGCCGGGCCGGCCGCTGGCGCGCGCATAGCCGTCGGCCATGTAGCCGGCCGCAAGCTCGTGGTTGGCTATCACCGTGCGCATGGCGGGCCGTGCGGCGAGCGCCTGGTTCAACGGGTCGATCTGCAGGCCCGGTACCGTGAACACGGCCTGCACGCCCCAGGCCGACAGTTCGTCCAGCAGACAGGCGGCAACACTCGAAGGGACGGCGGAACTCATCGCGGCAGCAGGGGCGGAACCTGGGGGTTCCTCGGGTCAGGATCGGGGCAAGGCCGGCTATTGTCGGCGTCGCCGAGCGCATGCTGGCGCCGGCTTGCTGGAGACACACGCATGGGCACTGCCACCGCCGAACAACTGAAGGCCATCCAGAGCTTCGCCGAGTTCTACCCGATCTACCTCGGCGAGCATGCCAACCGCACCTGCCGCCGCCTGCATTTCCTGGGCTCGAGCTTGTCCTTGGTCTGCCTGGCCACGCTGCTGGCCACCGGTCGCCCGCAGTACCTGCTGCTGGCGCTGCTGTGCGGCTACGGCTTCGCGTGGATCGGCCATTTCGTGTTCGAGAAGAACAGGCCGGCCAGCTTCAGCCGCCCGCTCTACAGCTTCATGGGCGACTGGGTCATGTACAAGGACATCTGGACCGGCAGGATCAAGTTCTGATCCGCGCTCATTGCACCAGTGGCCGCAGCGCGGCCAGCATGTCGTCGACCATCGCCTGCAGGTCGTAGCGCGGCTGCCAGCCCCAGTCGCGCCGGGCTGCGTCGTCGATGATCTCGCGCGGCCAGCTGTCGGCAATCGCCTGGCGAAAATCAGGCTCGCAGGCCAGCGTGAACCCGGCGACGCGCTGCGCGATCGCCGCCGCGATTTCGCGCGGCGTGAAGCTGAAGCCCGCCAGGTTGTACGAGCCGCGTTCGGCAATGCGCTCGGCTGGCGCTTCCATCAGCTCCAGCGTGGCGCGGATCGCGTCGGGCATGTACATCATGGGCAGGCGCGTGTCCGCGGCCAGGAACGAGGTGTAGCGGCCGTGCTTCAGTGCCGCGTGGAAGATCTCCACCGCATAGTCGGTGGTGCCGCCGCCGGGCGGCGTCTTCCAGCTGATCAG
>CAZXLI010000198.1:0-12381 GCA_964641795.1 uncultured Bordetella sp. | reverse complement strand
GGGCGACAAGCGCGTGCTGGTGATCGGCGGCGAGCCGGTGCCGTATTCGCTGGCGCGCATCCCGCAGGGCAGCGAGATCCGCGGCAACCTGGCCGCCGGCGGCAAGGGTGTGGCGCAGCCGCTCAGCGCGCGCGATCGCGAGATCGCCGAGGCGCTGGGCCCGACGCTGGCCGCACGGGGCCTGCTGCTGGTGGGACTGGACGTGATCGGCGACCACCTGACCGAGATCAACGTCACCAGCCCTACCTGTTTCCAGGAGATCACGCAGCAGACCGGCTTCGACGTGGCGAAAATGTTCATCGACGCGCTCGAGCGCGCACTTCAGCAGAACGGATAGACAGGGTAGGCATGAGAACAGGATTCAGGAAGGCGTGGCTGGCCGGCGTGCTGGCCACGATGCTGGTGGTGCCGGCCGCTCACGCGGCGGGTTATGCCGACCTGGTGGCGGCCATCCGTGCCGGCGAGACGACGCAGGTCAGGCAGCTGCTGGCCGAGGGCGTCGATGCCTCGGCCACCGACGGCAAGGGCGCCGCGCCGGTGCTGGTGGCCGCCTCGCGCGGCAAGCACGACATCGTGCGCCTGCTGATCGCCCGCGGTGCCGCGCTGGACGTGCGCTATGCCGCCTATTACAGCGCCACGCCGCTGATGCTGGCGCTGAACAACCGCGACCTGGCGATGGCGCGCATCCTGCTCGAGGGCGGCGCGCGCGTGAACCTGGTCGACAGCAATGGCGACCCGGCCCTGAACTGGGCCTGCTTCTACGGCGACCTCGACGCGGTGAACCTGCTGCTGAGCCACGGCGCCGATGCCACGCTGTCGGGCCACGGCACGGCGCTGGAAGTGGCGATGCGGCGTGGCTTCCAGCCGGTGGTCGAGCGCCTGAGCGATCACCTGGGGCGCCGCCATCCGCTGTCCGCGGCCGAGCAGCGGCTGCAACAGGCCATCGACAGCGGCGCGATCGATGCGCTGCAGGCCGCGCTGAAGGCCGGCGCTTCGGCCGACGCGCTGGACGGCACCGGCCGCCCGATGCTGGCACGCGCGGCGCGTCAGGGCCGGGCCGATGCTGTGGCCGCGCTGCTCGACGCCGGCGCCCGCGTCGACGCGCCGGACGCCATCGGCTTCACGCCGCTGTTCGAGGCCGCGCGCGACGGCCACCTCGCCGCGGCCCGGCTGCTGCTCGATCGCGGCGCGAATGCCAACCAGGTGGCGCTGCGCAACGGCCTGCTGATGACGCCGCTGCATGCGGCTGCCGGCAGCGGGCGCACCGAGCTGGTGGAGCTGCTGGCCGCACGCGGTGCACGGCTTGATGCACTGGATGTCGAGCAGGCCACGCCGCTGGCCTGGGCGATCAACGCCGACGAGACCACGGCGCTGAAGCTGGTGGAACTGGGTGCCAATCCCGACCTGGTGCCCAGCACCGGACCCAGCCCGCGGCAACTGGCACAGGAGCGCGAGCTGAAGGTCCTGCTGGCGGCGATGGCCAAGCGCCGACCTGCCTGACCACGGCGCGCGCCGGCAGGCGGCCGCGCGTCAGGCAGCGGCGCGGCCCGCCGCGTCGAACATGACGGCGTGGTCGAGCTCGGGCCGCAGCCCGACCCACTGTCCCGGCTGCAGCCGTTCGGCCTGGCCGGCCAGGGCCTTGACGGTGAGCGTCGAGCAACCGTCTGCGAGCAGCCCGTGCGCGATGACCAGGTCGCCCAGGTGCTCGCGGTGCTGCACCTGCACGCGCCAGTTGCTCTCAACGACCTCCGCCGCATCGACGGGCTGCAGATGCTCGGGCCGGATGCCCAGCGTCAGCTCACCGGCCGGCAGCGGCCGGTGCCAGTGCAGCGCCGCACCCGGCTGCGCGGCCAGCTGCAGCGCGGGTCCTTCGCGGCGCAGCGGCAGGAAGTTCATCGTCGGCGAGCCGAGGAATTCGGCGACGAATCGGCTGGCCGGCCGGTGGTACAGATCCAGCGGGGCGCCCACCTGTTCCAGCCGGCCGGCATGGAACACCGCGATGCGGCTGCCCAGCGTCATCGCTTCGACCTGGTCGTGCGTGACGTAGACGAGGGTCGCGCCCAGCTGCTGGTGCAGCCGCGCCATCTCCAGCCGCATCTGGCCGCGCAGCGCGGCGTCCAGGTTCGACAGCGGCTCGTCGAACAGGAAGACGCCGGGCTCGCGCACGATGGCGCGGCCGATCGCCACGCGCTGGCGCTGGCCACCCGAGAGCTCGCGCGGCTTGCGGGCCAGCAGCGGGCCGATCTGCAGCACGTTCGCGGCATGCTCGACCTTGGCGCGCACCGCGGCCTTGTCCAGCCCGGCGAGCTTGAGCGCGAAGCCCATGTTCTCCGCCACCGTCATGTGCGGATACAGCGCATAACTCTGAAAGACCATGGCCAGGCCACGCTGCGCCGCCGGCACGTGCGTGACGTCGCGACCATCGAGCAGCAGCTGGCCGGAAGAAATCTCCTCCAGCCCGGCGATCATGCGCAGCGTGGTGCTCTTGCCGCAGCCCGAGGGGCCGACCAGCACGACGAATTCGCCGTGCGCCACCTCGAGGCTGATGTCGTGCACCGCGGTCACGCCGCCGGCGTAGGTCTTGCGCAGCGCGCGCAGTTCGAGCGAGGCCATGGTGGTCAGCCGACGTCGGGCCGCCCCAGGGCGGCTGATCCCCGCGGGGGAAGCGAGCGGAGCGGGCAAGGGGCCGCCATCTCAGCCGCCCCGGCGCTGCCGCTGCTGCTGCATGAAGCTGCGGTACCAGTGCGCGCTGTCCTTCGCGGTGCGCGCCTGCGTCGCGTAGTCGACATGGAACAGGCCGAAGCGCTTGGCGTAGCCGGAGTCCCATTCGAAGTTGTCGAGCAGGCTCCAGTAGAAGTAGCCCGCCACGTCGGCGCCGAGCTCGATGGCGCGCGCCACTGCCTGCAGGTGGCGATGCAGGTACTCGATGCGGGCCGAATCCCGGATGCGACCGTCGACGATGACATCGGGGTTGGCCATGCCGTTCTCGGTGATGTACATCGTTGGCGGCAGGTACTCGCGCGACAGGCGCACCAGGTGCTGGGTCAGCGCCTGCGGGTAGATCTCCCAGCCCATGTCGGTGAAGCCGAGGGCGCCGGGCGCGGGCGCTGCCGGCGTCTTGGTGCTGACGTAGTCGCGGGTGTAGAAGTTGACACCGAGGAAATCCAGCGGCTGGCGGATCAGCGCCAGGTCGCCGGCCTGCACCTGCGGCGCGTCGGCGCCCAGGTGCTCCAGCACGTCGGCCGGGTAGCCGCCGAGGAAGACCGGGTCCATGTACCAGCGCACGCTGGTGCCGTCGGCCAGCCGCGCGGCGCGGCGGTCGGCCTCGATCGGCTCGGCCGGGAAGGGCGGGGTGTGGTTCAGCACGATGCCCAGCCGCGTGCCGGTGACCGCGCGCATCGCCTGGATGGCCGCGCCGTGCGACAGCAGCAGGTGGTGCGAGACCTGCGAGGCCTCGGCCCGGCTGGTGTGGCCGGGCGCGAACTGCGCGGTCTGGTAGCCCAGCGTCGCGGTGCACCAGGGCTCGTTGTGGGTGGCGATGGCGACCAGCCGGTCGCCGAAGCGGCGCGCCACCTCGGCCGCGTAGTCGGCGAACAGCGGCACGATGTCGCGCGAGAGCCAGCCGCCGATGCTGGCATGCAAAGCGAGCGGCAGGTCCCAGTGGTACAGCGTGGCATGCGGTTCGATGCCGGCATCGAGCAGGCGGTCGATCAAGCGGTCGTAGAACGCGAAGCCGGCCTCGTTCCACGCGCCACGCCCGTCGGGCTGCAGCCGCGGCCAGCTGAACGAGAAGCGGTAGGCATCGAGGCCCAGCCACTGCATGTGGTGCACGTCTTCGGCGTAGCGGTGGTAGTGGTCGCAGGCAGTGTCGACGTTGCTGCCGTCCTTGATGCGGCCGGGCTCGGCGCAGAAGGCATCCCAGATGGAAAGGCCGCGGCCGTCCTCGCGCGCGGCGCCTTCGATCTGCTGTGCGCTGGTGGCGGCACCCCAGCGGAATCCCGGCGGAAAGGGGATCTCGGTGTTGACAGCGGTGTCGGCGGCGGGCGTGGGCAACATGGTTCGGGTCAGCATCAGCAGGATTCGGGAAGAGAGGGAGCGGTCAGCCGCGCACGGCGCCCGCGGTGAGCCCGGCCACCAGGCGCCGGGCACTGAAGACAAAGGCCACCAGCAGGGGCAGCATCGCGATCGCGCTGCCGGCCATCAGGGCGCCCCATTCGGTGTTGTTCGGGCTCTGCATGCTGCGCAGGGCCAGCGGCACCGTGTAGTGCTCGACCGAGCGCATCACCACCAGCGGCCCGACGAAGTTGTTCCACGAGCTGATGAAGGTGATCAGCCCCAGCGTGCCGAGCGCGGGCCCGGTGAGCGGCAGCACCACGCTGCGGAAGATGCGGAACTCGTTGCAGCCGTCCATGCGCGCGGCATCGATCAGGTCGCGCGGGATCGCCGAGCCGATGTACTGCCGCATCAGGAAGATGCCCAGGGCGCCCGCCGCGCCGGGCACGTACAGCGCGCGCGGCTGGTCGATCCAGCCGAGGAAGTCCATCACCATGAAGCTGGGGATCATGTTGAGGAAGCTCGGCAGCATCATCGAGGCGACCACGAACGCGAACAGTGCGCGCTTGAAGCGGAACTCGTAGACCGCGAAGGCGAAGCCGGCCATCGCACACAGCAGCAGGTTCAGCGCCGTCGTCAGGCTGGCCACGTACAGGCTCCAGCCGAGGTTCTGCCAGAACGGCAGCCGCTCGAGCAGCAGCTGCAGGTTCGACAGCAGGTGGGTGCCGAACCACAGCGGTGGCGGCGAGCTGAAGATCTCGGCGCGCGAGTGCGTGGCGAACACGAAGGTGAACCAGAACGGTGCCACCAGGATCAGCATGCCCGCGCCGACGAAGCCCAGCGCGATCAGCCGCTGCACGTCGACCGTCGGCCGCGGACCCGCGCGCCAGCGCCCGCCTGCCAGCGCCGCCGCCGCAGTCGAACGATCAGCGCCCGACATCGCTGACGCCCCTGTCGCCGAACAGCCGGTGGTTGCCCCAGGTGAGCGCGGCGATCACCAGGAACAGCAGCCACGAGATGGCCGAGGCGGTGCCGAAATCGCCATCGGAGAACGCCACGCGGTACATGAACATCGCGGTGGTCATCACCGCCGGCGTGATGCCGCTCTCGGGGTCGACGAGGATGAACGGTTCCTCGAACAGCTGCAGGTTGCCGATGATCGTCAGCGTGATCGCGAAGTACATCATCGGCCGCAGCAGCGGCAGCGTGATGTGGCGGAACTGCTGCCAGCGGCTGGCGCCGTCGAGCGTGGCGGCCTCGTACAGCGTTTCGTCGATGACCTGCAGCGCCGACAGGTACAGCACCAGGTTCCAGCCGAGGAAGCGCCAGAACACGACGAAGGCGATCGCCGGCTTGGCGTAGCGCGCATTGCCCAGCCAGTCGATCGGCGTGCCCAGCAGCGCATTGATGACGCCCGAGTCCTTCGACAGCAGGGTGGTGAAGATCAATGCGATCGCCACGCTGGAGGTGATGTAGGGCACGAAGTAGGCCCCGACCACCGCGTTGCGGCTGCGCCGGAGCGCCGTGTGGATGAAGAAGGCCAGCGGCAGCGCCACCAGGTGCTGCGGCACGCCGGACACCACCGCGTACCACAACGTGTTCCACAACGACTTGTGGAACCACGGGTCGGTGAGCGCGAACAGGTAGTTCTCCAGGCCCACCCAGCGCATCGTCTCCAGCCCCGAGGCGGCGTCCCACTGGTGCAGCGAGAGCCAGATCGAGAACAGCAGCGGGAACAGACCGAACACCGCGAACAGCACGAAGAAGGGCGCGATGAACAGGTACGGCGCCCACTGCCGCGCACGCTGCTGACGTGAAAAGGACGCGGCCATGTCAGCGCCGCCCGGCCGCCCGAAGGCGCTGACGCGTCCCCCTCGGGGGGCAGCGAACGGAGTGAGCGTGGGGGCTCATGCAGCGCCGCCCGGCCGCCCGAAGGCGCTGACGCGTCCCCCTCGGGGGGCAGCGAACGGAGTGAGCGTGGGGGCTCATTCAGTGGTTCCGGCGTGCGCGCCGCTCGATCAGCTGCTTGGCATCGGCCAGGGCCGTGTCGATGTCCTTGCCCTGGGCCAGCACTTCCTCGAACTCGAAGCGGATCACGTCGGTGGCCATCGCGTCGAGCCGGTGCACCGCGATCGGCGGCACCTTCGCGGCGATGTCGCGCCACAGCTGGCGCGCGCGCTGGCCGCCGAGGAAGGCGATCGGCTCGTCGAACAGCGGGTCCTGCTGCGCGGCCAGCAGCGACGGGAAGGCGTCCAGCGTGCGCAGCGAGCCGAGCTGCGTCTCCTTGTCTGCGGTCATGAAGCGGATGAAGTCCCAGGCCTCGGCCTTGTGCGCGGCCTTCTTCGGGATGGCGTAGAACGAGCCGCCGTAGGACGCCATCGCGCCGCCGGGCAGCGTGGTCGATCGCCATTGGCCGGCGGTGTCGGGCGCGAGCCAGTTCTTCAGATGGCCGGCAAGCCAGGCGCCCATCATCTGCGTCGCGATGCGGTGCTGGCGGAAGCCGGCGACCCACTCGTTGGTCCAGGCGATGGCATGGGCATCGATGCCCGCCAGGCGGGCCTCGCGGGCCAGCGCGAAGGCGCGGCGGAAGCGTGGGCTGTCGACCAGCACGCGGCCCTGCGCGTCGAAGTAGAGGCCCTCGCCGGGTTGCAGGCTGGTGCGAAGGACGATGTCGCGGATGTCGGCCGCGTCGGCCAGCAGGTAGGCGCCGGTCGCGGCCTTGAGCTTGCGGCCGGCGGCGATGAACGATTCCCAGCTGGCGGTGAGATCGGCCTCGGTGAGGCCGGCCCTGGCCAGCAGGTCCTGGCGGTACAGCAGCGTGCCGGGGCCGATGTCGGCCGGCATCGCGACCAGCGTGCCTTGCGGCGTGGTGGCCTGCGGGAAGGTGAAGGCCACGAACTGCTCGCGCAGGGCCATCGCGTTGTAGGGCGGTGCGTCCAGCGCCTCGAGCCCGCGGCTGGCGGCGAACTTGGCGATGAAGCGGAAGTCCAGCGCCATCACATCGGGCAGGCCGGCACCGGTGGCCAGGGCAGCGGTCATCGCGTTGTGGTGGTCGGGGTACTGCAGCGACAGCACTTTCACGTCGACGTCCGGATGCAGTGCGCGCCAGCGCGGCAGTGCGGCCTTGGCGGCGCGGTCGAGGTCCGGAAAGGTGGCCACGGTGATCGTGGTGCGGGCCGCGCCGGCTGGTCGTGCAACCTGTGGGTTGCAGATCAGCAGCGCGAACCCGAGTCCCGCGACGGCCCGAAGCCACTGGCGTCGCATGCTCAGAAGCGGTAGTTCGCGCGCATGCCGTAGGTGCGCGGCGGGTTGAAGAACGACACCCAGGTGCTGCCGCCGCGCCAGGCCACGTCGGTCTTGATGTGCTCGTCGGCCACGTTGACGACGAAGCCCTCGATGTACCAGCGACCCTTGGGCTCTTCGTAGCGCAGGCTCAGGTCGACGGTGCCGTAGGCGTCCTGCTGCCGCGCATCGGGGTACTTCAGCGCGGCGGCCGGGGCGTTGGCGCCGAGGCGGTCGAACTGGCTCAGGTTGGTCTTGGTCTGGTAGTGCAGCTGCGCGCGCGGCGTGATCTTCGCGCCGCTGCCCAGCACCACGTCGTGCTCGAACGCGAAGGTGGTCGAGAACTTCGGGGCGTGGGGCAGGCTGTTGCCCTTCAGGTTCACCGCATTGGCAGCGACGCCGCAATCCAGCAGCGCCGAGTCGCAGGTGAGGAAGTCGTCGAACTTGGCGTCGAGGAACGAGACATTGCCGCTGAAGCGATCGGCCTTCGTCAGGCGCCAGCTCCACTCGGCCTCGATGCCCTTGATCGTGGCGCGCGCCGCGTTGCTGGTGACCAGCTGCTGCTGGCGCGCGGTGCCGGTGCCGGTGTACTCGATCGAGGACACCTGCATGTCCTTGTACTTCATCACGAAGGCGTCGAAGTTCAGCGCCAGCGAGCGGTCGAACAGTTCGGTCTTCAGGCCGGCTTCGTAGTTGGTCAGGAACTCGGGCTTGTGGCGCCGGCCGCCATCGGACAGGCCACCGGACTTGAAGCCGGTGGTCACCGTCGCGTACGCCAGCGTGTCGCGGTTGGGCTTGTATTCGCCCCGCAGCAGCCAGGTGGTGGCGTTGTCCTTGGTCTGACCATCGTTGGCGCCGCCGCCCGGCCAGGTGCCGGGGGCGTAGTCGCTGTGGCAGCTGGCGGCGTCGACCACGCCACCGGGGCCGATCAGGTGGCCGCCGGTGGCCACCGTGGCGCCGAAATTGGGGCACACCCAGTTGCGGCCGCCCTGGTCCTGCTTCTTCTCGCTGGTGTAGCGGGCGCCGGCGGTGGCCGACCATTGCTCGTTGAACTTGAACGTGCCCTGGCCGAACACCGCGTTCGAGTCCAGCGTGCGCTTGGGCTGGATGAAGGACATGGCCCAGGCGGTGTCGGTCGGCTTGGTCGGCACCACGACGATCGGGCCGCCGCCGGCGGCAGGCGTGCCGATGTCGCTGATGTCGATGTCGAAGCGGATGCGGTTGTCCTCGTGGATCGAGAACAGGCCGGCGATCCACTGGAACGCGCCGCCGTCAGTGGACTTCAGGTTCAGCTCATGGGTGTAGTTGTTGAAGCGCGACCACTCGGTGCGGTTCTCCTGCTTGAAGCCGGGCTGCGCGCCGGCGTCGTCGTCGCTGGCGTTCTTGCGCGACATCGTCGAGACGCTGCCGATGTAGCTGAGCTCCATCGCCGGCGTGATGGCCCAGTCGACGCGGGTGCGCAGCGTGGTGTTGTCCTGGTCCAGCACCCCCGGGGTGTCGACCAGCGCCGAGTTCCACTTCTGGCCGGCCCGCGGCGTCTGCGCCAGCATCATCTGGCCGGCGCCGTTGTCGCGGTAGTACTCGAGCGCGGTGGTCGTCGTCACGTTGTCCGTGGGCTGCCACAGCAGCGTCGCGCGCACGCCCTGCTGGTCGGTGGCGCCGTACTTGCGTGCGCCCGGCAGCACGTTCGAGCGCGGCTGGAACTCGACCCAGCCGTCCTGGCGCTCGCTGATGGCGGCCAGGCGCAGCGCGGTCTGCTCGCCGAGCGGGAAGTTCATCGCCGCCTGCACGCCCAGGCGGTTGCGGTCGCCGACGACGAAGCCGGCGCTGCCGCTCGAGTCGCCGAGCTTGGGTTTGGCGGTGACCAGGTTCACCGAACCGGCGGTGGCATTGCGGCCGAACAGCGTGCCCTGGGGCCCCCGCGCCACTTCGACGCTGGCCAGGTCGTACATCAGCACCGTGGCGCCCTGTGGCCGCGGCGAATACACGCCGTCGACATGGAAGGCCACCGCCGGGTCGCCCAGCTCGGTGTGGTTGGTGGAGCCGACGCCGCGCAGGAACACGTGCACGCCGCCGGAGTCGCCATGCTGCTCGACGCTGAGGTTGGGCACCAGCGACTGCAAGGTCGTCAGGTCCTTGACCTGGGCCTTGTCCAGATCGCGCTGCGAGTAGGTGGTCACGGCCAACGGCGTGTCCTGCACGGTCGTCAGGCGCTTGGTGGCGGTGACGGTGACGCGCTGCTGCGCCGCGTCGCTGTCCTTGTCGCCTTCCTTGGGCTTGTCCTGCGCCATCGCGGCCATGCTGGCCAGCAGCGTCAGCGCGGCGGCCGGGATCATGCCGAGTGCCACACGGTTCCTCATCACCTTGTCTCCTGGTTGGCGGCGGCGCCCTGGCTCGCGTTCTGGAAGGCAGGCCCGCGCGGATTGCGTTGCGACTTGCGGCGACATGGCCCGCTGCCGCCAATGTGCAGTTGACAGCGCTGTCATGTCGACATGTGAATGTTGACGGCGCTGTCAATCGCTGTCAATTGCCGACACGGCTGGATCGGGTCAGGACAAACCCGGAAACCGGATCCGCTGCGGATCCGCTGCGAATCCGACCCCGGATCAGGCGCGCGGCACCGCGGTGGAACCGCGTTCGATCAGCTCATGCGGCAGCAGCTGCTCGGTGGCCTCCGCCGGCGGTGCCGAGGCGGGCTGGGCCGAGGAGCGTGAGACCAGCAGGTCCACCGCGGCCAGCGCCATTTCGAACACCGGCTGGCGGATGGTGGTGAGCTGCGGCCAGACCAGGCTGGCGATCGGCGAGTCATCGAAGCCGGCGACCGAGAGGTCCGCCGGCACCTGCAGGCCGCGGCGCTGGGCTGCGACCACGGCCCCCATCGCCATGTCGTCGTTGCTCGCGAAGATCGCCGTTGGCGCCACCGGCAGCGAGAGCAGCCGGTCGCAGCCCTCGAGCCCGCTGCGGAAACGGAAGTCGCCGGGCACGATCAGCGCCGGGTCCTCGGCCACCCCGGCGGCCCGCAGCGCTTCGCGGTAGCCCTGCAAGCGCCGCGGCGCGGCGGCCTGCGCCGGCGCACCCTGGATGAAGCCGATGCGTCGGTGGCCCAGCCGCAGCAGGTACTCGGTCATCTCGCGCGCGGCGAGCACGTCGTCCATCGCCACCCGGGCCAGCGCCGGCCCCGGCCCGCCGGGCGAGATCTGCACGCAGGGCATGCGCGCCGCGGCCAGGGTCTGCAGCACCTGGGGATCGTCGCAGACCGGCGGGGCCAGGATCAGGCCGTCGGGCCGCAGCGCCGAGATCATGTGGTTCAGCTGCTCGGCCGGGTGGGCGCCGTCGTCTTCGAGCGACTCCACCACCAGGTGGTAGCCCAGCTCGCGGCAGCGGGTGGTGGCCCCGCGCTGCACGCCCGCGATGAAGGCCGCGCTGGAGGCGTAGTACAGCAGCCCGAGCAGGTACGAGCGCGAGCGCGCCAGGCTGCGTGCGTAGACATTCGGCCGGTAGTTCAGCTCGGTGACCGCGGCCATCACCCGCTCGCGCATCTGCGGCTGCACATTGGGCTCGTCGTTCAGCACGCGCGACACGGTCTTCATCGATACGCCGGCACGCTCGGCGACGTCGGTGATGGTCGGGGCGGAGGAGCGTTGGATCACGATGCGCGGCCGGTAAAGCCGGGCAACTGTGCCACAGCGGACAATCCGGCCTCGACCGATTCCTTGGCGCCCATGGCCCTGATCACCCTCACGAATGCCCAGCTGGCCTTTGGCCACGTGGCCCTGCTCGACCACACCGCGATGGCGCTGGAGGCCGGCGAGCGGCTGGCGCTGATCGGCCGCAACGGCAGCGGCAAGTCCTCGCTGTTGAAGGTCCTGGCCGGCAGCGAAAGGCTCGACGATGGCGTGCTGCAGCTGCAGCAGGGCCTGCGGCGCTTCTACGTGCCGCAGGAGCCGGTGTTCGAACCGGGGCACACGGTGTTCGAGGCGGTCAGCGAAGTGGTGGCCGAGGCCAAGGCGCTGCGCGAGCGTTTCGAGCGGCACGAGGCCGGCGAAGACCTCGACGCCCTGCAGACGCGCATCGAGGCGCTCGACGGCTGGACCTGGGAGCAGCGCGTCGACGAGGCCCTGCAACGCCTGCACCTGGCGCCCGACGCGGCGATCGACACCCTCTCCGGCGGCACCAAGAAGCGGGTGGCGCTGGCACAGGCGCTGGTCGCGCGGCCGGACGTGCTGCTGCTGGACGAGCCGACCAACCACCTCGACCTCGACGCCATCGACTGGCTGCAGGACCTGCTCAACGGCTGGCGGGGTGCGCTGATCGTGATCTCGCACGACCGCGCCTTCATCGACGCGGTGGCCACCCGCATCCTCGAACTCGATCGCGGCGTGCTGCGCAGCTACCCCGGCAACTTCAGCGCCTACGAAAGCGCCAAGCAGCGCGAACTGGAAGCCGAGGCGCTGGCCAATGCCCGCGCCGACAAGCTGCTGGCGCAGGAAGAGGTGTGGGTGCGCAAGGGTGTCGAGGCCCGGCGCACGCGCAGCGTGGGTCGGGTGGCGCGGCTGAAGCGCCTGCGCGAGCAGCGTGCCGCGCGGCGCGAGCAGCTGGGCCAGGTGCGGCTGGAAGTGGACGCCGGGCTGCCCAGCGGCAAGCTGGTGGCCGAGCTGAAGGACGTGACACTGCGCTACCCGGCCACCGAGCCCGGCGGCACCGAGCGCCTGATCGTCGACCGGTTCACCGCCACCGTGCTGCGCGGCGACAAGATCGGCCTGGTCGGACCCAACGGCGCGGGCAAGACCAGCCTGTTGCGGCTGATCCTCGGCGAGCAGGCACCCACCAGCGGCAGCGTGCGCCGCGGCACGCAGCTGCAGGTGGCCTACTTCGACCAGATGCGTGCCGGCCTCGATCTCGAGTCGACGCTGGCCCACACCATCAGCCCGGGCAGCGAGTGGATCGAGCTGGGCGGCACGCGCAAGCACGTGATGAGCTACCTCGGCGACTTCCTCTTCGCACCCGAGCGCGCGAATTCACCGGTGCGCACGCTCTCGGGCGGCG
>CAZXLI010000197.1:0-12393 GCA_964641795.1 uncultured Bordetella sp. | reverse complement strand
GCATGATCGACCACCGCCAGAACCCGCAGGCGGCCTGCGACGCGCCGCGCTGGCGCTTCAGCGAAGGCCTGTCGATCAATGTCGAGGGTGCGATGCCGGCGGCCACTGTCGCTGCGCTGGCCGAGCGCGGCCATGCGATGGAAGTGCTGCAGGACAGCTACCAGGACTTCGGCGCCGGCCAGTTCATCTGGCGCCTGGGCGATCCGGGCAGCGAGGGCTATGTCGCAGCCAGCGACCCTCGGCGCGACGGCCTGGCGGCCGGCTTCTAGTGCCCGAAAGGTGCGGCCAGACCACTGGGCCGCGCCGCCCGATCAGATCAGTTCGTCCACCGCCGCCAGCAGCTGGCGCACCTCGAGCGGTTGCGTCAGGTAGGCACGAGCCCCGGCGCTGAACGCCGCGTCGATCCGGTCGGGCCGAGGGTCGTCCGACAGCACGATGATCGGAATCGCCCGTGTGCGGGGATCGCTGGCCAGCTGC
This sequence comes from uncultured Bordetella sp., assembly GCA_964641795.1. Taxonomy (GTDB): domain Bacteria; phylum Pseudomonadota; class Gammaproteobacteria; order Burkholderiales; family Burkholderiaceae_C; genus Pseudaquabacterium. The sequence continues at coordinate 11,916 of CAZXLI010000197.1, read as the reverse complement.
TGCAGCAGCGCCAGGCCATCGCCATCAGGCAGGCCGAGGTCCAGCAGCACCAGGTGGGGTGCCTCGGTCTCGGCCAGCACCAGGCCGTCGCTGGCATTTCCGGCATGGCGCAGCTTCACCAGCGGTCGTTCCTCGAATGCGACGCTCAGGAAGGCTTCGCGCTCCCGGCTGCCGTGGATGCAGAGGATGCGTTGTACCGCCCCGGCCGCAGGCACTGCTTCCGGTGGCGGCGTGCCAAGCGGCAGCGGCCGCGTATCTGGTGCAATAGGCAGCGATGCCTGCGCAGGCGGTGCTTCGCTGCGCGCCAGGTCCAGCACATCGCCCAGCACGCGCTCGGCCTGGCGCCGGCGCAGGTTGTCGCTGAGGTCGTGCAGCGCGCAGATGGCGGCGCCCAGCCGCCCATCCCGTTCACGCAAGGGGCGCAGGGTCACCAGCGCAGGCACCACCTTGCCGCCGGCCACGCGCAGGCGAAGCGAGCTGTGCACCAGCTCATCGCCTGCCTGCTGCAGCAGCGCGACGATGCGGCCGGGCTGCGGCCGATCGTCGTCCTGCAGCAGGTCGTCGATCGGACGGCGCCGCAGATCGGCCGCACTGACGCCAACCAGGTCGGCGAAGGCCGCGTTGACCCGCTGGATGCGGCCATCGGCCTCGATCAGCGCGACGCCGCTCTGCACGGCATCGAACATGCCGTCCAGCGAACGCTCCTGGCGCTGCAGTTGCGCGCGCAACTGGTCGATGTCGCGCTGCATCTCCAGGCTGCGGCTGCGCGCCTCGGTCTCGACGCGCTGCACGCGCCCGGTCAGGGCCAGCAGCAGGGCGGCCAGCAGGCTGCCGCCGCCCAGGGCCGGCAGCGCAAACAGCCACACGCCGCCTTGCGTGCGCAGTGGCTGGCTGATGCGCAGGGCCCAGCGCCGGCCGGCCAGCTCGAATCCGGCCTCGCGGTTGAACTGGTTCTCGTGCGCGGCCACCGCAGCCTCGCACGAAGGCGGGCCATACAGATGACGCCGCTCGGCGCGGGGGTCGGCATCGAACAGGCAGGCCTGCAGCGAATCGGTGCGCGCGGCCATCAGCGGGTTCAGCAGGCGATCGATCAGCACTGTGGCGAAGACCACCTGGCGGGTGCCGCTGCTCGATTCGCCCGGCACGGCCTGGTAGATCACCAGCGCGTTGCGGCTGGGTCGGGCAGCACCGCCTCCAGCGGCAGCCGCTTCGGTCGCTGCGGTCGGCACCAGCAGCGGCCCCACCTGCGCCAACGCCTTGGTCAGCACCGGTCGCAGCGCGGCTGCCCCGGCCGGCGTGTCGGCGCCGGTGGCGGCACCACCGGAGGCCCCGGGCAGCGCCGGCAGCAGGTGGCGGATCGAGGGAGCGGCGCTGTCGCCGCGCAGGGCCTCCAGCCAGCCGATCTCGGCCAGCCCCGAGGTACGCGCCAGCCAGGGGCGGGCCACTGCATCGAACTGCGCGCCCGTCAGCGGGAGGGCCGACACCTGCATCGCACCCTGCACGGCCAGCACGGCCTGCAGCGGCGCATCGAGCAGCGACTGCGTGCGCGAGAACAGCACATCCGCATCGCGGTCGAAGCGGGCCAGCGCCTGGTCGCGGTCGCGGTCGTGGATGCCGGCCAGTGCAGCCAGCATCAGCAGCGACAGCCCGCCCAAGGGCAGTGCCACCGAGCGCCATCGCGCTGCCCAGCGCTCACGCTGAGGTGCGATGAAGGCCAGAACCACCGGCACCAGGATCAGCACGCTGCCGCCATCGGTCGTGGCCCGCACCAGCGCTGCAACCCCGGGGCGCGTGACCGAAGTCGATGGCAGCGCGCTGCCCAGCAGCTCGGCCAGCGCGCCGAGGATCGCGCACGCGATGGCCACTGCGATCAACCGGCGGATGGCCGGGCCGCTGTCCAGGGCGAGGTCATCGTTGCGGCTCGAGCGGCGCATCAGCAGCCCGCCGAAGCCGACCTGTGCCACCAGGACCAGCGCATCGATCCACTGGGTGCCGTCAGGCTCGGCCAGCGGCCACGAGAACATGGCCAGCAGCGCGCCGATCAGCACCGCCGGCAGCGCGCGCCAGCCGATGCAGGCGGTGACCGCCAGGGCCAGCGCCAGCGCGGGCTGCAGCGGCGCGATCAAGGTGTTGGCCACCTCGTACTGGGGCGTCAGCCAGGTCAGCGGCGGCAGGGCGAGGGCCGGCAAGAGCATCAGCCACCACTGACGGTCCTGTCGCCGGGCGGCTGGGATGGGCATCAGGCTGGGCGGGGCGGAGGACATGGTCATGGGGGTACAGCAAGGGGCAGGGCGCCGGTGCCAGGAAGCCAGCGGCAAGGCAACGCGCGAGCCTAGCATCAGCCCGGCGCGGCCGGCAGCGGTGCGACCCGCTGAATCGAGCGATTGCCGTGCCAAGACGTGTCGAGGCCCCGCGGATTGGGGGACCTCCCTGGCAACTTGCCCGCCGCCGAAGCCCGGCTTGCCGCATGCCGAAGGCGCCATGTGCAGCGGCAGCGCGCCGCCTGGCGATCGCTTCCTAGAATGGGGCGATGCCCGAGGCATCCCCCGCCAGCCCGCCGGCGCACCGCGCCTGGCCCGGCCTCATGATGGCACTGGCTGGCGCCATCGCTTTCTCCGGCAAGGCCATCATCGTCAAGCTGGCCTACCGGCATGGCGTCGACGCGATGGTGCTGCTGATGTACCGCATGCTGTTCGCGCTGCCGCTGTTCGTGCTGCTGGCCTGGTGGGCCGGCCGCGGCCAGCCGCGGCTCACGCGGCGCGACGGCGTGGCCGTGCTGGGTCTGGGCTTCTCGGGCTACTACCTCGCAAGCTACCTCGACTTCATCGGCCTGCAGTACATCAGCGCCAGCCTCGAACGGCTGATCCTGTACCTGACGCCCACCCTGGTGCTGCTGCTGGGCTGGCTGCGCCATGGTCGGCGCGTCACCGCACGCCAGGCACTGGCCATGGCGATCAGCTATGCGGGCGTGCTGCTGGTGTTCGGCCACGAGCTCGCGCTGGACCGGCCCTTCGTCGCCGTGGGCGCCACGCTGGTGCTGCTGAGCACCGCGAGCTACGCGGTCTACCTCGACACCAGCGGTCAGGTGGTGCAGCGCCTGGGTGCCGCGCGCCTGACCGGCCTGGCCAGCACGGTGGCCTGCGCGCTGTGCATCGGCCAGTTCCTGCTGCTGCGGCCCTTGGCCGATGCACTGGTGCCCGCGCCGGTGGTCGGGCTGTCCGTGCTGAACGCGGTGGCCTGCACCTTCACGCCCGTGCTGCTGGTGATGCTGGCGATCGAGCGCCTGGGCTCGGCGCTGACCTCGCAGATCGGCATGGTCGGGCCCATCAGCACCATCCTGATGGGCGTGGTCTTGCTGGACGAACCGTTCACCGCCTGGATTGCCGCGGGCACACTCGGTGTTCTCGCGGGCGTCACGCTGCTCGCACGCTGGCGCTGACTTGGAGGAACGCAGATGGATCTGGGCATTGCAGGCAAGTGGGCGCTGGTGTGCGCCGCGAGCAAGGGGCTGGGCAAGGGCTGCGCGCAGGCCCTGGTGCGCGAAGGCGCGCATGTGGTGATCACCGCGCGCGGTGTCGAGGCGCTGGAGGCCACCGCGGCCGAGCTGCGCCAGGCCCACCCGACGGCGGTGGTGATCGCGGTGGCCGGCGACATCACCACGGCCGAAGGTCGTGCGGCAGCGCTCGCCGCCTGCCCGCAGGTGGACATCCTGGTCAACAACGCCGGCGGCCCGCCGCCGGGCGACTTCCGCCAATGGGACCGCGACGCCTGGATCAAGGCGCTGGATGCCAACATGCTGGCGCCGATCGAGCTGATGAAGGCCACCGTCGATGCGATGGCCGAGCGTGGCTTCGGGCGCGTCGTCAACATCACCTCGGGGGCGGTGAAGGCGCCGATCGACACGCTGGGCCTGTCCAACGGCGCGCGCAGCGGGCTCACCGGCTTCGTCGCCGGGCTGGCGCGTCAGCCGCGGCTGGCCGGGCGCAACGTGACGATCAACAACCTGCTGCCGGGCACCTTCGACACCGACCGGCTCACCGGCGGCTTTCGTGCCGGTGCCGCGAAGAGCGGCCAATCGGTGGAGGAGCTCGCGGAACTGCGGCGCCGCACGGTGCCGGCCGGACGCTTCGGCACGCCGGCCGAGTTCGGCGAGTTCTGCGCCTTCCTGTGCAGCCGTCACGCCGGGTATCTGACCGGGCAGAACGTGCTGCTCGACGGGGGCGCCTACCCCGGCACCTTCTAAAAGGATTAAGCTGCCGGTCTGCCTCGCGTGGCGGCATGCGGGGCGTGTCGTTGCGGATGGAGGCCGATCATGGCCCGTTGGATCTGTGTCCTGTTGGCGCTGTGGCTGGCCGGCTGTGCCAGCCGCCCGGTGGTGACGAAGAGCGAGCAGCTGTTCGACGACAGCCAGTTCAAGCCTGCCAGCGAGCGCATCAACGCCGCCGATGCGCTGGCGCTCACCGACGACATGCGCGCCTACCTGCAGCGCGAGATGGGCAACCTGTTGCTGCGGCGCGAGCCGCATCGTGCGCTGCTGGAGCAGCTGTACACGCACAACCAGCTGCGCCTGCGCTACGACACCGAGATGACGCGCAGCGCCTCGCAGGCCTTCGAGGCCCGGGCCGGCAACTGCATGTCGCTGGTGCTGATGACCGCGGCCTTTGCCCACGAGCTGGGCCTGCAGGTGCGCTACCAGAGCGTCTATGTCGACCCGAACTGGGGCCGGCGGGGCGACCTGTATTTCACGATCGGCCACATCAACCTGTCGGTGGGCCGACCACTGGTGCAGATGCGAGGCTTCGGCGACGGGGGTGACTGGCTCACGGTGGACTTCCTGCCGCAGCGCGAGCTGCGCGGCCAGCGCTACGACGTGATCGACGAGCCCACCGTGATCGCGATGTACATGAACAACAAGGCTGCCGAGGCGATGGCCGATGGCCGCATCGACGATGCCTACTGGTGGATCAAGGGGGCCATCCAGCAGGACCGCCAACTGCTGATCGCCTACAACACGCTGGGCGTCATCTACCAGCGGCAGGGCCTGACGGCGCAGGCCGAGACCGTGCTGCGCTTCGCGCTCCGCCTGGAGCCGACCAATGTGCACGTGGCGGGCAACCTGGCGCAACTGCTCACCTCGCTGGGGCGCGCGGAGGAGGCCAAGCCGCTGCTGGCCATGGCCGAACGCCTGCAGCCTGACCCGCCGTTCAAGTATTTCAACCTCGGCCGCGAGGCCATGGCGCGCGGCGAGTACCGCCAGGCCAAGTCGCTGTTCGAGCGCGAGATCCGGCGCGACCCGGACTACCACGAGTTCTACTTCTGGCTGGCGTTGGCCGACCTGAAGCTCGGCGACGTGCAGCGCGCCGAACGCAACCTGGAAACCGCGCGCGAGAAGAGTGGATCGCGGCGCGACGAAGCGTTGTACGCGGCGAAGCTGGCGCGCCTGAAGGCCGACATGGTGCACTGAGGCCGGCAGCGGACGCAGGCCGGGCTGGCTACACTGCGGCGCCTAGCCGACTGTGCCGCTGATGCGGCCCCGATGCCGCCGTGTCCGACCGCCTTGCCGTCCTGCCGCAATACCTGCTGCCCAAGCAGGCCCTGACCTCGCTGGCCGGCGCGTTCGCCTCCCGCGAGTGGGGCGGTGTCACCACCGGCGTGATCCGCTGGTTCGTGCAGCGCTACGGCGTGAACATGGCCGAAGCGGCCGACCCGGACATCGCCAGCTACCCCAGTTTCAACGCCTTCTTCACGCGCGCGCTCAAGCCCGGTGCCCGGCCGCTGGCCACGGCGCCCCTGATCTGTCCGGTGGATGGCGCGATCAGCCAGTTCGGCGCCATCGAGCGCGACCGGATCTTCCAGGCCAAGGGCCATCACTACTCGACCATCGCGCTGGTCGGCGGCGACGCGGCGCTGGCCGCGCGCTTCGACGATGGCTACTTCGCGACGCTGTACCTCAGCCCGAAGGACTACCACCGCATCCACATGCCCTGCGCCGGCCGGCTGCGCCGCATGATCCATGTGCCGGGCGCGCTGTTCTCCGTCAATCCCACCACGGCGCGCGGCGTGCCGGGGCTGTTCGCCCGCAATGAGCGCGTGGTCTGCGAGTTCGAAGGCGATGCCGGCCCCTTCGTGCTGGTGCTGGTGGGCGCGACGATCGTCGGCAGCATGGCCACCGTGTGGCACGGCACGGTCAACCCGCCGCGGCCGGGACGCGTGCGCGATTGGCACTACGACGATCGGGCGGTGCAGCTGGCGCAGGGCGACGAGATGGGCCGCTTCCTGCTGGGCTCGACCGTGGTGATGCTGTTCCCCAGGGCCTGGGGCGGCGCGCCGCTGCAGTTCAGCCCGGGCTGGCGGCCCAGCGGTGCCATCCGCATGGGCGAGGTGATGGCCACCATGGCCTAGCGATCTAAAGGAGCGTCCATGACGATCACCCTGTTCGGCTACACCGGCAGCGGCTCGGCGGCTGCCGAATGCGGGCTGGCGATGGCGGGCCTGAGCTACCGCAACGTGCAGGCCGCCAGCTGGGACGAGCGCTCGGCGCTCGATGAACTCAGGCGCGTGAATCCGCTTGCACAGATTCCGACCCTGCAATGGGACGACGGCAGCGTGATGACCGAGAGCGCGGCGATCCTGATCGAGCTGGGCCTGCGCCATCCCGCCAGTGGCCTGCTGCCGAGCGATCCGTCGGCCCGTGCCAATGCCCTCCGCGGCCTGGTCTACGTGGCCGCGAACTGCTACGCGATGATTGGCGTGATCGACTACCCCGACCGCGTGATGGCACAGCCCGACAAGCAGGAGGCCGAACGCGTCGTGCGCCGCAGCCGCGAGCGCCTGCACGAACTGTGGAGCCAGTTCGCCGACCAGTTCCCGGCCACGCCCTTCCTGGGCGGTGCGGCACCGAACGCGCTGGACATCCTGGCCGCCGTGGTGTCGAGGTGGTCGGGCGCGCGCAAGCACCTGGCCGAGGCGCGGCCGCAATGGGCGGCCGTGCTGGCGCGCATCGAGGCGCACCCGGTGCTGGCGCCGGTGTTCCAGCGGCACTGGCCGGCCAAGGCCTGAGGCCTGAAATAAGCGGCCTCAGCCGCCTTCGCGCGGCCGTTCGTACTTCCAGTTCTGCGACTTGCCCTCGGCGCATTGCGCCACCGCGGTCTCGATGCGCCTGGCCCGGGTCTCGGGCCGCTTGGCCCCTTCGATCCACTCGATGTATTCGCGCCGGTGGCTGGGCGGGAAGGCGTCGAAGTGGCGTCGTGCGGCCGGGTTCGCCGCCAGCGCCGCCAGCAGATCGGCCGGCGCCTCTGGCGGCGGCCTGGGCTCGGTCTTGCGGATGCGAGGGTTGCGCTCGCCGCTGTCGATGGCCAGGGCGCCGGCCTTCAGCAGGCGCGTCAGCTCGCGGCGCGGCGGCAGGTCGGCCAGGCTCGTCACCCGGCCGAAGTTGCCCATCGCCTGCGCATTGCGCCCGGTGTCCTGCGCCGCCTCGCCGGCATGGATGCCGAAGGCACAGTGCTGCTTGAACGCGGCCATCTGCGCCAGGATGCGCCCGCCGTGCAGGAAGAAGGGCATGCCCCACTTGATGGCCTCCTCCACATCGGGACACGCCGCGTGCACGGTGGCGCGCCAGTGCTCCAGCAGCGGCTGCGCGAACGGTGCCGCCCGGGCAATGTAGGCGTCCACACGCGGGTCCGTCACGGCCATGGTCACTCACCCGCCCGACAAGGCGTGCGCATCATCGCGCAAGCTGCCCGTCAGATGCTCGGTGCAATCGAGCAGGCTGACCCGGTGCGGCGGCTCGGCGCCGGCGCGCGTCAGCGAGGCGTTCGACATGCGCGTGGGCAGCGCCAGGCCCGCCGGCAGGTGCAGGCTGTGCAGCAACCATTCGCGCAACACCAGCCCGTGGGTGACAACCACCAACGGGCCGCCCAGGCGGCGCTGCAGCGCCAGCAGCTCGGCCCAGGCCTGCGCGGCCCGCGCGCTGAAGGCGGCCTGCGACTCGCCGCCCGGCGGTGCGTCGTCCATCGTCAGCGGGTTGAAGCCCAGGCTGTCGTAGGGGCGGCCGCGCAGGTCGCCGTAGTTGCGCTCGTGCAGCAGCGACGAGGTTTGCACGCCCAGGCCGGTGGCGGCGCTGATCGCGGTGGCCGTCTGCCAGGCGCGCGGCAGGTCGCTGGACAGCAGGCCGGCCAGCGGCTCGCGCGCCAGGCGCTGCGCCAGCGCCTCGGCCTGGGCCTGGCCACGCGCACTCAGCGGGGTGTCGGCCGGCTGCAGCACACGGGCGACGTTCAAGGGGGTTTCACCGTGGCGGATCAGCAGCAGCGTCATGGGGCGGGCCTCGCGGGAGAAGAATATTTTGACGGGCGCGAATCCTGCGCCGCCTTCAACGCCTCTTGGCTGTCGAGGATGTCCTCGTCAACCTGTGGAGTGCGATCATGCTGTACGTGAAGAATGTGCCGGTCTGGGAACGGGTGCTGCGGGTGCTGGCCGGCGTGGCCGGCGGCGCGGCCGCGGTGTGGGCCGTGCCCGGCACCGCAGGCATCGTGCTCGGCGCCAGTGCCGCCGGGCTGGCCCTGTCCGGACTGTTCGGCTTCTGCCCGGCCTGTGCGATGGTCGGCCGGCGGCTCAAGCCCTGATGCTGGCGCTCGAACACCAGCCGGTGCTGCTGGCCGCCCACCAGGGTGATGCCGCGGCCCTCGAACGCCTGCTGCGCCTGGCACGGCCGGACGTGCGGCGCTATGCGCAGCGGCATTGCCTGATCAGCGATGTCGACGATGCGGTGCAGGAGGCCTTGCTGATCCTGTCGCGTCGGGTGCAGCAGTTGCGGGTGCTGGCCGCGTTCTCGGGTTGGCTGATCCGGATCGTGCAGCGCGAGTGCCGGCGCCTCGGGCGCCTGGCCTTCCGCTACGACCCCTACGACGAAGCGCAGCTCGAGCAATGGCTGGTGACGCACAGCACCGACCAGCTGCGCCTCGAACTCGTGCAGGCGCTGCAGTCGCTGCCGGCGCCGGCGCGCGAGGTGATCCTGCTGCGCGACTTCGAGGAGCTGACCATCGGCGAGATGGCCCAGCGCCTGCAGCTCAGCACCGCGGCGGTGAAGAGCCGACTGCACCGGGCCCGCCAACTGGCGCGCGAGTACCTGCTGGCCTGAACCAGGGCACAAGCCCCCGAGGGGACCGGCCGCAGCGCGGCCGGGGCCGGCGACTACCGCGCCAGGCAGACGCCGCCATCGACGGTGAGCGTGGTGCCGACCACGTAGTCGCCGGCGCGCGAGGCCAGGTAGATCGCCGCGCCGGCCATGTCTTCGTCGCTGCCGATGCGCCGGGCCGGGATGTGGGTGGCCACCGCGTCGGCATGGTCGCGCGCATCGCGGTTCATGTCCGAAGCGAAGGCACCGGGCGCGATTGCGCTGACGACGATGTTGTCTTGCACCAGCCGCAGCGCCATGCGCTTGGTCAGGTGGATCAGGCCGGCCTTGCTGGCCGCGTAGGAGTAGGTCTCCATCGGGTTGACGCTCTGGCCGTCGATCGACGCGATGTTGATCACCTTCGCGGGCTGGCGCTGCGCGCCCTTGATCAGCAGGCCGTGCAGCGCCTGGGTCAGGAAGAACGGCGTCTTCAGGTTCAGGTCGACCACCTTGTCCCAGCCGTTCTCGGGGAACTCGTCGAAGGCCGCGCCCCAGGCCGCGCCGGCGTTGTTGACCAGGATGTCGAGCTGCGGCTCGCGCTCGGCATAGGCGGCCACCAGCGCCTGGATGCCGGCCGGTGTCGACACGTCGAAGGGCAGCGAGACGCAGGGCCCGAGCGCCGAGAGCTCGGCCGCCGCGGCATTGCAGGCCTCGGCCTTGCGCGCGCTGATGTACACGCGCGCGCCGGCCTTCAGGTAGCCGGCGGCGATCATGCGGCCGATGCCACGCGAGCCGCCGGTGATCAAGGCGCTGCGGCCGGCGAGCGAAAAGAGGTCGGACATGGACGGTGTCTCCAGAGAATCGTGAGGAAGGGGCTGGCGCGCATCATCGCAATGCACCCGGCGCGCGTCAGTCGCGCAGGTGCCATGATCCAGCCCCCATGCTGGGGCATCGATCCTGGCGTACGCTGCGCGCCGGTTCTCAATCCTTGTTGGAGCAATGGCGATGGTGCAGGCAATCCAGATTCAGCAGTACGGCGGACCCGAGGCGATGCAACTCGTCGAGGTGGCGGTCGGCGAGCCCGGCCCGGGCGAGATCCGCATGCGCCACCACGCGGTGGGCCTGAACTTCATCGATGTCTACCAGCGCACCGGGCTGTACCAGAACCCACTGCCACTGACGCTGGGCATGGAAGGCGCCGGCATCGTCGAGGCGGTGGGCGAGGGCGTCACGCACCTGAAGGCAGGCGATCGCGCGGCCTATGCCAGCAACCCGCCGGGCAGCTACTCGCAGGCGCGGGTGATGCCGGCCAAGTGCGTGTGCAAGCTGCCGGACGCGATTTCGTTCGAGACCGGCGCGGCGATGATGTTGAAGGGGCTGACCGCGCAGTACCTGCTGAAGAAGACGCAGCCTCAGGGTGGCCTGCAGCCCGGCGACTACGTGCTCTGGCATGCCGCGGCCGGCGGCGTGGGTCTGATCGCCTGCCAGTGGGCCAAGGCCATGGGCCTGCAGCTGATCGCCACCGCTGGCAGCGATGCCAAGTGCCAGCTGGCACTCGAGCACGGCGCGGCGCACGCGATCAACTACCGCACCGAGAACTTCGTGCAGCGGGTCAAGCAGATCACCGGCGGTGCCGGCGTCAAGGTGGTGTACGACTCGGTCGGCAAGGACACGTTCGAAGGCTCGCTGGACGTGTTGCGCCCCTTCGGCCTGCTGGCCAGCTTCGGCAATGCCTCGGGGCCGGTGCCGCCGTTCGCGCCCGGCATCCTCGGACCCAAGGGCTCGCTGTACATCACGCGGGCCACGCTGTTCACCCACATCGCCACGCGCGAGGCCACGCAGGCGATGGCCGACGACCTGTTCGCGGTGGTGGCCAGCGGCGCGGTGAAGATCCGCATCGACCAGCGCTTTGCGCTGGCCGACGTGGCCGAGGCGCACCGTGCGCTCGAAGCGCGCAATACCACCGGTTGCAGCATCCTGTTGCCCTGAGTCCGCGAGGGCACGGCCTGGGCCGTGCGGGGCCCCACAGTAAGATGCCGCCGGTCCGGCCCCGGCCTCGGGCCGGAACGCTTCTTGCCTGGAGTCTCGCCCGTGAACCTGCGCGCCCTGCTTGCCCTCGTCTCCGCCTCGCTGTTATTGTCGGCCTGTGGCGGCGGCGGCGTGCCCCCCAGCGGCAATGACCTCGTCGTCTCCGGCAGCGGCCCGAGCGCGCCGGTGGCCGCCGGCCAGAGCGCCAGCTTCACCCTGACGGTCAGGAACAGCGGCCCGCTCGAGGCCAAGGATGTGGTGCTGACCGCCAGCGCCCGTGGCCTGGTGCAGACCCAGCTGGCCTACACCTGCGCTGCAGCGGGCGGCGCCGTGTGCCCCACGTCGCTGGGCTCCTCGATGTTCGCGAGCTCGCTGCCGGTCAATGGCAGCCTCACCTTCACGCTGGCCGCACCGGTCGGCGACAACGTCGACGGCACCATCAGCGCGACGCTGCGGGCCGAGGCCTCGGGCGACAACGACCGCAGCAACAACGTCGCGACGATCAACGGCACCGCGTTCACGCTGCAGAGCAACGTGGTGGTCACCGGCATCGGGCCGAGCGCGCCGGTGCCCGGCGGCGGCATCGCCACCTTCACGATGGTGGTGACGAACCAGGGGCCGCAGCCCACCGGCGACGTGCTGATCGAGAACCGCCCCGGCGCGGGCTCGAGCCTGAACAGCATCGCCTGCCTCGGCGGCGGCGTCGCGGTCTGCCCGACCACCCTGAACCCGATCATGCTGGCTGCCGGCGCCGAAATCCTGCGCATCTACGCAAC
>CAZXLI010000196.1:0-12407 GCA_964641795.1 uncultured Bordetella sp. | reverse complement strand
GTCTGGATGTACCTCGAGGACGTGATCGAGGAAATGTGCCGCGCCGGCTACGCGTTCAAGCTCGACTGGTTCTCGCCGCATTTCGAGTTCCGTTTCCCGAAGGTGGGCGAACTCACGGCCCGCGGCGTGCACATGACGCTGCGCAATGCGCTCGAGCCCTGGCATGTGATGGGCGAGGAGGGCGCGCAGGGCACCACGGTGCGCTATGTCGATTCCTCGCTCGAGCGGCTGGAGATCAAGCTGAGCGGCCTGGTCGACCCGCGCCATGTGATCACCGTCAACGGCCAGGTGGCGCCGCTGCAGCCCACGGGCCGCGTCGGCGAATTCGTGGTCGGCGTGCGCTACCGCGCCTGGCAGGCGCCGAGCTCGCTGCACCCGACGATCGCGCCGCATGCACCGTTGACGATCGACCTGGTCGACCGCTGGATGGAGCGCTCGCTCGGCGGCTGCCAGTACCACGTGGCCCATCCGGGCGGCCGCAACTACAACACCTTCCCGGTCAACGCCTACGAGGCCGAAAGCCGCCGTCTCGCGCGCTTCTTCACCATCGGCCATACGCCGGGACCGATGCCGCTGAAGCCCGCCGAACGCAGCCTGGAGTTCCCGTTCACGCTCGATCTGCGCACCGCGCGTTGAGGCCACACCGGGTCAAGGGGGGAGGGCCCGATGCGGGAGCCGCCTCGCGCAGGGCATGATGCGGGCATGCAATCCAGCCTGCTCAGTGACGACGACCTGCCCGGCGCCGCAGCGCTGGCCGCAGCGGTCGCGCACCGCGGCACGCAGGCCCAGTTCGACGAGCTGCGCGGCGCGCTGACCGAGCCTGGACCGCCGGGCCCGCTGGCGCCGCTGTGGCAGCAGTTCTTCGATGCGCTGGGCACCGACGGCTGGTCCGACCTGCGCGCGCGCCAGCTGCGCGTGCAGCAGCGCGTGCGCGAGGACGGCGCCACCTACAACGTCTACGCCGAGCCGCGCGAATCGAACCGGCCCTGGCCGCTGGAGCTGCTGCCCTTCATCGTCAGCGCCGAAGACTGGGCCGTCATCGAGCAGGGCGTGCAGCAGCGCGCCCGGCTGCTCGAGCTGACGCTGGCCGACATCTACGGCCCCCAGACCCTGCTGCGCGACGCGCTGCTGCCACCGCCGCTGGTGTTCGCCCACCCGCAGTACCTGCGGCCGGTGCACGGGCTCTGGCCGCGCGGCAACACCCATCTGCACATCGCCGCCTTCGACCTGGCGCGCACGCCAGAAGGCGGCTTCACGGTGCTGGCGCAGCGGCTGCAGGCGCCCTCGGGCCTGGGCTACCTGCTGGAGAACCGGCTGATCATCGGCCCGCAGCTGCACGAGGAATTCGCGGCGCTGCGGGTGCAGCGCATCGCGTCGAGCTTCCGTTCGCTGCTCGACGGGCTGATGCGCGCCAGCCCGGCCGGCGAGCGCTCGCGCATCGTGCTGCTGACGCCCGGGCCGTTGAACGAAACCTACTTCGAGCAGGTGTTCCTCGCGCGCTACCTCGGCGTCACGCTGGTCGAGGGCTCGGACCTCACGGTGCGGGGCAACCGGCTGTACCTGAAGACCCTGCACGGGCTGGAGCGCGTGCACGTGCTGCTGCGCCGCGTCGATGACGAGTTCCTCGACCCGCTGGAACTGCGGCCCGATTCGGCGCTCGGCGTGCCGGGCCTGCTGCAGGCACTGCGCGCCGGCGAACTGGTGATGGCCAATGCGCCGGGCGCCGGCTTCCTGGAGAGCCTGGGCCTGTCGGCCTTCTGGCCCGCGGTGGCGCAGCACCTGCTCGAGCAGGACCTGCTGCTGCCCGCGCCCACCACCTGGTGGTGCGGCGAGGCCGCGGTGTGGGCCGCCCAGCGCGACAAGCTGGCCGACTTCATCGCCGTGCCCACCTTCCCGAGCAGCGGCATCGAGGCCCAGGTGGTGGCGCAGCTGAGCGAAGCCGAGCAGGCCGCGCTGCGGTCGCGCATCGATGCCAACCCGGCGGCCTACACGCTGCTGCAGCCGCTGCGGCCGAGCGAGACACCGGTCTGGGCCGACGGCCAGCTGTGGCCGCGCGCCGCGGTGATGCGGGTCTACGCGCTGGCCGATGGCAGTGGCGGCTGGCAGGTGCTGCCCGGCGCCTTGACGCGCGTGGCCGGCCGCGACGAAGCCACGCACGACCCGCTGCTGTCGATGCAGCGGGGCAGCGCCAGCGTGGACACCTGGGTCATCGCCAGCGGCGCGGTCGATCGCAGCTCGCTGCTGCCCAAGCCGCTGTCGGCCGCCGAGCTGCAGGGCTGGCACCGTGCCGTCTCCAGCCGCGCGGCGGAGAACCTGTTCTGGCTCGGCCGCTACAGCGAGCGCGCCGAGAACAGCGCCCGCCTGGCCCGGGTGATGCTCGAGGCGCTGCCCGAGGCCAGTGCGCCGGTGATGCGCCTGCTCGACGCGCTGGCGCGCCATCACGGGCTGGTGGACAACGCCGTGCCGGCGCCGTGGCAATCGCAGCGCCTGTTCGAGCGCGCACTGGTGCACGGCCTCGGGCTGTCCAGCGAGCTCACCAGCGTCAGCTTCAACCTGCGGGCGCTGCGCGGCTGCGCGCAGGCCCTGCGCGAGCGCCTGTCGCCCGAGCACTGGAAGCTGATCCACGAGGTCGGCGACCATTTCGAGCAGCACCTGGCCGCGGTGCTGGAAGAAGGCGAGGGCCATGCGCCGGCGCCCGACGTGCTGGGCGTGCTCTCGCGCGCGGCCACGCACCTGGCCGCCATCACCGGCGCGCAGACCGACCGCATGACGCGCGACGACGGCTGGCGCCTGCTCTCGGTGGGCCGGCAGATCGAGCGCTTGGACATGCTGTCGAATGCGCTGGCGGTGGCCTTCGAGCATGGCGTGCATGAAGCCGACGACGGCTTCGCGGTGGTGCTGGCGCTGTTCGATTCCACCATCACCTACCGCGCGCAGTTCCAGGCCCGGCGCGAGGTGCTGCCGCTGCTGCACCTGCTGGTGTTCGACACCGACAACCCGCGCTCGCTGGCCTGGGTGGCACGCACGATGCGCGACCGCCTGCGCAAGCTGGCGCGGCAGGACGCAGGCTGGATCGACCAGGTCAGCGCCGATCTGCCGGCGCCCGAGAGCTGGTCGCTCGAACGCCTGGCCAGCAGCCCGGCAGCGCTGATCGAGGCGCTGCGCGACTGCAGCGTGGCCGCCCGTGAGCTGTCCGACGAGATCGGCCGCCACCTCTTCGTGCACGTGGTGTCGCCCGAGCGCACGGTGTGGCAATGAACGGCCAGGTGCTGCCGCGCACTTTGGCCGTCAGGCACGAGACGCGCTACGACTACGACACGCCGGTCGAGGTGGCGCACCACAGCGCCCACCTGCGCCCGCGCGAAACCGAACTGCAGCGCGTGCTGGGCTGGGAACTGCAGATCGACCCCGAGCCCGAAGGTGGCCGGGCCTCGGTGCAGGAAAGCCGCGATGCCTTCGGCAACTGGCGTCACGGCTTCAGCCATGCGCGGGTGCACGACCGGTTGACGGTGGTGTCGAGCTTCCGCGTGCAGCTGCTGCCGCCGCCCTCGCTGGACCTGGACGGCAGCCCGCCGTGGGAACAGGCCGCGCAGGCGCTGCAGTACCGCGCCGGCGCGCAGCAGCCCGATGCGGTGGAGTTCGTGCTCGGCTCGTCGTTCGCGCCGGTGGCTCCCGCGCTGGCCGAGTTCGGCGACGGCCTGTTCACGCCCGGTCGGCCCCTGCTGGCATTGGCCTGGGACCTGATGGCGCGCGTGCACGAACGCATGGCCTACGAGCCACAGAGCACCACGGTGGCCACCGATGCCGTGCAGGCGCTGTCCCAGGGCAGCGGGGTGTGCCAGGACTTCGCTCATCTGATGATCGGTGCGCTGCGCTCGCGCGGGCTGGCCGCCCGCTACGTCAGCGGCTACCTGTTGACCCAGCCGCCGCCGGGCCAGCCGCGGCTGGTGGGCGCCGACGCCTCGCATGCCTGGGCGGCCGTCTGGTGCCCCCTGAACGGCTGGGTGGCGCTCGACCCGACCAACAACGTGGCGGTGGCGCAGGACCACGTCACGCTGGCCTTCGGCCGCGACTATGCCGACGTGGCCCCGCTGCGCGGCGTGATCCGCGGCGGCGGCACCACGCCGCCGCACGTGGCGGTGACGGTCGAGCCGCTGGCCTGAGGACCGCCGTTGCGCGGCCCGCGGCCGCATCGCCGCGGCTGCCAGTCGAGGGATGGGCCCGGCGCGTCGCACTGCCTACGATGCCGGCTTCACGGTTCGCGGGAGCAGTCGATGAAGCAGCGGAACCTGGCGCTGGGCGTGGTCGGCGTGGCGGCCGTGGCCTATGCGGTGCATGGCCTGGTGACCGGCACGGGGCTGGTCGGCTGGCTCAACGCCCTGCAGCAGGACCTGTTCGGCGCCTATTCACTGAAGGTCTCGGCCATCGTCGTGATCTTCGGGCTGATGGTCGCGGGCGTCGGCGCCTGGTCGCTGCTGATGCGTGCCACGGGCCGCGGCGACGATGGCGCGATGGCCAGGCTGATGTTCGGTGCACGTGCCGTGCCCGATCGCCCGCGGCCCGTCTCCGCGCGGCTGCTGTGGCGGGTATGCCTCGGCCTGGTGCTGGCCACCTGGATCTTCGGTTACGCGGCCATGCGCTGGATGGCCGCCGAGCAGCGCGCCGACGCGCAGGCCTCCTACGAGCCCGTCCTGCTGGTCGATGGCGCGCCGCTGCCGCATCCGCAGGGCAGGCACCTGCGGCTGCAGGGGCGCCTGCTGTCCGACCAGGTGCTGACACACCGCAGCGGCAGTGGCGGCTCGGCACGCGAGGACTATCAGCTGGTGCCGGTGGCCGCACCCGGCTGGCGGCCCGGCCAAGCGGTGGGCTATGTGATCCAGGTGCAGCACCTGCAATTGCTGCCTGGCCAGCGACCGGCGCCCCTGCGCCTCATGGGCGAGCCGCCGGCTGCCGCCGATGCGCTGCTTGCACGCGTCGATGGCGCCGTGCCGGTGGCCGCTGCGCAGGCCTTTCGCCAACAGGGTGTGATGCTGGCGCCTGACGCGCAACTGCTGCACTGGGTGCCCAGCCGGGGCGATCGGCCCGACGTGCACGCGTCGCCGGCAGAGGACCTGCAGGTTTTCTTGTGGATTGCCGGGGGCGTGTCGGTGCTCCTGCTGCTGGTGTTCGGGCTCACGACCTGGCTGGTCGCGCGTCAGCAGTCCGCATCGCTGCACAGCGGTTGACGCAGCCTGACGGGCTTCCGACGGATTCGGGCCGACACGCCCTAGACTGGCGGCTTCGCGGCCCACGCCCGCGCACTCCGCCGAACCCGAATCCCATGGCCGCTGCTTCCCTGCTTGCCCTGCTCGACGACATCGCCCTGGTGCTTGACGACGTCGCGCTGATGACCAAGGTCGCGGCCAAGAAGACCACCGGCGTGCTGGGCGACGACCTGGCGCTGAATGCCGAGCAGGTGAACGGCATTCGCGCCGAGCGCGAACTGCCGGTGGTGTGGGCGGTCTGCAAGGGCTCGTTGCTGAACAAGCTGATCCTGGTGCCCTCGGCGCTGCTGGTCAGCGTGGTCGCGCCCTGGGCCGTGCTGCCGGCGCTGATGGTGGGTGGCATCTACCTGTGCTTCGAAGGCGTGGAGAAGCTCGCGCACAAGCTGCTGCACAGCGCCGACGAAGACGCGGCGCACGAGCGCGCGGTGGCCCAGGCGCTCGCCACGCCGGACCTCGACCTGGTGGCCTTCGAGCGCGACAAGATCCGCGGCGCGGTGCGCACCGACTTCATCCTGTCCGGCGAGATCATCGTCATCACGCTGGGCGTGGTGGCCGCGCAGAGCTTCGCGGTGAAGGCCACGGTGCTGGCCGGCATTGCGATCGCGATGACCTTCGGCGTCTACGGCCTGGTGGCCGCGATCGTCAAGCTCGACGACATCGGCCTGTGGCTGAGCCGGCGCGGCAGTGCCGCGGCCCAGACCGTCGGCCGCTTGCTGCTGCTGGCCGCGCCGTGGTTGATGAAGGCGCTGTCGATCGTCGGCACCGCCGCGATGTTCCTCGTCGGCGGCGGCATCCTGGTGCACGGGTGGCCGGCCCTGCACCACCTGATCGATGGCTGGACGCAAGGGCTGTCCGGCGCGGCGGCAACGCTGGCCTCGATGGTGGCCGAAGGGGCGACGGGCATCGTGGCCGGCGCCCTGGCGCTGGCGCTGTTCACGCTGGGCCAGAAGGTGCTGGTGCGGCGCTCAGCCGCCTAACGCTTCATCGCAGCGGCTGGCGCCGGCCCCTGGCGCGACGCGATCCAGCCTTCGATGTCCCGCTCCAGCAGATCCAGCGGCAGTGCGCCGTTGGCCAGCAGGGCGTCGTGGAAGGCGCGGATGTCGAAGCGCGGGCCCAGGGCCTGCTCGGCGCGTGCGCGCAGCGCCAGGATCTTGCGCTGCCCGATCTTGTAGGCCAGCGCCTGGCCCGGATCGGCGATGTAGCGATCGATCTCGTTGACGATGTCGACCTCGGTCTTCGGCGCGTTGTCCTTGAAGTAGTCGATGGCCTGCTGGCGCGTCCAGCCCTGGGTGTGCAGGCCGGTGTCGACCACCAGGCGCACCGCGCGCCACATGTCGTAGGTGAGCTGGCCGAAGCGGGCGTACGGGTCCTTGTACAGGCCGAGCTCGTAGCCCAGGCGCTCCGCGTACAGCGCCCAGCCTTCGACGAAGGCGGTGTAGTCGGCAAAGCGCCGGAACTTCGGCAAGTCGGCCTGTTCCTGTGCCAGCGCGATCTGCAGGTGGTGGCCGGGCACCGATTCGTGCGCCGTCAGCACTTCGACCTCCCAGGTCGGCCGCATGTCCGGACGATAGAGATTGACGTAGTAGTAGCCGGCGCGCAGCCCGTCGTCGGACGGGCCGGCATAGTAGGCCGCGGTGGCGCCGGGCGCCGAAAGCGCCGGGATCGGCCGCACGCCGAAGGGGGTGCGGTAGAGCTTGCCGAAGAGCCTGGGCAGTTCGGGCTCGATCTGCTTGGCGGCCACCACGTAGGCGCGGTACAGCGCATCGGGCGTCGGCGCGAAGAAGCGCTTGTCGCTGCGCAGGAAATCGAAGAACTGCGCGCGCGTGCCCTGGAAGCCGACCTCCTGCATCACCTGCTGCATCTGCTCGCGGATGCGCGCCACCTCTTCGAGGCCGATGGCGTGGATCTGTTCGGCCGTGAGGTCCGTGCTGGTGTGGAAGCGGATGCGCTCGGCGTAGAAGGCCAGGCCGTCGGGTGTGTCGCGCAGGCCCACCGAGGTGCGGCAGCCAGGGAGGTAGGTCTCGCGCAGGAAGCGGTCGAGCCGTCGGTAGGCCGGCACCACCTGCTCGGCGATCAGCTGCCTGGCGCGGGCGCTGAAGGCCTCGCGCTCGGCGGGCGGCACCGCATCGGGATAACGCGTGAAGCGCGCGTAGAAGGGGCTGGCCTCGGGCTTGTCGACCAGCTGCTGCGCCAGCTGCGGCAGCACGCGCTCGACCAGCAGGCGCGGCGGCGTGCGGCCCTGCGCCAGGCCTTCGCGCAGCAGCGCGATGTTCTGGTCGATGAAGGCCGGCAGTGCGGCGATGCGGGTGAGCCATGTCTGCACATCGGCGCTGGTCTCGTAGCGCATCAGCTCGACCGCTTCATTGGCCGTCTGGATGCCGCCGCTCGGGCGCAGCCCGTAGAACTCGGGGTGGAAGCGCAGGGTGGCCAAGCGCCGTTCGCGGTCGGCCTGGAACAGCGCATGGTTGCGGCGCTCGGCCAGCGAGAGCCTGTCCAGAGGGATCGCGGCCAGGTCCTGCAGGTCCTGGCGGATGGCGGCCTCGATGGCGTCGAAGGCGCTGCGGCGCAGGTCGGGCCACAGGGTGTCGAAGCGATGATCGCCGACGTAGGTGGCGCCCAGCGGGTTGTCACGCAACTCACGGTCCCACACGCGGTCGAACAGGGCCTGCAGGCGCTGACCGTCGCCGATCGCGTCAGGCGCGGCAGCGCCGGCCGTCGATGGCGCGGCGGCACCGCGCTCGGCGGCCACCGCGCGGCCCAGCTCGATCACCGCCAGCGCGTAGTAGCTGGACCAGTTGTAGCGGGTGAGGGCGTAGAAATTCTGCGTCCCGGCCACATAGCTGGGCGCGGCCTCGCCGTTCTGCAGCGCCACCAGCGCCAGCAGGCCATCGTGGCGGCGGCCGGCCTCATCGAGCCGTGCGCCCTGGGCGGTCAGCTCCTGCGGCGTCAGGTTGGGCAGGATGTCGGGCGCCAGCAGGCGCTGGCGATCTTCGGCATCGGCCGGCGGCGTGACGTCGAAGTGGGTCGGCATGCCGGGTCGCCAGCCATGCTCGGCGAGGTAGTGGGCGATGCTGCCGATCGCGTCGGCCGGACTGTTGGCCATGTCGATGTGACCGTCGCCGTCGAAGTCGATCGCGTACCGCAGGATGCTGCCGGGCATGAACTGGCCGAGGCCGATGGCGCCGGCATACGAGCCCTTGATGGTCTCGGGCTTGAAGCCCTCGCGCTGCGCCAGCTTCAGGAACTGGCCGAGCTCGTCGCGGAAGAACGGGCTGCGGTCGCTGCGGCCGCTGGGGAAGTCGAAGCTCAGCGTGGCCAGTGCATCGAGCACGCGGAAGCCGCCGGTGAGCCGGCCGTAGTAGGTCTCGACGCCGAGGATGCCGATGATCACCGAGGCCGGCACGCCGTAGCGCCGCTCGGCCGCGTCCAGCCAGCGGGCGTTGGCCTGCCAGAACGCCGCGCCGGCGCGGATGCGCTCGGGCTCGACGAAGCGCGCACGGTAGGCGGCCCAGTTCTTCGCGACGCCGGTGGCCGGCGGCATGATGAGCCGTGCCACCGCGGGCTGGTAGCGCGCCTGCGCCAGTGCCTCTTCGATCGCCGCGCGGTCGAGCTGCTGTCGCTCGGCCAGCTCGGCGGCGAAGCGCATCACGTCCTCGCGCCGGCCGTAGGTGAATCGGTCGGGGTCCTGGTCGTTCTGCACCGCTCTCGCAGGCGGGGTCTTGGGTGTGGGCTGCCGGGCCGGTCGGGCCGCCGAGGCCGGCAGCGCCAATGCGCAGGCGGCGGCAATTGCTAGCAGTGAAAAGGCGTGGCCAATGGTCGTGCGTCGAGCAGCATGCATCGCCGCATTATCCCGGCTGCGCGGCCGCTGCCTTGCCGCTACACGGGCTGCAGCTGTGAGGGTTTGCGACGGCGCAGCCGCTGCGCGTCGCGCTCGAACTGCCGCCACCAGGCCGGGCCGGGCAGGCGCCGGTTCTCATGGCCATAGCGGCTGCGGTCCAGCGCTTCCAGCGCCTGCGCCAGGGGTGAGCCGGCCTCGCCGAGCTGGGCGCGCACCTCGCGCGCCAGCGCCATGGGCGCATGGTGCGGCAGGGCCTGGATGCCCAGCGGCTGAAGGGCCTCGCGGATCTGGCGGTGCAGGCGCTGCCAGGGATCCTGCCGGTGGCGGTCCCACCAGGCCCAGGCGGCGCCCGCCAGCGCAACGATGCTGAGCAGCCCGATCAGCGTGACGGTCAGATCCTCCCAGCTCGGCGCACTGACGCCCAGCGCCTCGAGCAGGTCGAACTGGCGGCTGCGCGAGTAGTTCATCACCCACTGGTTCCAGCGGTTGTCCAGCAGTTCCCAGGTGCGGCGCAGCTGCTCGGCCAGCGCCGGGCTCACCGAGGTCAGCGCGCCGGCCACCAGGCCGGCGCGCGGCGCCAGCGAGCGCCCGGCCTGCACCCGGTCGGGCGCCACCGCGGCGGTCGGATCGGCACGCCGCCAGCCGATGCCGGCCTGCCAGTACTCGGCCCAGGCGTGGGCATTGCTCTGCCGCACGATCATCCAGCCATCGGCGTCGGGCGGCTCCGCGCCCTGGTAGCCGGTGACGATGCGGGCGGGCACGCCCATTGCCCGCATCATCACGACGAAGCTCGCGGCGAAGTGCTCGCAGAAGCCCTGCTTGCGCTCGAACCAGAACTCGTCCACCGCCTGCCGGCCATAGGCGCCGGGGGCCAGCGTGTAGCTGAAGCCTTCGCGCCGGATGTGCTGCATCAGGGCCTGCGCCAGCTGGCTGGCATCGGCATGGGCCAGCCCAGGCTCGGCGCGCAAGGCCCGCGCCCAGGCCTGCGCGCGCGGGTTGCTGCCCTCGGGCAGGCGCGTCAGGTCGAAGGCTGCGGGCAGCGCCTCGCGCGGGCCCATCTGGAAGTCGGGCCAGGCCCGGGCATGCAGGCGCAAGCGGTCGGTGATCAGGCGATCGGTCTGCCACTGCAGTTCGGGGCCCAGGCGCGCCGGCCAGCCGGTGATCGACGGTGCCGCGCCGGGTTGATCGGGCGTGGCTTCCAGCAGCGGCAGCAGGGTCAGCCGGATTGGCTCGAGCAGCAGTTCGTAGCCCTGCGGGCTGCCGTTGAGCCACAGCCGCGGCGGCACCCGCGGCACGCCGGGCAATTGCAGGGCCTGGCGCCACTCGAGACCGTCGAACAGTGTCAGCACCGGGCCGCGGAAGTACAGCTGGTGCTGTGGCGGCGGCAGGGCGTCGAACTTGACGCGGAAGGCGATGGCGTCGTCGTTGGCCACCTCGGCGACGCCGCCCATGCGCAGCGATCCCGACAGGCCGGTGTGGCCCAGGCCGTCCTGCGGCAGGCCCCAGAGCGGACCGAAGCGCGGGAACAGCACGAACAGCAGCGCCATCAGCGGCAGGCCCAGCAGCGCCGAGCGAGCGGCGACCTTGCCGGCGCGCTTGAGTGCGGGCCGGCCCACCGGCATGCTGGCCAGCACCTGCGCGGTGAGCAGGCCCCAGGCCGAGACCAGCATCCACAGCGCGGTGAGCAGCGACTGCGAGTACAGGCAGTGCGTCAGCACCAGGAAGAAGCCAAGGAAGAACACCACCAGCGCGTCGCGCCGTGCGCGCAGCTCGAGCGTCTTCAGGCCCATCAGCACCACCAGCAGCGTGACGCCCGCATCCTTGCCGAGCAGCGTTCGCTCGGTCCACAAGGTCAGGCCGGTGGTGATGATCAGCAGGCCGATCACCGGCCAGCGGTTCGGCAGCGGCCCGTTCGTCAGCGCCAGCCATGCGCGCCAGAACAGCACGAGCGCGGTGATCGCGCCGCACCACCAGGGCAGGTGATTCAGGTGCGGCAGGATGGTCCAGCCGATCACGCCCAGCTGGAACAAGGTGTCGCGCGCCTCGCGCGGCAGCTTGTGCCAGCCGGGCCACAGCGGCGACTTGGCACCGGCGATGGGCGAGGTGGCCGCTGCGTTCATGCGTTACCGGGCAGGTGCCACAGGGCCAGGGCTTCGAGGGCCGCCCGGCGTTGGGCCTCGCCGCCACTGCAGGCGAGTTCCTGGCCGGGCAGGCGCAGCCCGAAACTGATGCCCAGCCGTTCGGCCGCCAGCACCCAGGCCGACAGCCGCGACAGCCGTGCCTCCACATCCGGCAGCGCGGCCAGCTGGTAGTCGAGCCACAGCTCGCGGCTGGCGCTGGAGCTGGTGTCGCGGCTGACCATCTCGCCGCTCTTGGCCACCTTCTTCCACACCACCTGGCGCATCGGGTCGCCGCGGCGGTAGGCGCGCACGCCGTCGAATTCGCCGCCCGAGCGCACCTGCGCCTGCTGCCCGCCGCCGGGCGTGGCCTGGGCGGCCGGCAGACCGTGTGCCGGTGTCTCGGGCTTGGGGTAGACCAGCACCTGGCTGGCCGGCCGCCACACCGTCCAGGCGCGGAACAGGCCGAGCGGGAAGTTGCACTCGGCCATCAGTGTGGGCAGTGGATGCAGGCCGCGGGTGTCCGGCACGAAGGCCAGCTGCGCACTGGCGTTGCCCTGGGCCGGCACGTCGATCCAGGCCAGGCCGCGAGCGCCGGCGCGGTACAGGCCGATGCCGATGCCGGGCCGTTCGCCGGCCGGGCTGCTGGCCACCACCTCGAGCAGGGCGCGCTCGCCGGCGAACACCGGCTGCGGGCTCTTCACGCGCAGGGTCAGCCGGCGCAGGTTGCCGTGGGTCTGCTGCATCGCGATCAAGCCGGCACCGCCCAGCAGGAAGGTCAGCGCATAGCCCAGGTTCAGCTGGTAGTTGATCGAGGCCAGCAGCATCACCAGCAGGGTCACCGCGAAGGCCCAGCCGGCGCGCGTGGGCAGGATGTAGATGTTGCCCTGGCCGAGCGTCCAGCTGTCCGAGCGCGGCAGCCGGTTCTCGAAGAAGCGGCGAACGCGTTCCGCGATCATGCCGAGCCCTCGCAGCCTTTCGTGTCAAGCGAACGCCGCGGAACCGGCTTGGCCGGGCCGCTGGCGTTGCCCCCTCGAGGGGGAGGCGCCGCAGGCGCTACGGGGGTGGGTCATGGCAAGCCCACTGCCTCCATCATCGCGCGCACCTGTTCGACGCGGCCACGGCCGGCGCTGGCCACCGGCACCAGCCGGTGCGCCGCGGTCTGCGGCAGGATGGCCTGCACGTCGT
>CAZXLI010000195.1:0-12415 GCA_964641795.1 uncultured Bordetella sp. | reverse complement strand
GACTACCTGCTGGCCGCCGGCTTCAGCTACCAGGTGATCACCGCGCACAACGGCTGCCTGCAGATGGAGGTGGCGGTGCATGGCCGCATGGCGCATGCCGCGATTCCCGAGACCGGGCTCGACGCGCTGCAGGGCGCGGTGCACATCCTCAACGCGCTGTACGAGCAGAACCAGCGCTACCGGTCGGTGAAGTCGCAGGTGGCCGGCATCAACCACCCGTACCTGAACGTCGGCCGCATCGAGGGCGGCACCAACACCAACGTCGTGCCCGGCCTGGTGGTGTTCAAGCTCGACCGCCGCATGATTCCCGAGGAGAACCCGGCCGAGGTCGAGGCCGACGTGCGCCGCGTGATCGCCGAGGCCGCCGCCGCCATACCGGGGCTGCGCATCGAAATCAAGCGCCTGCTGATGGCCACCTCGTGGCAGCCCGATGCGCGCAGCGCGCCGCTGGTGCAGGCGCTGCAGCGGCATGGCGAAGCGGTGTTCGGCGAGCCGATTCCCACCTCCGGCACGCCGCTGTACACCGACGTGCGGCTGTACGCCGCGGCCGGCGTGCCGGCGGCGATCTACGGCGCCGGGCCGCGCACGGTGTTCGAAAGCAACGCCAAGCGGGCCGACGAGCACCTGGTGCTGGAAGACCTGCGCCGGGCCACCAAGGTCGTCGCGCGCAGCGTGTTCGACCTGCTGCAGTAGGCGCATGGGCCTGGTCTATTCCACCGAAAGCGGCGGGCGCATGTGCCCGCAGTGCCGGCAGCCGGTCGCCAGTTGCCGCTGCCGGCAGGCGGCGGCCGCCGGGCCCGCGGGCGATGGCGTCGTGCGGGTGGCACGCGAGGTCGCGGGCCGGCGCGGCAAGGCCGCCACCGTGGTGCGGGGCGTGCCGTTGGCCGGGGCCGAACTGGCGGCGCTGGCCAAGCAGCTGAAGACCGCCTGCGGCGCCGGCGGCAGCCTGAAGGACGGCGTGATCGAGGTGCAGGGCGAGCACCTGGACACCGTGATGGCGCTGCTGCGCGCCAAGGGCTGGGTGGTCAAGCGTTCGGGCGGATAGCGGCGCGAATCGGCCCGCGCGGGCCCGCCGCTCGGCGGTAGCATCGCGGCCACGATGGCCATCGAACTGCACACCCTGCACAGCCTGAACCTGGCCCTGCGCGCCGGGCTGGTGGCGGTGCTGCTGCTGGTGGCGCTGGTGCTGTGGCGCGACCATCGGCGCTCGGTGTCGGCGCGGCTGGGCACGGCCTGCGCGCTGGGCGTCGCGGCCTATGCGCTGTACCTGCTGCCCGGTTTCGCCGAGCCGCCGCAGCTGTGGCAACTGCCGATCGCGGCGCTGACCACCGGCAACGCGGTGGTGTTCTGGCTGCTGTCGCGCGCGCTGTTTGCCGATCACTTCCGCCTGCAGCCCTGGCATGGCGCGGCCTGGGGGCTGCTGGCCGGGGCCGGTCTGGTCAACTGTTATGCGCTGGCGCCGCAGCAGCCGCTGGCCGAGGCGCTGGGCGGCGCGATCCTCGTCGTCACGCTGGGCTGCTCGCTGATGGCGGTGATCCAGTCGCTGGCCACCTGGCGCGCCGACCTCGTCGAGGGCCGCCGGCGGCTGCGCGTCTTCATCGTCGCGGCGGGCGCCGCCTACACCTTGCTGAACACCGGGACCAAGCTGGTGCTGCACGATCGGCCCGCGGCCGCGGAATGGGCCAGCTTCATCGATGCGATCGGCCTGGCGCTGGTGGTGCTGCCGATCGCCTGGCGGCTGCTGGGCAGCGTGCGGGCCGAGCTGTTCGACGCAGCGTCGATGCACGCCTTGCCACCGCCCGTGCCACCGGTCGCCGCGTCGACGCCATCGACCGCGGCGGCGCCGCCAGCCACGGCGCCGGCGGCACCCGAACCGGCCGACGCGCGCTGGGTCGCGGCGCTGAACCGGCTGATGGAGCACGAGCGCGTCTACCGCGAGGAAGGCTTGAGCATCGGCGCGCTGGCCGATCGCCTGGGCCTGCCCGAGCACAAGCTGCGGCGGCTGATCAACCAGCAGCTGGGCTGGCGCAACTTCAACCAGTACCTCAACGCCTACCGCCTGGCCGATGCCAAGGCTGCGCTGGCCGACCCGCTCCAGGCCGAGGTGCCGGTGCTGACGATCGCGATGGATGCCGGCTTCCAGTCGCTCGGGCCCTTCAACCGCGCGTTCAAGGCCGATACCGGCGTGACGCCCAGTGAATACCGGCGCCAGGCGCTGGCCTCGCCGCCACCGGTGCCCGACCCGACGGCGGCGTCCGCCCCGGCGCGGGCGGTGGCGCTGCACGCGCTGCGCTGAGGAGCATGACGATGAGCCCCTCCACCGAGACCGATGCCATGCCGCTCGAGGGCGGATGCGATTGCCGCC
This sequence comes from uncultured Bordetella sp., assembly GCA_964641795.1. Taxonomy (GTDB): domain Bacteria; phylum Pseudomonadota; class Gammaproteobacteria; order Burkholderiales; family Burkholderiaceae_C; genus Pseudaquabacterium. The sequence goes on along the minus strand of CAZXLI010000195.1, from coordinate 10,050 downwards.
GCGTGCGCTACCGCCTGAGCGCGCGACCGCTGTTCGTGCACTGCTGCCATTGCCGCTGGTGCCAGCGCGAAAGCGGCGCCTCGTTCGCGCTGAACGCGATGATCGAGGCCGATCGTGTCGAACTGCTGGGCGAGGCGCCGGAGCTGGTGGATACGCCGTCCGAGAGCGGCCAGGGCCAGCAGATCGCGCGCTGCCCAGGTTGCCGCATCGCGCTGTGGAGCCACTATGCCGGCGCCGGCCCGCTGGTGAGCTTCGTGCGCGTCGGCACCCTCGACGATCCGGACCGCTGCCCGCCGGACATCCACATCTTCACCGCGTCGAAGCAGCCCTGGGTGCTGCTGCCGCCCGGCACGCCGGCGGTGGCCGAGTACTATGACCGTCAGCAGCACTGGCCTGCCGAGAGCCTGGCCCGCCGGCAGGTCCTGCTCCCGCGCATCGAGGCCTACCAGGCCGCGCTGAAAGCGGGCAGGGAAACTCACGTTCAAGCCGGCTGACACATGAATCTTTCGACGCACATCGAAGACATCCGCGCCGGCATTCGGACGGGAAGGTACGGCAATGAGGCCTCGGTTTCTCAGGGAATCGTGCTGCGGCTGTTGGGTGCACTGGGTTGGCCAACGTACGACACGCAGGTGGTCTGTCCCGAGTACGTTCTGGGCGGAAGGCGAGTCGACTACGCTCTTTGCCATCCGGCAAGCAGGCCGGTTGCTTTCGTGGAGGTCAAGCAGATCGGGCAGAGCGACGGAGCCGAGCGACAGCTGTTCGAGTACGCCTTCCATAAGGGCGTCCCCTTAGCGATCCTCACGGACGGACAAGAGTGGAACTTCTTCCTTCCAGCGGAACAGGGCGACTATTCGGAGCGACGCGTCTACAGGCTTGATCTCGTGGAGCGAGATATCGAAGAGTGTGCCGCCCGACTGGAACGGTACTTGAGCCACTCCCGCTGCGCCTCAGGTGCCGCCCTTCAGGCGGCGAGGGAGGACTATGGCAATGTCTCGCGTCATCGTCAGATGCTGGCGACGCTGCCCGAGGCCTGGTCGAAGCTGGTCACTGAGGAGGATGATCTACTCATTGAGCTTATCGCTGACAAGGTGGAGAGCCTTTGTGGCTTCAAACCGGACGTAGACACCGTGGCACGGTTCCTTCGTGAGAACGTCGCAATCAAGTCTGCAGCCGTCTCGCCCGCAAATGGAGCAGCGCAAGTGCGTGCGGCGCGGACTGCCATCGCCAGTAACGGTCGACCGTTGGCCACTGCCGTAACCGAGTGCGGTGCAGCATCCCAACCGGCTGGCATTGGGTACACGTTGGACGGTCAGTTCTCTCCCTGTCGAAGCGGGCGTGAAGTCCTGGTCGCCGTCTTCGAGGCATTTGCACGGCGCGACCCGACATTCCTCGAGCGCTTCGCGGCTCGGCCGAAACACGGAAGGACCCGTCGCTATCTCGCGCGTGTGCCGGACGATTTGTATCCTGGTCGGGCTGACCTCGCGAGCGAGCATTCTCATCGGCTGACCTCCGGCTGGTTCGTCGGGACAAACGTTAGCCGTGCTCAGATCGAGAAGATTGTTCAGATGGCCTGCGAAGTCATGCCTGTCCGGTTCGGGAGGGATCTTCAGATCAACGTTGGGGAGTAGTGTCGGTACATGGCCCATCGGACTCCCGAGTCCGTCGCGGCTCAGTCCCGCGTCTGAGCAGGACTACCCACAACGACAAAGGTCTGCGGCACCAAGTTGCCCAGCGCTGTTTCGAGTGCGGGAACGAGTGGCAGCAGCCGATTCAATTCGTTGGAGACGGCGTCCAAAACGATCACCGCAACGGGAAGTGCAGTCTGGTTCTGCTGGTAGGGAAGATTCTTGTCGACGGTGACGAAGGCATCGTATCGGGCCGCCGCCAGCGCGAGCAGCTTGCCGTTCTTGATGCCCGACCATCCGGCCTCGACGACGGTGTCGACCTCATGGCCCGGCAGCGCCTTCCGCAAGCGCGCGGGAACGCACTCGTCAAGCAGAAGGCGCATTGACCGTCAGGCGTTCGCGTGCTGCTTCGAGTACGGCGACGGCGCGTTCGCGAGATACCGAAGGGAAGTCCTGCAGGAAGTCTTCGAGTGTCGAAGAGCCTTCGAGATAGTCGAAGAGGTTCTTGACCGGCACGCGTGTGCCAGCGAAGCACAACGCTCCACTCAAGATCTCAGGATCACGTTTGACGAGCGGCGAGTCCATTGCATTCTCCAGCGCTATGAGTCTACTCTGCGGCTTGGCCATCAACGATGCCCTCTTCTTGCTCGAACAGGATCTACGATGAAACTCGTCGGCATGCTCGATTCGCCCTTCGTGCGGCGCGTGGCCGTCTCGCTGCAGTTGCTGGGCCTGCCCTTCGAGCACCAGTCGCTGTCGGTGTTCCGCAGCTTCGCGGCGTTCGGCGCGATCAACCCGGTGGTCAAGGCGCCGACGCTGGTGTGCGACGACGGCACCGTGCTGATGGATTCGACGCTGATGCTGCAGTACGCCGAGGCGCTGGTGCGGCCGCGCAGCCTGTGGCCTGCGGCACTGCCGGCCTTGCAGCGTGCGCTGCGCCTGACCGGGCTGGCGCTGGCGGCCTGCGAGAAGAGCGCGCAGATCGTCTACGAGCGCGGCCTGCGGCCGCCGGAGAAGCGGCATGGCCCGTGGATCGAGCGCGTCACCGCCCAGTTGCTCGGCGCGTACGGCGAGCTCGAACAGGAACTCGCGCGTCAGCCGCTGAGTGCTGCGCGCGCATCAATCGACCAGGCGGGCCTGAGCGTGGCCATTGCCTGGTACTTCACGCAGCAGGTGCTGCCCGAGGTGGTGCCGGCCGAGGCCCATCCGCAGCTGGTGGCGTTCTCGGCCGCGGCCGAGGCGCTGCCCGAGTTCCGTGCCGCGCCCTATGGCGAAGGGCTGGTGCAGCCGCTGGGCTGAGCAGCCGCGAATGCCGGGCCGGGCGCGGCCTACAGCGCCTTCAGCGCCGAGATCGATGGCGCGAAGAAGTACTCGCCGCCCTTGAGCGTGACGAAGCCGTGGAAGTCGACCGCGCGGCGCGGCGTGCCCTCGCCGCCGCCCCAGTGCAGCGGGCAGCGCTGGCCGCTGCCGCTGCGCCCCTGGCCGATGATCGGGTCGATGCCGGTGCGCGGCGTGGCATGCGCGAACAGCGGGTTGTTGGCCCAGCTGGCCTGGGTGAATTCGAACTGGCGCGCGATGTTGGCCTGGTAGGCCATGAACAGCAGGCCGACGCCGCCGGTGGGCAGGTCGGCGGGCTTGAGGGCCGGATCGTCGGGCGCATGCGAGCGCTGGCCGTAGGGGATGCCGCGGCGCGGCATCAGGTGCGAGCGTTCCTGCTCGATCGTCGCGCCCAGCGCGCCGCTCTCGCCGCGCGGGTTGGTCTTGCGCACATGCGCATGGAACGGGCACTTGGCGCCCTGCGGATCGTCGAGGAAATCGAAGTTGTTGGGCACCGGGTGGTTCATGCCGGGCGCGGCCTGCAGCACCAGCGGCGTGCCGTCGCGGAAGCGGCCGACCATCATCGCGCCGGCGCGCGCGGTGTCGTCGCCCTTCAGCCCCAGCGCCTTGGCGACGCTCGCCTCGGCCTGGTGGAAGGCGCGCACGTCCTGCTCGAGCTTGCGGAACACCAGGTAGCTGCCGAAGCTGTGCGGCGTGGCGCCGCCGGGGTCCTTGACCAGCGCGATGTCGAGGCCGACCGCGGGGTCCCACACCGAGCTGCCGTCGCGGCTGTCGCGCTCGCGGTCGATGTCCTCCTGCAGCATCAGCGGCTGGCTGCGGCCGTCGACGTAGCCGAAGTGCTCGACGCCTTCGCCCGGGCTGAGGGTCGAGGCCATGCCGTGGCCGCTTTCTTCGCCTGCCAGCACCACGCCGGCGGGCAGCGTGGCCAGCAGGGCCTTGCGGCTGCGCAGCACCGCCGCAGGTGAGATGTCGGCCAGCAGCACCAGCGCATGCAAGGGGCCGCGCAGGTGCTCGTCCCAGGACCTGGGCGCCGGGTCGTTCAGTGCGGCGCGGCGCGCGGCCATGCCTTCGATGAAGGCGGGGTCGTGCGGCACCTTGTGCTGGGCCACGCCCAGCGCGCGGTAGCCGGCATGCGAGAGCATCAGCAAGGTCACCGGCCCGGCGGGCTTGCCGCTGCGCTTGAAGGCCTGGCTGTCCTTCAGCTGCTTGAGTGCGCTGGTCACCTGGCGCGCCGTGCGGTGCAGCCAGGCGCGGGCGGCCAGCGGGTCGTCGAAGCGCAGGAACAGCTGCAGCGTGTGGCGCCGGCCGTGGCCCTTCAGGATGTTGGCCTGCAGGTCCTGCAGCAGCTGGCGTTCCTCGGGCGAGGCCTGGCGCCAGGCCAGTGGTCGGCTCAGGTCGATCGGCATCGCGGGCTCCGCGTACTTCAGACGTGAGGTTTGCTGATCGGCCCTTCGGCGCCGTGTACCGCGTTCGAGTACAGGAACTGCACCGGCAGCTTCACCTTGCGTGGCGGGTCGGACACTTCCTTGAAGACCAGCTTCAGGTCGCCTTCCTCGCCGGCCTTGAAGATCGGCTGGTCACCGACCTCGCTGCCCGAGCGGGAGGTCCAGCCGAGGAAGTCGTTGCTGTTCTGGGTGATGGCGTCGTTGACGTCGGCATCGGTGCGGAACTCGTTGATCTCGTGGTACAGCGTGCCGACCACGTTCTTCCACGGCTTGTCGAACACGACGATGCCGTTCTCGCGCCCGTTGGCCAGGAACTGCGAGAAGACGTTGGCCGAGTAGTACAGCGTGAAGCGCTTGCCGCCGCGCTTCATGTGCAGCGAGCCGTGGTAGCCGCCCAGGCCGTTGAGCGAGTTCGAGTCGTCGAGCTTGAGCACCGTGCCCGGCGGCAGCAGCAGGTTGAAGATGCAGCTGTCGAGATCGCTCTTGTCGATCAGCCCGGCATCGAACAGCGCGATCACCTGCGCCTGCACCGCCGGCTCGTCCAGCTGCTTGGGCTTGGTCTGCTCGAGCACGAAGGAGGCCCGCATGTCGCAGCTGGGCTTGGCGCCCGGGAAGTACTGCAGCATCACGTTGTTCAGGTTCTTGTGGCGCATGGCGCGGTTGATCGCGTTGTCGATCGACGCGATGTCCGAGGCCTGCCACGAGGCCTGGCCGCCGAGGTAGACGTTCTGGAACTCGATCTGCGGGATGACGCGGCCGCCGTGGAAGATCAGGTCGTCCAGCGGCGCGGGGCTGATGCCGGGGGCGATGGCCTTGGGCATCGGCCAGGCGCCGCCGGGCAGCGCCGAGTACTTCCGGTACAGCGTCTCGGCCCGCGAGCCGGGGCGGGCCTGGATGCGCATCGGCATCGCGTGGGCATAGGTCGTGGCCATGATCATCTCCTGCGCGCCGAGTCGGCCGGCGCTGGCAGGGATGATCGTTTGGCGCGGCGCCGAAGGGCATCCCCAGGGCGATGGAGAGGGCGGCCGGCCCCCCCTTGAGCAGTGGCTTCAGGCGATGTCGGCCACCAGCCCTTCGCACAGCGCCTGCAGTCGGGCGGCTTCGTCGGCCGGCAGCTCGCCGGCGCGCAGCAGCGTGGCGCGCTGGATCGCGCGCAGGCGGAACAGCAGTTCGTCTTCCACCGCCTCGACCTCGGCGGCGTCCTGCGCGCTGACGTCGGCCTGCGCCCACAGGCCGCTGGCGTACCAGCCGGTGCGCAGCCGGCGCAGCAGGTGCTGCGCCAGGCCCAGCGCGTCGATCAGCGCCGGCGTCTGCGTGGCCTCGGCCAGTTCATGGACGCTGTTCTCCGCCGCCTGCAGCGCGCCGTCCAGCGCGATCAGGCGGTGGTGGATGGCGGCCGGGCTCAGGCTGGCCTGGGGCAGCGGCTGCTGGCGCGCGGCCTGGGCGATGCGACCGACCCAGCTCAGGTCGAACTCGCCGGGCACCACGCGCAGCGCGACGCTGGCGCGCGCCAGCTGCGGGTGGCCACCGCGCAGCACGCCGAGCGCGGCCTCGGTGACGGCCAGCAGCTTGCCTTGCGGCGATACCTGTTCCGAGCGCAGTCCGTGCGGGTAGCCCGAGCCGTCGAGGCGCTCGTGGTGCTCGGCGATCGCGCGCGCGACGGTGGCCGGATAGTTGGTGAGCTGCGAGATCAGCAGGCTGCCGACATGCGGATGCACCACCAGCTGCTGGTAGCTCTGGAAGTCCAGCGTGCGGTCGGCATCGAGCTCGCCGTACAGCGGGTCGATGTACATCTCGCCCAGGTCGTGCAGCAGGCCGCAGAGCATGGCCACGCGCAGCTCGGCGATGCCGCCGCCGTGCGCGATCATCAGCGCGCCATTGAGCGCCATCGCCTGCAGCGCATGCTGGAAGCTCTCCGGCCGCGAGGCCTGGCCGGCGGTCAGCAGCAGCTGCGCCACCGGGTGCAGCGGCAGGTGGCCCACCTCCTGCAGCAGGCGCGCGGCATGGCGGCTCAGCAGCGCGGCCACCGGCGTGTCCTTCGCCAGCATCGCCTCGGTGGCTTCGACCAGCGCATGCGGCGTCACGCCGTCCTCGGCCATCAGGCAGCTCTCCAGCGGGTGGCGCAGCTTGCGGTCGAGCAGCTTGCGCTGCAGCGCACCGGACACCGGCATGTCGCGCGCCCACAGCTTGGTGCCGGTGATGTCGAAGATGTCGCGCGACGCGATGATCGTCTTCGTCTGGCTGGCCTCGAGGATGGTGGCCAGCGCATGCGGGTTGGCGGTGCTGAAGCCGGACTTGGTGGCGGGCGCGTTCATGCGGACTCTCCTGGGGTGACGTCCGGTGTTTCGGCCGAGGCGAAGCCGGCACTGAGCGCTCAATCGTGAAAGGAGGCAAAACCCCGTTAGCGGATGTGACGCCCCAGCCGTTGGCTGCCGTGATACGCTTGCAATGTCTCCAATGGAGACATTTGGCAATCCACTGGAGCAGACACATGGTTTTCGAGCAGATCCGGCGGCAGGCGATCGACGCCGTGCCCTTTGCCCGCCTGGCCGGCGTGGCGATCGACGAGGTGGCCCGTGGCCGCAGCACTGCCACGCTGCAGCAGCGCGAGGCGCTGTCCAACCACGTCGGCACGATGCATGCGGCCGCGCTGTTCGCGCTGGGCGAGGCGGCATCGGGCGCGGCCATGGCCGGGGCGCTGGCGCCGGTGATCCTGAAGGTCCGGCCGGTGGCCAGCGAGGCACGCATCCGCTACCTGAACGCCGCGCGGGGCACGATCCGCGCCCATGCCAGCGTGGCGCAGGACGCCGACGCGCTGGTGCAGCAGCTGCAGCAGCAGGGCCGGCTGCGCTTCGAGGTGCAGGTGGCCTTCAGTGACGAGGCCGGCGAGCCGGTGGCCGAAATGACCGTAGAGTGGCATGCCCGCCTGATGACCTGATGCCCGCATGCCCGAACCGCCGTTGCCGCGCAGCACCTTCCATCACGGCGACCTGAAGGCGCAGGCACTGGCCGCGGCCCGCGAGCGGCTGGCCGCGCAGCCGCCCGAGAGCCTGGGCCTGCGCGAGCTGGCCACCGCGCTGGGCGTCAACCACCGCGCGCTGTACCGGCACTTCCCCGATCGCGCGGCGCTGATCCACCAGGTGGCCGCCGCCGAGCTCGCCGCCTTGGTCGACACGATGGACCGGGCGGCCGAGGCCGAGCCCGACCCACCGCGCCGGCGCGAGGCGATGATGGCCGCATACATCGCCTACGCGCTGGAACAGCCGCGCCTGTACGAGCTGGTGTTCGCACTGCCGCTGCGCGACGACCTCGATGCCGAGACGCCGGTGGGGCTGCAGGTGCGGCGCCTGATCCGGCTGGCCGCCCGCCTGTTCGCCGACGAAGGCGACAGTGCTGCGCAGACCCGCGACCGGGTCATCCGCAGCTGGGCCGCCGCGCACGGCCTGCTGCTGCTGGCCCGGCGCGGTGCGCTGAAGCTGGGCAGCCGGCGCCAGGCCGAGCGCTATGTGCTGGCGGCGGCGTTCGGCCGCGACCCCGAGACGCCTGCCTGAGGCTTCAGCGCCGGGCCGGCCGGTTCAGCGTGCCCTCGACGCCGGCGAGGAAGCTGCGCTCCTCGCGCAGGATGAAGCGCCGCTCCTGTGCGAAGCCGAAGTTCGCGCGGCCTTCGCCGTCGGTCTTGAGCCGCGCGCGATAGGCCTCGTAGTCGGCCAGGCTGGCGAAGCTGATCAGGCCCCAGGCGATGTCGTTGGTGCCCTCGTGCGGCAGGAAGTAGCCGACCAGTTCGCCGCCGCAGCGCGGGATGATGCGGCCCCAGGCTTCGGCATAGGTCTGGAACGCGTCGCGCTGGAACGGGTCGATCTGGTAGCGGATGAAGACGGTGAGGCTCATGGGTCGTGTCGTTGCCGACGGGGGGTTTCAGGGAGCCGCCAGCGTAGGGCGTGAACTGCCGTCGACGGTTCGTTTAACATCGAACCATGAAAGACGGACCGCACATTGCGCGCATCGCCGCGCTGATCGGCGACCTGGCGCGCGCCGAGATGCTGACGGCGCTGATGGGCGGCCAGGCGCTCACCGCCACCGAGCTCGCGGCCGTTGCCGGCATCACCAAGCAGACCGCCAGCGCGCACCTGGCCAAGCTGGTCGAGGCGCGGCTGCTGGCGCTGCAGGCCCAGGGGCGGCACCGCTACTACCAGCTGGCCGACGACGACGTGGCCCGCCTGCTCGAAAGCCTGATGGGCGTGGCCTACCGCGCCGGCGCGCTGCGGCTGCGCTCGAGCCCGCGCGAGCCGGCGCTGCGCAGCGCCCGCGTCTGCTACGACCACCTGGCCGGCGACCATGGCGTGCAGTTGTTCGACAGCCTGCTGCAGCGCCAGTGGATCAGCGCCGATGGCGACGACGCGCAGGCGCTGCAGCCCACCCGCGCCGGCCTGCGCTTCTTCGAGGACTTCGGCATCGACGTCGCCGCCCTCGCGGCGCAGCGCCGCCCGCTGTGCCGGCGCTGCCTCGACTGGAGCGAGCGCCGCCATCACCTCGGCGGGGCGATCGGCGCCGCGCTGCTGCAGCGCCTGTACGCGCTGGGCTGGGCGCGGCGCGCCAAGGATTCGCGCGTGGTGCAGTTCACCCCGCCCGGCGAGCGGCAGTGGCGCGAGCGCTTCGGCCTCGCCGCACGCTAGCGAGCGTGCGTCAGGCGCGCGGCCCCCAGGACTGGCCGATCAGCAGGCCCAGCCAGGTCAGGCCGAACGAGCCGGCCAGGTGCAGCGCGGCCGTGCCCAGCGCCAGCAGCGGCTGCTGGCGCATCAGCATGCCGACGACCTCGGCCGAAAAGGTCGAGAAGGTCGTCAGCCCGCCGAGGAAGCCGGTGATCGCGAACAGCCGCCACTCCTGCGGCAGCTGGTGGTAGGCGGTGAAGAAGGCCACCGCCAGGCCGACCAGCAGCCCGCCGACCAGGTTGGCGGCCACCGTGCCCAGCGGCAGCGCCGGCCACAGCGGGTTCAGCCACAGCGAGAAGGCCCAGCGCAGCAATGCGCCGAAGCCGGCACCGGCAAACACCGCGATCACGCCCAGGCCGCTCATCATCGTCAGTAGCTCACTTCGAAGCGGGTGCCTTTGTACTCGAAGACGGCGCTGCGCAGCCGGATGGTCTGCAGCACCAGGCCCGGCGCGGCGGCCTCGCCTTCATGCAGCAGCTGGCCGTTGACGATCAGCATGCGGGCCGCGGGCTGGGGTGAATCCATCGCGCCGCCGAAGCTCAGCGCAGGCAGTTCGCGCCGCAGCGATTCGGGCAGTTCCTTCAGCTGCGGCAGGCGGGCGACGGCGGTCGGCGCGCTGGCGGGCACCGCAGCGGCGGGCATCGGCGGCGCGGCGGCGCCGGCGCCCGTCGAAGCCGCTGCCGCGGGGGTGCGAAGCGCAGCAGACGCGGCCGCGGCGGCGGGGGTGGGCACCGGCATGGCGATGGGTGCGGGCACCGGCGGCAGGGCGCGCGCGGAGGCGGCGCCGACAGCCGGTGTTGCCGCCGTCGGCGGTGCCACGACCAGCGGCGCCGCCGGTGGTGCCGCTGGTGGTGAGGCCGGTGGTGAGGCTGGTGGTGAGGCCGGTAGTGAGGCCGGTGGTGCCGCTGGTGGTGCGACGACCGGTGCCGC
>CAZXLI010000194.1:0-12424 GCA_964641795.1 uncultured Bordetella sp. | reverse complement strand
GGCCAGTTCCTCGCGCCGCATGACATGAAGAACGTCATCGACAAGGCCCGCGCCGCCGCGCGCGAAGCCGGCCTGTCGGAAGACCGCTTCCTGGCCTGCGAACGCGGCGCGAGCTTCGGCTACAACAACCTGGTGTCCGACATGCGCAGCCTCGCGATCATGCGCGAGACCGGCGCGCCGGTGGTGTTCGACGCCACCCACAGCGTGCAGCTGCCCGGCGGCCAGGGCACGAGTTCCGGCGGCCAGCGCGAGTTCGTGCCCGTGCTCGCGCGTGCCGCCGTGGCGGTCGGCATCGCCGGCCTGTTCATGGAAACCCATCCCGACCCGGCCAACGCGCTGAGCGACGGCCCGAACGCCGTGCCGCTGAAGCACATGCAGGCGCTGCTGGAACAACTGGTCGCCCTCGACCGGGTGATCAAGGCCCAGCCGCTGCTGGAGAACGACTTCAGCTGCTGATCTGGGCCGGCCCGGCCGGCCCTGCTGCATCGACGGCGCGCTTCCGCGCCGTTTGCGCACTATTGCGCTGGCACCCCCACCCTGCCACGGCCGCGCGCACACTGCGCAGCCTCGGGCGCCGCGCCGCGGCACCCACCGACTGGGAAGGGCGTGCCATGGCCTCGCATCTCGACCAGCTCGAGCACATCGTCGTGCTGATGCTGGAGAACCGGTCCTTCGATCACATGCTCGGCTTCCTGTACACGGAGGCCGGCAACCAGTCACCGAGCGGCCAGCCCTATGAAGGGCTCACCGGCCACGAATCGAACCCTGATGCCACCGGCAAGGCGGTGCCGGTGTTCCGCATCACCGCCAAGACGCCGAATGCCTACCTGATGCCCGGCGCCGACCCCGGCGAGGGCTACCGCGCGACCAACGACCAGCTGTTCCGCAGCATCGACGCCCCGGCATCGGCGCCGGCCACGGCGAACCTCGGCTTCGTCAAGGACTTCGCCTACACGCTGGGCTGGGAAACGCACGAACGGCCGAAGGAAATCGTGCCCGGCACGCAGGCCAGCGACATCATGGGCTGCTTCTCGCCCGAGATGCTGCCGGTGCTCAGCGGCCTGGCGCGCGGCTACGCGGTGTGCGACCACTGGTTCAGCCCCGCGCCCACCGAGACGCTGCCGAACCGGGCCTTCGCCTGCGCGGCCACCTCGCAGGGCCACATGGACGACAACACCAAGACCTTCACGGTGCCCAGCATCTTCGGCGCCTTGAGCAAGGCCAACATCGGCTGGGCGATCTATGGATTTTCTAACGCCCCATTGACGCGTCACAATTTCCCGGACACCACCAGTGCGCCCGACAGCCACTTCGGCGTGTTCACCGATTTCAAGGCCGCCGCGGCTGCGGGCACGCTGCCGGCCTTCACCTTCCTCGAACCGGCCTGGGGTGGCACCGGCCAGAACGACCAGCACCCGGTGTCCGACGTGTCGGCCGGCGAGCAGCTGATCCACGATGTCTACGTCGCGTTGCGCAGCAACACGGCGGCCTGGAACAAGACGCTGCTGATCGTCACCTACGACGAGCACGGCGGCTGCTACGACCACGTGGCGCCGCCTTGGACCGCGACGCCGCCCGACGACACCGTGGGCGAGTTCGGCTTCGACTTCAAGCGCTTCGGGCTGCGGGTGCCCACGGTGCTGGTGTCGCCGCTGATCGCGCCCGGCACGGTGTTCCGCGTGCCGGCCGGCACGACACCACTGGACCACACCGCCATCCTGAAGACCGTGCAGCAGCGCTGGAACATCCCGCCGCTGACCCGCCGCGACGCCGCCGCCAGCGACCTGGGCGCCGTGCTGACACTGGCGCACCCGCGCACCGACGATCCCTTGCAGGGCGTCGTCGTGCCGCGTTCGGCCACGCCCGCGCCCAACGCCGACACGCCGACCCACCTGCAGCAGGTGCATGCCGAGCTGGCGGCCCGCCTGCCGGTGGTCGACGAGCAGGGTGGCGCCCACCACCGCATGCCGGCGCTGGCCAGCAGCGCCGCGGCCGACGCCTATGTGCGTGAGCGCGAGCGACGCTGGCGCGGCAGCCGGCCCAACCATCCCACCGTGAAAGCCCCATCATGAGCCGGCAGTACAGCACCAGCGCCACATCGGGCGGCTTCAGCGTCAAGGCCTACGCGGGCGACCGCTGCGTGATGCTGGCCTTCGACCTGGCCGAGCACCTGTGCGAACGGCTGGCCGGCTTCTCGATCGCGCGCCGGTCGGCGGGCCAGCAGGCCTTCGGCTTCCTGGGAAACCGGCTCGGTTTCGCCGGGGCCTTCAGCAACCCGGCAGTGTCCCCACAGGGCAAGTTCCTGTCTTCCGACATCGCACCGTTCCAGAAGTTCTGGTGGCTGGACTTCCCGCCGGATGCCGACTTCGGGCCCTGCGACTACCAGCTCACCGTCAAGCGGTTCAAGAGCGCGGCATCCACCGACCTGGTCGATGACCAGCGCGTCACGCTGTCGATCGACGTGCAGCCCTTCGCAGAAGACGCGATCGAAGTCGCCTTCACCCGCGGCTACCTGTCGTCCCAGGCCTATGCCGACCGCTTCGGCAACGGCCCTTACCAGCCCGGCGGCCATGCCGACGGCTGGCGCTTCGACAGCGCCGCCTTCCAGCAGAAGTGGGCCTGGCTCGGCGGCCACGCGCGGCAGGCCATCATCGACTTCTTCATCGATTGCCGCGACACGCCCGGGGCCACGATGGACGCGTTCGTCTACGACCTGAACGAGCCCGACATCATCAATGCCTTCATCACGCTGGGGCCGCGCCTGCGCCTGCTGGCCGACGACAGCAAGACCCACGCGCCCGAGACGGCCGCCGGCAAGGCTTACGCCGACATCGCCGCCGTGGCGGCAACGGCGCAACAAGGCCACTTCTCGCGCTTCCAGCACAACAAGGTGCTGATCAAGCGCGTCAACGGCCAGGCGGTGAAGGTGCTGACCGGCTCGACCAACTTCTCCATCACGGGCCTGTACGTCAATGCCAACCACGTGCTGGTGTTCAACGACCCGGAGGTGGCGGGTCAGTACGGCCAGGCATTCGACACCGCACTGGCCGCCGGGTTGAAGGCCGCCGCCTTCGAGGCCGACGCCATATCGCAGCAGACCTTCTCGGTCACCCGGCCGCAACTGCCGCCGCTCGAGCTCTCGTTCGCGCCGCACCAGGCGCCCACGTTCTCGCTGCAGCCGCTGCTGAAAGCCATCGAAGCTGCGCAGAGTTCGGTCATCTTTGCGGTGATGGACCTGGACGGCAAGAGCGATGTGCTGTCGGCGCTGAAGGCCCTGCACGGGCAGAAGCGCCTGTTCTCGTACGGCATCTCCGACAGCCCGGATGCGGGCACCGCCGACGGCGGAGGGACGGCCGTGTTCACGCCCTCGGCCGACGGCGGCGTGCTGGTGTACTCGAAGGAGAACCCGGAGACGTTTCCACCGCCCTTCGCACAGGAGCGCGAAGTCACCGGCGCGGCGTCGCACGTGGTGCACCACAAGTTCGTCGTCGTCGACTTCAACGGCAGCGACCCGGTCGTGTTCTGCGGTTCATCCAACCTGGCCGAAGGCGGCGAGCAGAGCAACGGCGACAACCTGATCGCGATCCACGACCGCGCGATCGCCACCGCCTTCGCGATCGAAGGCATCCGCCTGGTCGACCACTACGCCTTTGCCGCGGCCCTGAAACACGCCACAGGCAGCCCGCAGCCGCTGCGCCTGAAGACCGATGCCGAGGGCTGGTGGAAGCCGTACTACCAGGCCGGCTCGATCAAGCAGACCGAACGCCAGCTGTTCAGCCGCTGAGCCGCCGCCAAGGCGAGGGATCGCGGAGCACCACGGTCCTTCAATGGACGCTCCATAACGCCATTACAGAGCGTCATGTCAACAATTGCCATTGCGCTGGCGCAGGACCGGCGGTGCAATGGCAAGGTCGGTCGCCGGCCAGTTTTCCGAAGCCGGGCCATTCAAGGGAGCAAATCGATGAGCAAGCCTCTGGTACCTGACAGATCGAATCGGCCGCCGGCCCCCTGGGCCGCGCTCCTGCTGACCCTGTTGCTGGGCAGTGCCGGGGTGCTCTCGGCCACGGACGCCCAGGCCCAGCAGCCGGTGGACTACAGCGCGCTGAAGCCCGTGCTGCGCGGCGACATGCCGCGCCAGGTGCCGGACTTTCCGTTCGCCGCCTACCCGCTGGACACGCGGCCGATGTTCGACACCTTCATGTGGCAGAACTTCATCGCGGCGATGTGGCCCTCGCGACCCGAGGACCATGGCGAGCCCTACCGCCCCGGCGACCCGGCCGTGTTCCAGCGCGGCTATGTCGACGGCCTGCAGCCCGCCTTCCTCGGTTGGAAGACGGCCAACGACCTGTACCCGCAGGACGGCTCGGCACCACCGCCGTGGGAGTCGAACGACACGCTGAACCCCTGCCGCAACATCGCGCGCAACGACAAGCGGCCCGTGTTGATCGCCACCAGCAAGTTCGGCACCGTGGCCGACGAGCTGAACCAGGCCTTCGCCGGCCCGCTGATCGACCAGACCGGGCTGCTCACGCGCTACGAGGTGCGCGTGAACAAGGTCGAGTACGACTACGTGCGCTCGAACAAGTTCTACAACCAGGCCAACTGGCCGAAGAACGGCTTCCCGCCGATCTACTTTCCGGCCAGCACGCCGCAGCAACTGGGCGCGATCGAGGTCAAGGCCGCGTGGCGCGACCTCTCGCGGCTGGACCCGAAGTTCCATTCACGCTTCTTCCACCTCGAGGCCTTGAATGTCGAGCCCGGCAGCTGCAAGTCGACGCAGCCCAACGGCCAGGGCCGCGTGATCGACTGCGCGTGCAAGCCGGTGCGCGTGGGCCTGGTCGGCTTCCACATCTCGCACAAGGTCGACAAGTTCCCGCAGTGGGTCTGGAGCACTTTCGAACAGGTCGACAACCTGGGCGAGGATCCCGGCCTGCCGGACGGCATGAAGCCCTCGTACTACAACGGTGCGCGTGCCAATCCGGCCGATCACCCGGGCTACAGCTACCAGCCGGCGCCGATCAGCGCGTTCCAGGCGGCCAGCGCAGCGCTGAAGCCGGTGAACGTGACGCGGCTGTCGCAGATCCCGTCGACCCCGGCGGCGATGCCCACCACGCAGATCAACACCAGCTTCCGCCAGCTGCTGGCCAACACGCCCTGGACGAACTACTGGCTGATCGGCACCCAATGGTCGACATCGCCCGCCGTGCCACCCAGTTCGCCGCTGCAGCCACCCTGGGCTGCCACCAACCAGCAGAACTTCGGCTGCGAAGACGGCACGCCGCCCACGGTCGGCGGCCTGGCCTTCCCGGCCTGCCAGGTGGCCAACATCACGATGGAAACCTACCACCAGCTCGACAGTTGCCAGAACTGCCACCAGGGCGCGCAGCGCGGCGGCGCCGACTTCAGCTGGACGCTGTTCCAGCGCGCCTACAGCCCGCCCAGCGCAGCCGCCGCCACCGGCCCGGTGCAGGCCCTCAGCCGCATCCTGCGCCGCCCCTGATCCACGTTAGGAGTTCCTCACCATGAAGCACCCGAACCGCTCAGCGCGGCGCGCCGCCGTGGCCGCCGGCACCTGCGCCGCCCTCGCCGTTCCGTTCGCCGACGCGCTCGCGCAGGCTCCCGCACCTGCGGCGCCCACCGCCGCGCAACTGGCCTTCCGCGACAGTGTCGACACGCCACCGCCGGGCTGGACCGGCCCGGTGTTCAAGCTCAGCGCGCAGTACCCGAAAGCGCCGGTCGAATGCCCTTCGCCCTGGCTGAAGCGCAAGGTCGACTTCAACGCCAAGGGCTGGAACGCCGGCTGGGCCGCCTACATCCAGGACATCGTCAACTATGTCAAGCAGGGCCAGGACGCCAACCTGCGCGACGAGATCGGCTGGCGCGCCGAAGTCGGCGGCAGCACGCGCTGGTTCCATGTGCCGTGGATGGCCTACGACGGCCAGCGCGGCCGCGAGTTCGTGCACGGCCTGACCAACGAGCTGTCGACCGCCGAATCCACCTTCGTCGGCGGCGCCAATGCCGGCCGCGGCAGCGGCGGCCACCGCCTGCCGGGTGCGAAGGCGCAGAACGGCGTCGACCCGCTGTTCGAGACCTGGTCGGTCGGCTTCTACAACGACTGCGGCGCGGCCTCGATCGGCCAGCAATGGCCGGCCAGCGGCGAGCCCGCGGTCTACCAGGGACAGAACGGCCGGTTGCTGGCGCGCGGCATGCCTTTCGCCGATGGCACGGTGGTGGTCAAGATCCTCAACACCACCGCCGACGACAAGAGCGTGCCCTACCTGAAGGGCAGCACGCGCTGGCAGGCCAACGGCCACGTGCAGACCGGCCCGACCAGCTACGCCACCTGCGAGCGCAAGGTGCGCCACGTGCACCTGGTGCAGATGGACATCGCGGTGGTCGACCCGCGCTCGCCCACGCGCTGGGTCTACACCACGCTGGCCTATGACGGCCGCCTGCCCGGCAAGACGCTGTGGGATCGCCTCAAGCCCATCGGCGTGCAGTGGGGCAACGATGCGAAGACCTTCCCGGCCGTGCCGCAGGACCAGAGCCGGCCACCGCACGAATCGCTGCGCGCGCCGATGCGCATCCCCGAGCACTATGGGTGTTATCAACGCCTGGCCGGCGTGGTCGACCAGCCCAACTCGAGCTGCGTCTCCTGCCACATGGGCGCCTACGCGCCGGCACCGGGCGTGCTGCCGGCGCAGGGGCAGAACGTCCCGGCGATCTTCGCCTTCGACGGCATGTGCACCACCTTCAACGCCGCCAACAGCCAGTACTTCTCGGACTACGCCTACCCGGCGCCCTTCCCCGGCAGCACCGGCGCGGTTTCCGCCGCGATACCGCTGGATTCCTCGCTGCAGCTGCAGGTGGCGTTCGCGCAGTACGCGGTGTTCAAGAACCCGCAGGTGAAGCCCACCTGCCCCGATGCCGGCGCTCCGGCACGCTGATCCGCAGGAGCCGACGATGGACAACACCCCCAGCACCACGCTGCACTTCTACCTGAACGGCGAGCCCGTCACGCTGCCCGATGTGCAGCCGACGACGCTGCTGGCCGACTGGCTGCGCTCGCCCGACGTCGGCCTCACCGGCACCAAGATCGGCTGCAAGCAGGGCGGCTGCGGCGCCTGCACGGTGATGCTGTCGAGCTGGAACCCGGCCACGCAGCAGGTCGAGCACCGCTCGGTCAATTCGTGCCTGCGCCCGCTGGCCTCGCTGGACGGCATGCTGGTCACCACCATCGAGGGCACGGGCAGTGTGCAGGCGGATGCCGTCAGCGAGGTGCAGGACTGCGTGGCCCGCCACAACGGCACGCAGTGCGGCTACTGCACGCCGGGCTGGGTGATGAACATGAGCGCGGCCATCGCGCAGCATGGCCCCAAGCCCGGCACGCAGGCGCAGATCGAGCAGCTGTTCGACGGCAACCTGTGCCGCTGCACCGGCTACCGGCCCATCCTGTACGGCTTCAAGCAGCAGTTCGCGTCGGACTGGAACCCGGCCGTCGACGAGCGCGGCTGCATGCGCTGCGAGGTCGACCCGGCCGAGCAGCCGGGGCAGGTGCGGCCGCTGGCCATCGCCTTTCCGACGGACCTGCAGCGCCCGCCGCGTGCGGTGGACTTCGCTGCCGGCGGCTACCGCTGGGTGCGGCCGACCAGCCTGCCCGCGCTGCAGGCCTTGCTGCGCGAGCATCCCGATCGCGCCAACGTGCGGCTGGTGGGCGGCAACACCTCGATCGGCGTGTACCCGCGCAGCGTCGAAGACCCCCATGTGTTCATCGACATCGCCCAGCTGCCCGAACTGCACGGCTGGCAATCGCAGCCCGACCGCCTGCAACTGGGCGCCGGCATGACCTACGCCGAGTTGGTGGACCGCCTGGAGGCGGCCATCACCGCCGCCCGTGGCACCGGCGATGCCGGCCTGCCCGCGCTGCAGGCGCTGCACACGATGGCGCAGCGCACCGCCGGCACCATCGTGCGGCATGCCGCCACCTTGGCCGGCAACACGCTGCTGGTGCTGCGGCATGCCGACGAGGGCGTGCCCTTCCCCTCCGACCTGTTCACGGCGCTGGCCGCGCTCGGCGCGCAGGTGGACGTGCTGCTGCCCGAAGGCGACACGCCACAGACCCTGGACCTGCTGGCCTTCGCCGCGCAATGGCGTGCCGCGCCGGCCTTCGCCCACGGCGCGGTGCTGCTGCGCTACCACGTGCCGCTGACCGGCGCCAACACCTTCGCGCAGACCTACAAGACGGCGCAGCGCGAGGTCAATGCCCATTCGATCGTGAATGCCGGCTGCCGCGTGCGGCTCGATGCACAGCAGCAGGTGACCGACATCGCGCTGGTGATCGGCGGCGTGACGCCGGTGGCGACGCGCCTGCCGCTCACCGAGGCCGCGCTGCAGGGCCGGCGCTGGGACGCAGGCGCGCTGCAGGCCGCCCTGGCGGCGCTGGATGCCGAGCTGGCCGCGCTGATCGAACGTCATGCCGAGCGCTATGCCCAGTTGCCCGACGAAGGCTACAGCCCGGCGTACCGGCGCCAGCTGGCCGCCTCGTACCTGTACAAGTTCTTCCTCGAGGTGATGGAATGGCGCGGCCTGCCGGTGCCGCCCGCGCTGCGGTCGGGCGCCGAGCGGACGGTGCGCCCGGTCTCGCGCGGCACGCAGGCCTATGCCGACGATCCCGCCGAGTACCCGGCGAACCGGCCCTACGTGAAGATCGAAGCCTTCCTGCAGGCCACCGGCGAGGCCCAGTACACGCACGACATCCCGCTGCCACGCCGCGGCCTCAATGCCGCCGCGGTGCAGAGCCAGGTGGCGCTGGGCCGCTGCGAGTACCGCTTGCCCGGCCAGACGGCGCCGGCCACGCCGGACCAGGTGCTGGCCGCGCTGCGGCAGCGGTTCCCGCAGGTGCAGCGCTACATCACCGCGATCGACGTGCCCGGGCCCGTCTATGGCGGCACCGGCGCCGACGACCCGGTCTTCGCCGTCAGCCTGCCGCTCGCATCCTGCCCGGGCGGCCGGCTGCCGGCCGGCTACGACACGGCCGCGCCGCTGCTGCTCACCGGCTTCGGCCAGTGCATCGGCCTGGTGCTGGCCGAGGACGAACAGCTCGCCCAGCAAGCCGCCGAGTACCTGCAGACCCGGCTGTGCAACTTCACCGCCGAGACACCGGTGATCGACATCCCGCCCACCGACGCGCAGCGCCTGGCCCGGGTGTTCCTGGACCAGCCGCCGGGCGCCGAGTGGTACTCGCACATCTGGCAGATCGAACGCGCCGGCTCGACGCTGGGCTGGGTGCCGCCCCGCCCGGCGGACCAGCCCGACGCGCCGCAGCCGGTGCTGTCGCACGAAGTACGCGTCAACGGTGCCAGCTGCACCCGTGTCTCGAGCGCACAGAAGGTCGGCAGCCAGATCCACTTCTACATGGAGACCCAGTCGGCCCTGGTCGAGCCGCTGGAAGACCGCCAGCTGCGGGTGCACGCCTCGACCCAGGATCCGAACTCGGTGCAGGGCGGCGTCGCCCGTGCCATCGGCCTGCCGCTCAACAAGGTCGACGTCCGCGTGCGCCGCGTCGGCGGCGGCTATGGTGGCAAGTGCGGCCAATCGGTGTTCCCGGCGGTGATGGCCGCGGTGGCCGCCTGGGCGGTGAATCGCCCGGTGCGCCTGGCCAGCCTGCGGGCGGTGGACACGGCCATGTTCGGCCATCGCCACCCGGCGCTGGGCAACTACCACGTGGCCATCGGCGATGCCAGCCAACCGGCCACGCACGGCCGGCTGCTGGGCTACCAGGCCGACTACTGGCTCGACGGCGGACGCACCTACGACTGCTCGTTCGTCATCAGCGACTGCCTGGCGCTGCGCAGCGACTCGGCCTACTGGATCCCGAACTGGCATTGCCGCACCGACGTCTGCCGCACCGACAAGACCAGCAACACCTCGATGCGCACGGTCGGCATGCTGCAGGCCGCGCTGATCGTCGAGGACGCGATCGAGGCCGCCGCGCTGGCCGTGGGCCTGAGCGCCGACCAGGTGCGCGCGCGCAACCTGTACCAGCCCGGCCAGCGCACGCCCTATGGCGAATCGCTCGAGTCCTGCTACATGCGCGAGGTCTGGGACTACACGCTGGAACAGTCCGACTTCCATGCGCGTGCCGCTGCGGTGCAGGCCTTCAATGCCGGGAACCGCTGGCGCAAGCGCGGCATCTCGATCATCCCGGTGAAGTACGGCTCGGGCTTCAACCTGGCGATGCTCGAACAGGGCGGCGCGCTGATCGAGGTCTACGACCAGGACGGCAGCGTGCTGGTGCGCCACGGCGGCATCGAGATGGGCCAGGGACTGAACACCAAGATGGCCCAGGTGGTGGCGCTGGAACTGAACGTGCCGATGGGCATCATCCGCGTGGCCGAGAACGACACCGCCGTCGTGCCCTGCCCCGAGAGCACCGGCGCCTCCACCGGCACCTCGTTCAACGGCAGCGCGGCGCAGGCCGCCTGCCGCGCGCTGCGGCAGCGGCTGGAGCAGTTCTGCTTCGCGCAGCTGGCCCAGCAGGGCGCGGCCTGGTGCGCCAGCCAGGGCCTGAACTTCTGGGACTACCCCGAGGGCTGGCGGGCCGCGCCGCCGGCGCTGAAAGGGGCCACGCTGTGGCAGCGCATCGTTGCGCAGGCCTTTGCGGCGCGGTTGAACCTGTCGGCCCAGGCCCGGGTCGCGATTCCCGGCGGCACGCAGCCGGACACCGGCCTCACGTTCAAGGACGTCAACGGCCAGCCGGCCAGCGAGCCGGTGGACTACTTCAACGGCTACACCTTCAGCGCCGCCTGCACCGAGGTGGAGATCGACGTGCTGACCGGCGAAACGACCATCCTGCGCGCCGACGTGGTGTACGACGCCGGCATCAGCCTGAACCCGGCGGTGGATGTCGGCCAGGTGGAGGGCGGCTTCGTGCAGGGGCTGGGCTACGTGACCAGCGAGGCGCTCAGCTACCAGCCGGCCGACAGCCCGACCGAGCCCTCGCCCACCCGGCCGGCGCCCGGCGCGCTGTACACCGTCAACACCTGGGAATACAAGCCACCGGCCACCCAGAGCATCCCGCTGCAGCTGAATGTCCGGCTGTTCCCGCGCGAGCTGGCACCACCCTCGACCGAGCCGGGCGAGCTGCTGTCGTCGAAGGAGATCGGCGAGCCGCCGATGACGTTGGCGGTGTCGGCCTTCTTCGCGATCAAGCAGGCGGTGCTCGCGGCGCGGCGCGACCGCGGCCACGAGGGCTGGTTCCAGATGGAAGCCCCCGCCACCGTGCAGCGGGTGCGCGAGGCCTGCCGGGTCGAGGTGGCCGACCTGCAACTCGACAGCGCCTGAGCAGTTTCAGCGTCGGTTCTTTCTGCGGGGGACCCCATCGGCATCGCCGATAATCGGCGCCGATTTCAACCCCTTCCCCGCAGGAAAGCACCGAATGAGCGCCATCGTCGATATCGTCGGCCGAGAAATCCTCGACAGCCGCGGCAACCCCACCGTCGAATGCGACGTGCTGCTGGAAAGCGGCACCATGGGCCGTGCCGCGGTGCCCTCGGGCGCTTCCACCGGCAGCCGCGAAGCCATCGAGCTGCGCGACGGCGACAAGAGCCGCTACCTCGGCAAGGGCGTGCTGAAGGCGGTGGAGCATGTCAACACCGAAATCAGCGAAGCGGTGCTCGGGCTCGATGCCTCGGAGCAGGCCTTCCTCGACAAGACGCTGATCGACCTGGACGGCAGCGACAACAAGAGCCGCCTGGGCGCCAATGCCACGCTGGTGGTGAGCATGGCCGTGGCCCGTGCCGCGGCCGAGGAATCGGGCCTGCCGCTGTACCGCTACTTCGGCGGCTCGGGCGGCATGTCGATGCCGGTGCCGATGATGAACGTCGTCAACGGCGGCGCGCATGCCAACAACAACCTCGACCTCCAGGAGCTGATGATCATTCCGATCGGCGCCCCGAGCTTCCGCGAAGCGCTGCGCTGGGGCGCCGAGACCTTCCACGCGCTCAAGAAGATCCTGCACG
Organism: uncultured Bordetella sp.; assembly: GCA_964641795.1. Classification (GTDB taxonomy): domain Bacteria; phylum Pseudomonadota; class Gammaproteobacteria; order Burkholderiales; family Burkholderiaceae_C; genus Pseudaquabacterium. The sequence goes on along the minus strand of CAZXLI010000194.1, from coordinate 404 downwards.
ACAAGGGCATCTCCACCGCCGTGGGCGACGAAGGCGGCTTCGCGCCCAGCGTCGAGCGCCATGAGGCCGCCATCCAGCTGATCCTGCAGGCCATCGACAAGGCTGGCTACCGCGCCGGCGACCAGATCGCCATCGGCCTGGACTGCGCCGCCAGCGAGTTCTACAAGGACGGCAAGTACGTGCTCGAAGGCGAAGGCGGCATCCAGCTGACTTCGCAGGAGTGGACCGACATGCTGGCCACCTGGGTCGACAAGTACCCCATCATCTCCATCGAAGACGGCATGGCCGAAGGCGACTGGGACGGCTGGAAGATCCTGACCGACCGGCTGGCCAAGAAGGTGCAGATCGTGGGTGACGACCTGTTCGTCACCAACACCAAGATCTTCAAGGAAGGCATCGACAAG
>CAZXLI010000193.1:0-12550 GCA_964641795.1 uncultured Bordetella sp. | reverse complement strand
CTTGCCGTGCCACGCAGCATCAGGAACTACCCGGTTCTGCCGCGCAGACTCCTAGACGGCCACCGCAGCGTTCGAAGCCGACCTCGCACTGGCTCATCCGGTGAGCCATGCCGAGTGGCAGGCCCGCCCGCTGCGCGAGCGTGCAGGCGAGTGGCTGGCCTCGCTGATCGGCACGCAACTGTGACCGCCGCCCGGGTGCGCGGCCGTACAGACGCGCCCCGGCGTGGACGCGACCATGGCCACCCTGACCCTGCACATCCGGTGCGGGGTAGCTGAACAACCGTCAGGAGAACACACCATGAACTTCATCATCTGGCTCATCGTCGGCGGCGTCATCGGCTGGCTCGCCAGCATCCTGATGAAGACCAACGACCAGCAGGGCATGTTCCTCAACGTCATCGTGGGCATCGTCGGCGCCATGCTGGGCGGCTGGTTCATTTCGCCACTGGTGGGCGTCGGCACCATCAACCAGAACAACTTCAGCCTGCCAGCCCTGGTCGTCTCGTTCATCGGTGCCGCCATCCTGCTGGCCATCGTGAATCTGTTCCGACGCGGCACCGCGCGCTGAAGCACGCCCAACCCGTGCTGCCCCACCCACTGCACAAGGCCGGGGTGGGCTTTCGACGATGTCGAGTCCGACATGTCGAGCGACTGGCTCGACCGCCACGGCGATGCCGGCCTGAGCGGGGAACGGGCCAAGCACGCAGCGCGTGACGCTTCGACCGGTGGCTCGAGCGGAGCACGACAAGGCCCGTCGGACGCCCCGGCGGAGCGAAGTGCCCCGCGGTCAAGCGCGATCGGTCGATACGATGTCGGCATGACGATCCACGTTCAAACCCCGCTCATCGAGTCCGACGCGTTCAGCAGTTCTGGCCAGCGTGTCTGGCTAAAGCTGGAATCGCTCCAGCCCAGCGGCTCATTCAAGTTGCGCGGAGTCGGGCACGCCTGTGAGACGCACGCTGCCCGCGGCGCTTCGCGGCTTCTCTCTTCCTCCGGTGGCAATGCCGGCCTGGCGGTTGCCTATGCAGGGCGTCGCCTGGGCTTGCCGGTTCTGGTGGTGGTACCCGAATCAACCCTCGAATGGCCCAAGACGCTCTTGCGCAGGCAAGGCGCTGAAGTGCTCGTTCACGGGAAGAGTTGGATGGAAGCGAACGATTACCTCATGTCCCTGCGCCAGCCGACGGATGCCTTCATCCACCCGTTTGACGACCCCTTGTTGTGGGACGGCCACGCGTCGATGGTCCATGAGGCAGCCGCTCAGGGGCCTCGCCCGGACGCCATCGTTCTGTCGGTTGGCGGGGGCGGTCTGATGTGCGGGGTTCTCCAGGGCATGCACGCCGTCGGGTGGGCCGATGTGCCGCTCGTCGCTGTCGAGACGGTGGGCGCTGATTCGCTGCATGCGGCCATTCAAGCGGATCACCTGGTGACGCTCGACGCCATCACCAGCATTGCCACGTCCCTTGGCGCCCGCCGGGTGAGCGAACAGGCGTTTGCATGGACAAAGCGGCATGAGGTGGTCTCGACCACGGTCACCGATGTTGCGGCGTTGCAGGCCTGCTTCGAGCTCGAACGCGAACATCGATTGGTCGTTGAACCCGCCTGCGGTGCCGCGGTGGCTGCACTGCTGTCGCGTTCGGTCCCGGTCTTGCGCAGTGCGGCCAATGTGCTCGTGATCGTCTGCGGCGGTGTCTGCACCACCTACTCGGACCTTCAACGACTCGCCTCCAGGTTCGCACCCGATGCCGGCATGCCGTCGACCGCGAACGCCGGCTGATGGCCGCGACAGCGCCGGTCACGAGAGCCGCAATCGCGCGATGTGCGCACCTGCGCCGCGAAGTGGCCTTCGGCGATGAACCTCGCCATGGTCTGGTGTAGCAACTGATCGCCATCGCGGTCGAAGTCGGTCGAGGCCGAGGCAAACACTTCGGCCAGGGACGGCGTTCACGGGCGGGCCTCAGGCGGTGGTGGAGGCAACGATGCCAGGCAGTGCCCGTCTCGACGCATGGACCACTTGTGCCGCGGATCCCGGGCCACTTCCACACAGCCCAACGCACTGGCGCGAGTGCTGCCCTTGCGATCACATCGCCCTAGACGCTGGTTTAGTTGACCTGAACTTCACCCATGTTTGTGATCACATTTGTGATCGCTGCGGCTACACTGCCCGGCCATGGACACCCCACTCGAAGACTTTCTCGCCGCGCGCCGCATCCACGAGGTCGAATGCGTGATCCCCGACATGACCGGCATCGCGCGCGGCAAGATCCTGCCGCGCGACTTGTTTCTCGCGGCCGGCGAGATGCGCATTCCGAAGAGCGTGCTGCTGAACACGGTCAACGGGCAGCAGCCCGACAACGGACCCTTCGTCGGCGACACCGACCCCGACATGGTCTGCGTGCCGGATCCAGCCACCGTGCGCGTCGTGCCCTGGGCCGCCGAGCCGGTGGCGGTGGTGATCCACGACTGCCAGGAATGGGATGGCCGGCCGGTGCAGCTGGCGCCGCGCGCCGTGCTGCGGCGTGTGCTGGCGCTGTACGAACGCCAGGGCTGGCGGCCGGTGGTTGCGCCGGAGATGGAGTTCTACCTGGTCGCGCGCCAGCAGAACCCGCACGAACCGCTGCAGCCGCCGCTGGGCCGCACCGGCAAGCCCGAGGTGGGTCGGCAGAGCTATTCGATCGACGCCGTGAACGACTTCGATCCCTTCTTCATGGAGCTGTCGGCCTTCTGCGCACAGCACCAGTTGGGCGTGGAAACCTTGATCCACGAGGCGGGCCCGGGCCAGATGGAGATCAACTTCAGCCACGGCGACCCGCTGGACCTGGCGGACCGCGTGTTCCTGTTCAAGCGCACGGTGCGCGAGACCGCGCTGCGCCATGGCGTCTTCGCCACCTTCATGGCCAAGCCGATGGAGCAGGAGCCGGGCAGCGCGATGCACATCCACCAGAGCCTGGTCAGCGCGGAGACCGGCCGCAACGTCTTCAGCCGCGACGACGGCACGGCGAGCGATCTGTTCATGCACTACCTGGCCGGCCTGCAGACCTACATCCCGCAGCTGATGCCGATGTTCGCGCCCTACGTGAATTCGTATCGCCGGCTGGCGCCCTTCATGTCGGCGCCGATCAACGTGCGCTGGGGCTACGACAACCGCACCTGCGGCCTGCGCGTGCCCAGGTCCGATCCCGAGGCGCGGCGCATCGAGAACCGCGTGCCCGGCGTGGACGTGAACCCCTACCTGGCGATGGCGGCCACGCTGGCCTGCGGCTGGCTGGGCATGCGCGACCGCCTGCAGCCCACCGAACCGACGGCCGACAGCGCCTGGAACGTGAGCCACGAACTGCCCCGCCACCTGGAGGACGCGATCAAGGCGATGCGCGCCTGCAAGCCGGTGAAGGAGGTGCTGGGCGAGCACTTCGTCGACGCCTTCTGCGCCGTGAAGGAGCTGGAGTACGCCACCTACAACCGCGTGATCAGCTCGTGGGAGCGCGAGCACCTGCTGCTGCTGGTCTGAGGCGGGAGACGAACATGATGACGACGTTGACGACGACCCACCCCACCGGCATCGCGCCGGCGCGCGTGCGTGCGCTGGCCGAGGCCGAGCGCGCGCGCTACGAGGCCGCCAACCCGCGCTCGCGCGAGCTGGCCGCGCGCTCGGCCGAGCACCTGATGTTCGGCGTGCCGCTGCACTGGATGAACGACTGGGCCACGCCCTTCCCGCTGCACGTGGCCGAAGCCCGGGGCGCCCGGCTGACCGATGTCGACGGGCACGAGCGCATCGACTTCTGCCTCGGCGACACCGGCGCGATGTTCGGCCATTCGCCGGCGGCCGTGGTCGCCGCGCTGCAGCGCCAGGCGGCCCGCGGGCTGACCACCATGCTGGCCAGCGAGGACGCCGCCGCCGTGTCGGCGCTGCTGGCCGAACGCTTCGACCTGCCGCGATGGCAGTTCGCGATGACCGCCACCGACGCCAACCGCTTCGTGCTGCGCTGGCTGCGCGCCGCCACCGGGCGCCGGGTGCTGCTGGTCTTCAACGGCTGCTACCACGGCACGGTCGACGACGTCTTCGTCGACCTGGTCGACGGCCGGGCCGTGCAGCGCGACAGCCTGCTGGGCCAGGTGCACGACCTGACCGCCACCACGCGCGTGGTCGAGTTCAACGACCTCGCCGCGCTGGAGGCCGCGCTGGCCCCCGGCGACGTGGCCTGCGTGCTGGCCGAACCGGTGATGACCAACATCGGCATGGTGCTGCCCGAGCCCGGCTTCTGGGAACGCGCGATCGAGATCATCCACCGCCACGGCAGCAAGCTGGTGCTGGACGAGACCCACACCATCAGCAGCGGCCCCGGCGGCTATGCGCGGGCGCATGGCCTGAAGGCGGACGCCGTGGTGGTGGGCAAGCCGCTGGGCGGCGGCATGCCGTGCGCGGCCTACGGCTTTTCCGCCGAGCTGGCGGCGCAGGCCGAAGCGGCCAAGCGCGCGGCGCCACCGGGCCACTCCGGCATCGGCACCACGCTGACCGCCAACCTGCTGGCCATGGCCGCGATGCGCGCCACGCTCACCGGGCTGATGACCCCCGAGGTCTTCGCGGCGCTGCACGCCCGCTGCACGCGCCTGGCCGAAGGGCTGCGCGCGGTGATCGCCCGACACGGGCTGCCCTGGTGCGTGACGCAGGTGGGCGCGCGCTGCGAATTCCAGTTCTGCGCCACGCCGCCGCGCAACGGCAGCGAAGCCGGCGCCGCGATGGATGCCGAGCTGGAACAGGCGCTTCATCTCTTCCTGCTCAACCGTGACGTGCTGATCACGCCCTTCCACAACATGATGCTGGTCTGCCCCGACACCACCGACGCCGATGTGCAACGCCTGCTGGGTGCGATGGACGCCGCGCTTCAGGCGTTGTGCCGTGCCTGAGCGCGCCGGGCACCCGATGTTGAGACCCCATGAGCACGCCTGACGCGCCCGAGGCCAGCACCACCCAGCAGGACACCGTCTACGCCCACCTGCGCCAGTGGGTGACCGTGGGTCGATTCCTGCCCGGGCAGCGCCTGAAGATCCGCACCGTGGCCGCCGAGATGGGCGTGGGCGAGATGCCGGTGCGCGCCGCGCTTCAGCGCCTGGCGGCCGAGGGAGCCCTGGTCAACGTGCCCAACGCCGGCGTGGCCGTGCCGCGGCTCAGCCTGCCGGAGTTCGACGACCTGCTGCAGATGCGCATGCTGCTGGAGGGAGAGGCCGCCGAACGCGGCGCCGCGCGCCTGGACGCCGCCGGGGTGAAGGCCCTGGCCACGCTGTGCCGGCGCATGAACAGGGCCTTGGCCAGGGGCGACGCCGGGGGCTACCTGGCGGCGAACGAAGACTTCCACGTGCTGCTCTACAAGGCCGCGGGCTCGCCGCTGCTGTTCGCGCTGATCGACACCCTGTGGCTCAAGGCCGGGCCGATCTCGAACCAGTTGTTCGACACACCCGACGCCTCGGCCGTGCTCAACGACGCGCACGAGGATCTGATGAAGGCGCTGGGGCGGCGAGACAGCGCCGGCGTGCGCCGTGCCGTCGAGAAGGACATCTTCGTCGCCGGCCAGTACCTTCGTCGGCGCATTCAGCAGCAACAGGTTTCGCGTTAGCCGAGGGTTTCGCCTCGTTCACGCTGACGAGCACTACGCGCCGGTGCCAAGGTACACCGCAGGCGTCGCGCCGAACCCGGCCCGCACCTGGCGGGTGATGTCGTCGACCAGCACCTCGCTCTGGCCGGCCTGGAGCGCCTCGAACGCGATGCGCGCCACGTCGTCGGGCGAGGTCTTGGGCATCTGCACGCCGCTGGCCATGTCGGTGTCGATGAAGGCCGCGTGCACCGACAGCAGCGCCGTGCCCTGCCCTTTCAGTTCCTGCCGCAGCGCGTTGCTCAGCGCCCAGGCCGCCGCCTTGGAGGCGCTGTAGGTGCCGCTGACGTTGGCCAGCGTCAGCCAGCTCAGCACCGAGAGCATGTTGACCACCGCGCCACCGCCGTTGGCGGCCAGCACCGGCGCGAAGGCCTGCACCACGCGCAGCGGCCCGATCGCGTTGGTCTGGATCTGCCGCAGCAGCGCCTCGGGCGCGTTCGGCGCCAGCAGCGGACCCGGTTCGAAGACGCCCGCGTTGTTCACCACCAGGGTCACGTCGCGCAGGTCACGGGCCAGCGCAGCGACCTGCTCCGGCTGGGTCACGTCCAGCTCGACCGGCACCACGCCGGCCTGCTTGACGCTCGCCGGGTTGCGCGCCGCGGCATAGACCTTGGCGGCACCGCCGGCCAGCAGTGCGCGGACGAAGGCAGCACCGAGGCCGCGGTTGGCGCCCGTGACGAGCGCGATGGATCCTTCAATCTTCATGGGGAGCTCCTTCAGGATGAGCAGGGGTACAGAGCTCAAATATGACGGCCGTCATATTCAAGGGCGAACGGGAAGCGGGCGGCGGTTCGCACGGAACTCACTCGCCGATCAGTTGTTCGAGGGCGGCGGCGAGCACGTCGTCGCCGAGCCGGCGGTCATCGACCGCCCGGGCGAGGATCAATGCGCCGACCATGGTGGCCGTGGTCGCGAGCGCCTTGCGCCGGCCTTCGGGCTTGCGGCTGTCGGGCGCGTAACGCGCGACGAGGTCGATCATGTCCTGGATGCGCCGGGTCGCGGCCTGTCGCACCTCGGGCGCCTGGCGCGGCATCTCCGAGCCCAGGGCGGCCACCGGACACCCGGTCTCGGCACGCTCCACATGGGCTCGGGAGAGGTAGGTCTTCAGGAGCGTGCGGTACGCGTCCTTCGGCGGCGCCGCAGATGCGAACTGCTCGAGGGCACCCACGCTCTCGGCGCCGGCCAGGTCGGCGGCCTCCGCCAGCATCGCCTCACGAGACGCGAAGTGCGCATAGAACCCTCCGTGCGTCAGCCCGGCCTCGCGCATGATGTCCGCCACGCCCGTGCCGGCGTAGCCGCTGCGACGGATGGCGCGGGTGGCGGCCTGAAGAATCCTCTCGTGGGAGGCTTCCTTACGGGACTGGACGAATCGCGGCATGGTGTGCGCTCTTGTTTATGACGAGCATCATATTTCTTTTCGTCTCGGTCTGCCAGTCACCCGAGCACATCGACATACGGCGGCTCGAAGAACGTGGGTAGAAGGTGAGGTTGACGCCGATGGGCCTGCCGGCCTGGATGATCGGGGAGCGGATGCCGAACAGCTTCGTGATGCGCGTTTGCGTGGGGGGGAATGTGCCCTCAGCGGGCGGCCGTCAGAAGCGTTCCATGTAGGGCCGCAGGTCGAGCTCGTGCGTCCACGCGTCGCGCGGCTGCGCATGCAGGTACCAGTAGTTCTCGGCGATGTGCTCGGGATTCAGGATGCCGTCCTGGTCCTTCAGCGCGTAGCGCTCGGGGAAGTTGCTGCGGATGAACTCGGTGTCGATCGCGCCGTCGACCACGATGTGCGCGACATGGATGTTGCGGGGCCCCAGCTCGCGCGCCATCGACTGCGCCAGCGCCCGCAGCGCGTGCTTCGCGCCGGCGAAGGCGGCGAAGTGGGCCGCGCCGCGCAGGCCGGCGGTGGCCCCGGTGAAGAGGATCGTGCCGCGCCCGCGCTGCACCATGCGGCGCGCCACCTCGCGCGCGTTGAGGAAGCCCGAGAAGCAGGCCATCTCCCAGATCTTGAAGTACTTGCGCGCGGTTTCCTCGAGGATGCTGCACGGCACGTTGGCGCCGATGTTGAAGACCAGCACCTCGATCGCGCCGATCTCGGCTTCGATCTTCTCGATCAGCGCCACGACGTCTTCTTCCTTGCGCGCATCCGAGCCGAACCCGTGCGCCGTGCCACCGTCGGCGCGGATCTGCTGCAGCAGCGGTTCGAGCTTCTGCGCGTCACGGCGCGTGACGCAGGCGACATAGCCTTCCTTCGCGAAGCGGCGCGCAATGGCACCCCCGGTGGCGTCACCCGCACCGATCACGAGCGCCACCTTCACTGTCGAGTCCATGGATCGAGCCCCTTTACTGAACGATCGTAAGGCCACCATACGATGGCCCAGGGCCCCTGTCAAGCCAACCGGGCCGGCGCAGTACGACGACGGGCCTCGCCCCGCTCCAGCGACGAAGGCTGGATCGGCGCCCGGCCGGATGCCTGCGCGTGGCCGGAGCTCGACGAGAACGCCGCCTCCAGCATGTGCTACACGACCTCATCGAAGCGGAGGGCGTGACCTGCGCCGCCGGCTTGAACGGATTCCGGGCTGCGGGACACCGGCTTCCGGTATCGCGGGCGAGGCCTCGCACGGCTAAGGTGTTGGCCCCGCTCCTGTCGATGGTGATCTTCTCGGGCACGTCATGCAGCTCGACGGCCCGCTCGAAGGAGCGGCGGGCTGCGGCCTCGTCGCACTTGGCCGTGAGCCGGAAGTCCACTGTCTGGCCGAGCCGGTTCTCACCGATGGTCTGTCACGCGACAGAGTCTCTCCACCTTGCTCGAAAAATGAGCGTCCCGCGGCCGGGCTGCTAACGCGCCAGAGGCTTTGATCTTTGGCCCTTGCTGGCCGGCGAGTTCGTCAGCTTGTTCAGCAACTCGAGGAAGGTCGCCGCCTGGGCCGGGTCGAACACCGACAGCAGTTCCTGGCTGGACTGGACATTGCACCGTTCCGCGCTGGCCAGCAGCAGGCGGCCCTCGTCGGTCAGGTCGAGCAGGGTCTTGCGCCGGTCATGAGCGTCCGCCGAGGCAGTGATCAGGCCGCGCTCACGCAGCGTCTTCACAATCATCGAGGTGGTCGCCCGATCCAGCGAGACCAGGCGTCCCAGTTCGTTCTGCCCCACGCCGCCACGCTCGCGGAGCGCAAACAGGGCGCTGTACTGGGCCGGGGTCAGGTCCAGGTCGGCACAGGTCTCGTTGAAAACCGCAGTGGCGATCTGATGCGCGCGCCGGATCAGGAACTCCGGGCTGGCATACAAGTTGACGAGCGGCGCCGGGCCGTCCGGCTTGCGGGTCTTGCGTCCTGGCATGAAAGCGCTGCCTCGGGTGTTGTCGGGTGTTCTCAACTGTTGTCCAGGCAGTCTACCCGTGCCAACCCGGACGCCTGCCTGGATTGCCTCGGCGCGACGACTGTGCCCATAATTCCATCATGGTCATGTCCGCACTGCTGGTTGATGACGATGCTTCGTCCGCCCAGGCCACCGCCGCATTGCTGGACCAACTGGGCTGCCGGACCCGGGTGTGCACCGACCCCTTCGCGGTGGTCGACATCGCGCTGGAATCCGGCGTCGACCTGGTCAGCCTGGACATCAGCATGCCGGGCCGCGACGGCTTCGAGCTGCTGTCGCTGATCCGCTCGCACGAGCATTCGCGGCGCCTGCCCAGCGTGCCGATCATCACCGTCACCGGCGGCGTCACCGCGCAGGCCCGCGCCAACGCCATTGCGTCGGGCTTTGCAGCGCATGTGGGCAAGCCGGTGGCTGCCGACGATCTGCGCGCGGTGATCGAACGCGTCCAGGCCCTGCGCGCCGAGCTGTACCGCACCCGCTACAGCGTGGACCAGCCGGCGCTGCAGATCCACTGCGAACGCCTCGTGCCCGAAGGCGGCAACGCCGCGCAGGCCATTGCCGGCCTGGCCCTGGCCCTCACGCAGCACGGTTCGGCGCTGCTGCGCAACACGCTCGAAGCGGCCTATGCGGGCGCGTTCGCTGCCGCGGTCGAACAAGCCACCCGGCTGGCCGACGCGGCCGATTCGCTGGGCGCGCATCACCTGGCCGCGCTGTGCCAACGCCTGGTCGACGCGTCCACGCCCAGCATCCAGGCCTTCGAGCGCCAGGCGGTGCTGGTGCGCGCGGAACTCGACCGCATCACCTTCACGCTGCGTGAACTCGTGCTGGGATGAGTGCCGACCCGGTACCTCCGGCGTTCCACCAAGGCGTGCTGGCCGCGCTGGGCGAGCACGCGATCGTCAGCGTGACCGATGCGTCCGCAACCATCCTCTGGGTCAACCGCAGGTTCTGCGACATCAGCGGCTACCGAGCCGACGAGCTGATCGGCGCGAACCACCGGCTGCTGAAGTCCGGCCACCACGAGCCCGCGTTCTATCAGCAGATGTGGCAGGAGCTGGCCGCGGGCCGATCGTGGAATGGCGAGATCTGCAACCGCCGCAAGTCCGGCGAGCTGTACTGGGTGGCCGCCACCATCGTGCCCGAGCTGGATGCCACCGGGATGGTGTGCCGCTACGTGTCGGTCCGCACCGACATCACGGCGGCCCGGCAGGCCCAGCAGCAGGCGCTGGCGGCCGAGGAGCGCTACCGCCGGGCCCAGCGCTTCGCCAACCTGGGTTCCTGGGATCTGGACCTGCGCACCAATGCGCTGTACTGGTCCGAACGCATCGCACCGCTGTTCGGCTACCCCGAGGGCCAGCTGGCCACCTCGTACGAGAACTTCCTGGCCGCGGTGCACCCAGATGACCGGGCAGGCCTGGTCGCCGCGGTGAACAACAGCATCGCGCAGGGCACCGCCTACGAGTACGAACACCGCTGCGTCTGGCCCGACGGCTCGGTGCACTGGCTGCTCGAACGGGGCGACGTCACGCGCGACGCCGATGGCCAGCCGCTGCGCATGCTGGGCGTGGTGCAGGACATCACGCCGCGCAAGGAGGCCCAGGCCCAGCTGGCGATGTACCGCCACGTGGTCGAGTCGATCGACGAAGGCATCGCCCTGTGCGACGCCACCACGCTGAAGCTGACCTACCTGAACCCGGCCGCGCGCAAGATCCTCGGCTGGTCCGCACAGGACGGTATCGGCCGCACGCCGATATCGCTGGTGCCCGCCGACGCACGACCGGCCGTGATCCAGGCCCTGCAGGACATCCAGCGTGGCGGCACCAGCCACTTCGACGCCTGGTTCGTCCGCCCGGACGGCACGCGCGTGCCCTTGCGCAACACCATCACCACCGTCCGTGGCGACAACGGCGAACCGACCCACCTGGTCAACGCCTTCGGCGACCGCAGCGAGGAACTGGCGCGGCAGGAAATCCTGCAGCGTGCGCTGGACGACGCGACGCGGGCCAACCAGGCCAAGAACGAGTTCATGTCGCGCATGAGCCATGAGCTGCGCACGCCGCTGAACGCCATACTCGGTTTTTCGCAGCTGCTGCTGCTGCGCGGCGTGCTCGAGGCGCCGCAGGCCGACAGCGTGCGCGAGATCCTGAAGTCCGGCCAGCATCTGCTGGAGCTGATCAACGACGTGCTGGACATCGCGCGCATCGACCTCGGTGCGTTCAAGGTCGGCAAGGTCGCCGTGCCGCTGGCGCAGGTGGCCGACGAATCGCTGGCCATCGTCGCCGGCCAGGCACACGAACGCAGCATCCGGCTGCGCAACGAGGTGCCGCCCGGCCTTCGGGTGTGGGCCGATGCGCTGCGCCTCAAGCAGTGCGTGGTCAACCTGCTGAGCAATGCCATCAAGTACAACCGGCCGGCGGGCCATGTCGATGTCCGGGCCGTGGTGCAGGCCGGTGACCGCATCCGCCTGGAGGTGGCCGACAGCGGCGTGGGCATGTCCGAGCTGGAATCGTCCCTGCTGTTCCAGCCCTTCACCCGCCTGGAGCGCCACCGCGAGCTGGCCGACGGGGTGGGCATCGGCCTGTCGATCACCCGGCGGCTGGTGGAGCTGATGGGCGGCAGGGTCGGGGTCGACAGCCGCGAAGGCGAAGGCAGCGTGTTCTGGATCGACCTCGACAGCGCCGAGACCACCGGAGCGGCCGCCGTGGCCGACACGGCCACCGTGGCCGACGCGGCCGACGCGTCAGCCGCCGGCGAACCCCGGCGTGTGCTGTATGTCGAGGACAACGATGTCAACCTGAAGCTCGTGCGAGCCATGCTGGGGCTCCTGCCCGGCGTGACGGTGCTGGGTGCCACCACCGCGGCGCAGGGAATGGCCAAGGCCCGAAGTGAGCGGCCCGACCTGATCCTGCTGGACATCGGCCTGCCTGACATCGACGGCCTGTCGCTGCTGGCCATGCTGCGCCGGCTGCCCGGGCTGGCAACCGTCCCGGCGATCGCCGTCAGCGCCAGCGCGATGCCGGCCGACGTGCAGGCCGGGCGCGACGCCGGCTTCGACGACTACCTCACCAAGCCGATCGACATGCACCTGCTGCTGCAGCGCGTGCAGGCGCTGCTACGGCCCGCCGGCTGACCCGACGCTCTGCCGGGCCGGCCCGCCTGGCGGCAGATTCAGTCCAGCGCCGGCGCGGCCGCACCCCTGCAGCGGCCGGCGTCAGGCCGAAGTCGAGAAGGCCGCCACCGCTTCGGCCAGCCGCTGGGCCTGGCCCTTCATGCTCTCGGAGGCCGCCGTGCTCTGCTCCACCAGCGCGGCGTTCTGCTGCGTCATCTGGTCCAGCTGCGCCACCGCCACGTTGACCTGCGAGATGCCGCCGGTCTGTTCGGTGGTGGAGGCGCTGATCTCCTGGATCAGGTCGCCCACGCGCCGCACCTGCGAGACGATGTCCTGCATCGTCGCGCCGGCGGCGTCCACCAGCTTGCTGCCGGCTTCGACCTTCTCGACCGAATCGCCAATCAGGGTCTTGATCTGCTTGGCCGCC
>CAZXLI010000192.1:0-12740 GCA_964641795.1 uncultured Bordetella sp. | reverse complement strand
TGACGTAGACGTTGTTGACGTCCAGCAGCAGCAGGCAATCGGTGCGCTTGAGGAGTTCGGCCACGAACTCGTATTCGCTCATCTCGTCGGCCGCGAAGCGCACGTAGCTCGAGAGGTTCTCCACCGCGATGCGGCGGCCGAGCACGTCCTGCACCCGGCCAATGCGGTCGGTGAGGTGGCGCAGCGCGGCCTCGGTCATCGGCAGCGGCAGCAGGTCGTGCAGGTTGCGGCCGTTGACGCCGGTCCAGCACAGGTGGTCGGACAGCCAGGCCGGCTGCACCCGCGCGGCCAGGGCCTTCAGCGCGCGCAGGTAGTCCAGGTCCAGCGGGTCGGTGCCGCCCAGCGACATCGAGACCCCATGCATCACCATCGGCCAGTCGGCGCGGATGCGGTCCAGGTGGTGCAGCGGCTTGCCGCCGGGCACCATGTAGTTCTCGCTGATGACCTCGAGCCAGTCGACCGCCGGCCGGCCGGCTTCGAAGTCAGCGTAGTGGTCGGTGCGCAGGCCGAGGCCGAAGCCCTGGATCATGGTGAGTCCTAACGCAAAAAACACCCGGCGGCCGGTTCAAGGCTTCCGGGTGCAAAGAAAGGCACCAAGGTTCAAGTCAGTTCCCTGGCGCGTGTGCCGACAGCCAACCCAGGGGTCGCCCAACCCTCGGCACACGCGCCAGACGCCGCACACGGCGCCTGACCTGGCAGCGTCGTCTTACTTGACGACCTTGCCGCCCTTGTCGGTGCATTCCTTGGCCGACTTCTCGTGCACCCAGCCTTGGCCCTTGCAGCTGTTCTGGCCCTTGCAGGAGCTGTTGGCGGTCTTGCACTCGCTGGTGCCCTTGCAGCTGTTGCTGCCGGTGCACTTCACGCCCGAGTCGGCGGCTTGCACCGAGGTGGTGGCCAGCAGGCCGGTGGACAGCAGGGCAGCAGCAGCGGTGGCGATGGCCACACCGGACTTGATCTTCATAGCGTTTCCTTTCGAAGCATTGAACGTGGGGAGCGTCCGACCCGGGTGAGTTGGCCGGTGGCGTCGGGGCGCACGAGTCTGTCGCCGCGGACCGCGCTTTCCTTACATCGACTTCGGGACCGCGGCGACCTGGCTCAGATACGCCGCCCCGCGTTCAACGGATGCATACGGGGAAACCCTGGGTGTGATCAGTCGCCGCCGGGCCGCCTCAAGGCGGCTGATCCCCTTGGGGGAAGCGAGCAGCGCGAGCCAGGGGCCGGCATCTCAGTCGCCCAGCACCGCGGCGATCGCGTCGGCCGTGCGGCCGACATTGCCCTGGTTCAGCCCGGCCACGCAGATGCGGCCCGAGCGGATCAGGTACACCGCGTGCTCTTCGCGCAGCCGGTCCACCTGGGCCGCACTCAATCCGGTATAGCTGAACATGCCGCGCTGGGTGAGGAAGTAGCTGAAGTCGCGGCCGGGGCGCAGGCTCACCAGGCGGTCGTGCAGCGCGCGGCGCATGCCGGCGATGCGCTGGCGCATCGCGGCGACTTCGCCTTCCCACATCGGCCGCAGTTCGTCGTCGCCCAGCACGTGCGCGACGATCAGCGCGCTGTGGATCGAGGGGCTCGAGTAGATGCGCCGCACGGTGAAGCGCAGCTGGCCCATCACCAGCTCGGCCTCGGCGCGCGTGGCGCACACGGCGCTCAGCGCGCCGCAGCGCTCGCCGTAGACGCTCATGCTCTTGGAGAACGAGTTGGCGACGAAGAAGGTGATGCCCGCGTCGGCCATCGCCCGCACCGCGTAGGCGTCTTCCTCGATGCCGTCGCCATAGCCCTGGTAGGCCAGGTCCAGGTAGGGCAGCAGCTCGCGCTCGCGCAGCACCGGGATCAGCGCGTCCCACTGCGCGCGGCTCAGGTCCACGCCGGTGGGGTTGTGGCAGCAGGCATGCAGCAGCACGATGCTGCGCGCGGGCAGCCCGCGCAGCGCGGCCAGCATGTCGTCGAAGCGCACGCCGCCGGTCTGGGCGTCGTAGTAGGGGTAGCTCTGGACCTTGAAGCCCGAGCCCTCGAACATCGAGCGGTGGTTGTCCCAGGTCGGGTCGCTGACCCACACGCCGCTGTCGGGCAGCCAGGTCTTGAGGAAATCGGCACCGACCTTCAGGCCGCCGGAAGAGCCGACGCTCTGCAGCGTCGCGACGCGACCTTCGGCAATCGCGGGGTGATCGGCACCGAGCAGCAGCTTCTGCACCTCGCGGCGCATCGTCGCCTCGCCTTCCATCGGCAGGTAGGGCTTGGGGCCGCCGGCGGCCAGGATCATGGCCTCGGCGCCGCGCACGCTGTCGAGCACCGGCAGGCGGCCCTGCTCGTCGAAATAGATGCCGATCGAGAGGTTGACCTTCTGCGGCCGGGGGTCGGCGTTGTAGGCATCGACCAGCGCAAAGATCGGGTCGCCCGCATAGGGCTTCACATGCTCGAACATGGTGGATTCGTCTCCGGTGGGATGACCGGATTATCGCGACCGCTGTGCCGGGCCGGTCCCCTGTTTCAGGCGTCTGTGCCGGTCCAGTGGGCCCAGCGCCCGTGCGGGTGGCTGCGCGCCAGCAGTTCGGTGCGCAGCCCGCCGGCCTCGTCGCGCCAGCTCAGGTACCACAGCGACGCGTTGGCCAGCTCGGCGGCGCCGACGCGCGCGTCACCCGGCAGCGCGGACGGCGGCGCATCCCCGAGCACCAGCCCCGGCCCCTCGGCGCTGAGCCAGGCCAGGCCGCGCCGGCGCACCAGCGCACGCATGCGCTCGATGTGAGCGTCCCGCGCCGCCGGTTCGAAGTAGGCCAGCACCCAGCTGTTGAAGACCACCGGCTGCACGCCGGGCGGCAGGCTGTCCAGCCAGGGCTCGATCTGCGCGCTGCAGTCGTCGGCCTGCCGCACCGGCCAGCCGGCGCGGCGCACGATCTCGGCGGCCTGGTCGAAGCGTTGCGCGCGCTGGCGGTCGTGCGGCCACAGGCAGGCACGCAGCCAGCGGGTGGCGGCGGCATCGTGCAGGTCGACCGGCGCGGGGTCGAGTCCGATGCGGCTGGCGATGCGGGCCGGCGGCAGGGCGCGCGGGCCGGCGCCGTGCACCGGGTGGCAGGGGATCAGCGGCACACCGTCGCCGGCCGGCGCGCCGAGCGGTCGATCGCCATGCACGTAGGCATAGGCATCGACGCCGAGGTTCAGGCCCGCGCTGCAGCCGAAATCCAGCAGCGCCAGCGGCCGCTGCCCGCAGCGCGCGGCCAGCTCGGCCAGCGCCGGCCACAGCACGGCGCAGCGGCCGATCTCGTTGGTCTGTGTGCTGCGCGTGGCGCAGTGGCTTGCCAGCGCGCCGGACTGCGCGGCGAGGAAGGCATCGAGCGCTGTCGCCAGCCCGTCGTCCGGCAGGCGCTCGCCGCCCCGGCTCGGAAAGTAGTCGGCCAGCGCGCCGCCGGCGCCAGCGAGCACGCGCTCGTGGATCGCGGCCAGCAGCAGGTTGGGCCGCTGCTGGGTCAGCGGCGCGGCAGCGAGCCAGGCCAGGGCCGCCGGCCGCTGCGCGAGCAGCCGGCACAGCGCCACATACAGCGGATCGTCACCGCATTCGGTGGCGGCAAAGCGTTCGAACTGGCGCTGGCGTTGCGCCGGCGACGGCGCGGTCGCGCCGGGGGCGGTGGCATCGGTGCGGGAGGTGGTGTCCATGCCCGGCAGCCTAGGCGGCCGCCAACGCAAACAATGTCGGGTACCCGACAATCAAGCGATGCCCGACACCCTGGCTGCCCTGCAGACGCTGCTGTCTGCCAACTTCCCCGCGCTCGACCTCGCCGCCGGTCGCCACGCGCTCGCCGCCGCATTGCCGCACTGCCGCGTGCGGCGCCTGGCGGCCGGGGCCACGCTGTTCTCGCAGGGCAGCCGCAGCGCGCTGTATGGCGTGGTCGAAGGCGAGATGGCGCTGTGCTTCTGCTCGGTGGACGGCGAGGTTTCGCTGATCGAGCTGGCGCCGCCGCAGCGGCTGTTCGGCCTGGCCGCGCTGGCCGGCGGCCACCCCAGCAGCTACGAAGCGGTGGCGCACCGGGCGGCCAGCGTGCTGGTGATCGGCGAGCCGGCCTATGTCGCGCTGATGGACGGGCTGCCGGGTTTCGGCCGCGCGCTGATGCGCGAGTTCGCGCTGCGCCACGACGGCACGCTGCGCCTGCTGCAGGCCTCGCGCCTGCAGGGCGCGGCCGAGCGGCTGTCGCTGGCGCTCACGCACCTGCAGCGCGCCGGCCGCGCGCAGGCGCCGGACGCCGAGGGCCAGGTGCTCGTGCGCACGACCCAGGCCGAGCTGGCCACGCTGGCCGGCTTGTCACGCCAGACGGTCAATGAATGGCTGCAGCGCATGGCGCGCGGCGGCCACCTGCAGCCGGTGTATGGCGGCGTGCGGCTTCAGGCGGCGAGCGCCGCTTCGATGTCGGCGACCAGCTTCTCGGGCGCGTCCTGGGGGGCGTAGCGCTTGATCACCCGGCCGTCGCGGCCGACCAGGAACTTGGTGAAGTTCCACTTGATCGCCTTGGTGCCCAGCAGGCCCGGCGCCTCGTCCTTCAGCCATTGGTACAGCGGGTGCGCGCCGTCGCCGTTGACCTCGATCTTGGCCATCATCGGGAAACTCACGCCATAGTTCAGCTGGCAGAACGAGGCGATCTCCTCGTTGCTGCCGGGGTCCTGGCCACCGAACTCGTTGCTCGGAAAGCCCAGCACCACCAGGCCCTTGTCCTTGTAGGCCTCCCAGAGCTTCTCGAGCCCGCCGAACTGCGGCGTGAAGCCGCAGGCGCTGGCGGTGTTGACGATCAGCATCACCTGGCCCTGGTAGCGCGAGAGCTTGACCTTCTTGCCATCGATGGTCAGAGCGTCGAATTCCCCTATGCTTTGACGAGACATTGCTGAGACACTCCATGCAGGGCCGGCTGGCGGTGGCGCATGTTAATCCTGCGCCCTGCAGGCCGTTGCCGGCCGCATGGACGTTCGTTTTGCCTGTCACTGCCTTCCGCTCGCCGATGTCTGTTCCGATTCCCGTTGCATTGCTGGGCTTCAGCGCCTTCGAACGCAATGCACTGGCGTCGTACTTCCGGCTGGCCGCGCGGCGCAGCCCGGCGTATTGCCATGTGCTCGATGTCGACGAGGCGCGCTTCGTCGTCGCCGACGCCGACCAGGCCGGCGTGCCCGAGCTGCTGCAGGCGCTGGGCCGCATCACCGATGCGGTGTTCGTCGGCGCGCAGGGCCCCGAGGGGGCGGCCAGCTGGATGATGCGGCCGATCGACCCGGTGCACGTGCTGCGCGAGCTCGACGCGCTGGTCGCGATGCGCGACAACCCCGGCACCGGGCCGCTGCCGCTGCTGGCGCCTTCGCCGACCATCTCGCGGCCGATCACCATCGGCAAGGGCGTGCCGGCGCGGCGCGCCGCCGACGAGCAGCGCCGCGGCAGCGAAGCCGACGTCCGGCGCAGCGCGGAGCCCGAGCAGCGTCGCGGCATGGAAGCCGAGCTGCGCCGCGTGGCCGACAGCGAGGAGACCCGCCCGCTGCCCTCGGTCGAAGAGCGCCGGGCTGCCGCGGAAGCGCAGCGCCGCCAGCGCGAAGCCGCGCTGCGCCCGGTGCCGCTGAAGCGCGCGCTGCTGGTCGACGACAGCGAGCTGGCGCTGCATTTCCTCGATCGGCAGCTGCAGCGCTACGGCCTGGCCACCGAGTGGGCGCAGCACAGCGGGCGGGCGCTGGAGCTGCTGTCGCACCAGCAGTTCGGCTTCGTGTTCCTCGATGTCGACCTCGGGCCGCAATCCGATCTCGACGGCCTGGCGCTGTGCCAGCACATCAAGCACCGGCACGTGCATCCGGGCGGGCGGGTGCCGCTGGTGGCCATCGTCTCGGCCTTCCACGATCCGGTGGACCGGGTGCGCAGCACGCTGGCGGGGGCCGACGTGCACCTGGGCAAGCCGCTGGACTTCGGCGCGCTGGATCGCTGGCTCAGCCAGCATGGCCTGACGCGCGGCCCCGAACTGCCGGTGCCGGTGGCCGAGTAAGGTCTCGCGCCCGGCCGAGGGCTCAGTGCCCTTTCTGCAGCGCCGCCAGGCCGGCTGCGGCCATGATCAGCACGCCGCCCAGCGCGGTGCGCGCGTCCAGCGTGCCGCCACCCAGCAGCACCGCGGAAGCGCTGGCAAACAGCACCTCGGTGATCATGATGACCGAGGTCACCTGGGCCGGCAGCCGCGCCGCGCCGAACTGCAGCGCCAGGTTCGAGGCAATGAACCACAGCGCCAGCAGCGTCGTGAAGGCCAGCCAGCCCCAGGCCGGTGCCGGCGGCGCCGGGATGTGGCCGCTGCGGGTCTGCACCAGCGCCAGCAGCAGCGAGACCAGCACGCCGCCGGCGAACATCGCCAGCGCCCGCGCCGGTTCGGAACGCCTGGCCTCGCGCCGCAGCATCACGTTGTTCAGCGCGAAGCTGAAGCCGCCGATCAGGCCCAGCGCATCGGCCAGGCTGAAAGGCGTGCGCGT
Organism: uncultured Bordetella sp.; assembly: GCA_964641795.1. Lineage (GTDB taxonomy): Bacteria > Pseudomonadota > Gammaproteobacteria > Burkholderiales > Burkholderiaceae_C > Pseudaquabacterium. The sequence continues at coordinate 6,272 of CAZXLI010000192.1, read as the reverse complement.
CGCCCCGTCGGGCGGCCACAGCACGACGGCGGCGCCCGTCAGCGCCAGCAGCACGCGCAGCACCGCACCAACCCCGATGCGCTCGCCCAGCAGCGGCCGCGCCAGCAGCACGGCCCACAGCGGCATCACGTAGAACAGCAGCACCACGCGCACCACGTCGCCGATCGTCACGGCCCAGTTGAAGCAGGCATTGGTGGTGCCCGAAGCGGCCATCAGCACCCACAGGGTCGGCGTGCGCAGCACCTCGCGCCAGGCAGCAGGCCGCGCCAGCATCAGCACGGCCACGGCGACGGCGAAGGTCAGCGTGGTCAGCCACAAGGGATGCAGGCCCTGCGACTGCAGCGCCCGGAAGGGCCACCACGAGACGCCCCAGGTGAAGGCGTTGAAGACGAGGGCGAGGGCCGGCAGGGCTCTGGCAGCGGGGCTCAATGCTTGTCGGTCCGGGCGATCGCCAGCAGCCGCTCGACCTCGTCGCGGTCGTTCACGCAGTTGCGGGCGTGCCAGCGCCAGATCAGCGCCATGGTGCCGGCCACCAGCAGGCCGAAGACAGCGATGGCGGTGAAGGCCGACAGGCCGAGCTTGGTCATGCCGGTGTAGAACGCGGCCAGGCCCAGGATGCAGGCCTGCTCGTTGAAGTTCTGCACGGCAATGGACCGGCCGGCACCCATCAGGTTGTGGCCGCGGTGCTGCAGCAGCGCGTTCATCGGCACCACCAGGTAGCCGCCGGCCAGGCCGAGCAGGATCAGGAAGGGCACCGCGACCCAGATGTCGCGGATCAGGTTCAGACCGATCAGCAGGATGCCCATCACGACACCGAGCGGGATGACGCCGGTGGCGCGGTCGAGCCGCATGCGCATCGACGCCACCACCGCGCCGATGGCCACGCCGATCGACACCACGCCGGCCAGCGAGGAGGCCTGCGTCGTGCTGTAGCCCAGCGCCGCCGCGGCCCACGGGAAGACGATGATCCGCATGTTGCCGCCGACGCCCCAGAACATCGTCGTCGTGGCCAGCGAGATCTGGCCCAGCTTGTCCGCCCACAGCCGCGCATTGCACTGCGAGAAGTCGTTGATCATCGTCATCGGGCTGTGCGCCAGCGGCTGCAGCGGGGCCTCGGTGCGGGGGATGTACAGGTTGAACACCGCCGCCAGCACGTACAGCAGCAGCAGCGCACTGATCGCGGCTTCGGGCGGCGTGTCGATGCCGGTGTCGATCATCGGGAAGTCGAAGCCCAGCAGCACCGGTGCGATGCGCGGACCCACCAGCTGGCCCCCGAGCACGGTGCCGAGAATGATCGAGACGATCGTCAGCCCCTCGATCCAGCCGTTCGCCTTGACCAGCTGCGAGGGCGGGAGCAGCTCGGTGAGGATGCCGTATTTGGCGGGTGAGTAGGCCGCGGCGCCGAGCCCGACCACCGCGTACGACATCAGCGGGTGGGTGCCGAACAGCATCATCAGGCAGCCGATGACCTTGATGGTGTTCGAGATGAACATCACCTTGCCCTTGGGCACCGCATCGGCGAAGGCGCCGACGAAGGGCGCCAGCAGCACATAGAACAGCGCGAACATCACCGCCAGCGCCGGCACCTGCCAGGCCGGTGCATGGTTGCTGCGCAGCAGCTCGATGGCGCCGACCGTCAGCGCGTTGTCCGCCAGCGAGCTGGTGAACTGCGCCGCCATGATGGTGTGAAAGCCCTTCTTCATCCGCAATCAGCTTTCAACGACCCCAGGACGACCTGTCTCCAACGGCTGCCACGGCAGCTTCTACTTGCGCGCGGCGGCGGCGGGCACGATGTGCCCGTCCCCTGCCAGCCGGCCGGCGGTTATAGCACGGCCGTTCGACCGCCCCGCGCGGGCCCGGCGCGCGCCAGAATGGGCCGCCGCCGTTCTGCCGCAAGGTCAGCTCCCCGATGCCACGCCCGATCGAAGCCCTGGTTCACCCCGATGCGCTGACGCACAACCTGGCGCGTGCGCGCCAATGCGCGCCCGACGCGCGCGTGTGGGCGGTGGTCAAGGCCAACGCGTATGGCCATGGCATCGAGCGCGTCTACGAGGCGCTGCGGGGCGCCGACGGCATTGCGCTGCTGGACCTGGCCGAAGCCGAGCGCGTTCGCGCCTGCGGCTGGCGCGGGCCGATCCTGCTGCTGGAGGGCGTGTTCGAACCGCGCGACCTGGAGCTGTGCTCGCGCCTGAACCTGTGGCACGCGGTGCACTGCGAACAGCAGATCGACTGGCTGGGCGCCCACAAGACCCACCAGCCGCACCGCGTGTTCCTGAAGATGAACAGCGGCATGAACCGCCTGGGCTTCGCGCCGGCGGCCTACCGCAGCGCCTGGGCCCGGCTCAATGCGTTGCCGCAGGTCGACGAGATCTCGCTGATGACGCATTTCTCGGATGCCGATGGCCCGCGCGGCATCGAGCACCAGCTCGCGGTGTTCGACGCCGCCACCCGCGACCTGCCGGGCGAGCGCTCGCTCAGCAACAGCGCAGCGATCCTGCGCCACCGCGGGCTGAAGACCGACTGGGTGCGCGCCGGCATCATGAATTACGGCAGCGCGCCCGATTTTCCCGAGCACGACATCACCCACTGGGACCTGCAGCCGACGATGACGCTGCGTTCGCGGCTGATCGGCACGCAGCAGCTGCAACCCGGCGACACGGTGGGCTACGGCAGCCGCTTCACCGCCGAGCGGCCGATGCGCATCGGCATCGTCGCCTGCGGCTATGCCGATGGCTACCCGCGCCACTGCGCCAGCGGCACGCCGGTGCTGGTGGAGGGCCAGCGCTGCGCGACGGTCGGCCGTGTGTCGATGGACATGCTGGCGGTGGACCTGACGCCGGTGCCCTCGGCGCAGATCGGCAGCGAGGTCACGCTGTGGGGCCGCGGCCCGCACGGCAGCGTGCTGGCCATCGACGAGGTGGCGCAGGCTGCCGGCACCATCGGCTACGAGCTGATGTGCGCGCTGGCGCAGCGCGTGCCGGTGCAGGTCGCCGCGGGCTGAGCAGGCCCCTGCGGCGCTTCGGGCCCGGTGTCCCGGGGGGATCAGCCCCACTTCGCGCCGCGCGGCACGCGCTTCGCGGCAGGCGCCGGCGCTTCGTCGCGCGGTGGTGTCGTCGCGCAGCCCCGGTTCCTAGAGTGGCGGCATCCAACCACCCCCACCGGGAGCCGCCATGAACAAGCCACTCATCCTGCGTTCGATGATCACCAAGCTGCTGCTCTGCGGCGCCACCGTCGTGCAGGCGCAGACCTGCATTCCGGTGGAAGTGCAGAACGTGCGCGCCGGCGAGGGCCGGCTGATGATCGCCGGCTACGACAGCGCCGAGGCCTTTGCCGCCAAGCAGGTCAGCACCGCGGTGCAGCTGCGCGCCGAGGGCGAGACCATGAACCTGCAGGTCTGCGGCCTGCGCGGCCCGGTCGTGGCCCTGTCAGCCTTCCAGGACCTGAACAGCAACGGCAAGCTCGACACCAATGCGCTGGGCATTCCGAGCGAACCCTGGGGCGCTTCGGGCAAGCCGCCGGCCTTCAGTGCGCCGAGCTGGGAGACCACCCGCGTGACGCTGGAAGCCGGCCAGCCGGTGATCGTCAAGCTGGCCAAGTGAGGACGGCCATGACGATGCAACGCCGCGACGTCCTCCGCGTGCTCGGCAGCCTCGGCGCGGCCGGCGCCGCCGCACTGGTCACGCCGGCCCGCGCCGCCGACGCGGCGATCAGCGAGGCCGAGGCCTTCGACCGCTCGGTGGCCGACAAGCCCTGGCTGCGCCCGTTCAAGGGCGTCGACGATGCCGGCGGCGACCTGCGCTGCGAATCGCTTGCGATCAGCGGACGCCTACCGCCTGAATTACGCGGCCGCTTCTACCGCAACGGCCCGGCGCTGTTCGAGCGCCAGGGCCGGCGCTACCACCACTGGTTCGACGGCGACGGCATGGTGCAGCAGTTCAGCTTCAGCGGCAGCGCGGTGCGCCATGTCGGCCGGCTGGTGCGCACCGCCAAGCTGCGCGCCGAGCAGCAGGCCGGCAAGTTCCTCTACAGCGCCTTCGGCACCGGCATCCAGAGCGACGCGCCGGTGCAGGGGCCGGATTCGCTGAACACCGCGAACACCAACGCGTTGGAGCACGCGGGCCGGGTGCTGGCGATGTGGGAAGGCGGCTCGGCCTACGCGCTGGACCCGGACGGCCTGGCCACGCGCGGGCCCATCACCTGGGGCGAGGGGCTGCAGCAGGTGCCGTTCTCGGCGCACCCGAAGGTCGATGCCAGTGGCCACCTGTGGAACATCGGCACCTTCGGCGCGAAGATCGTCGCCTGGCATGTCGATCCGCAGGGCCGGCTGGTGAAGGCGCAGGTCGGCGAGTCGCCATACCCCGGCGGCATGGTGCACGACATGGCGATCACGCCGCAGTACCTGGTGATCCCGCTGCCGCCGGTGAAGCTGCACTTCGATCGCATCGCCGCCGGCGCGTCGCCCGAAGCCGCCTACGACTTCGAGCGCACGCAGCCGCTGCGCATCCTGGTGCTGGACAAGCACGACATCAGCCAGCGTCGGATCTTCGAGCTGCCGGCGCAGATGGTGTTCCATGTCGGCAATGCCTACGAGCGCGGCGACGGCCGCATCGTGCTCAGCTACGTCGGCGCCAGCGACCACCGTTCGCTGGTGCAGGGCGCGGTGGCGGTGGTGGCCGGCCGGCCGGGGCCGAAGCGCGTGTCGAGCACGCAGCTGGCGGTGCTGGACATGGCCAGCGGCCGGGCACAGGTGCAAGGCTTCGACGACGCGGTGGAGTTCCCGCGCATCGACCCGCGTCGCACCGGCCTGGCCGCGCGCTTTGCCGTCAGCGCCGCGGAGTGGCAGCCACAACCGGCCGGCAAGGGCGCGCTGTTCCACGGCATCGAATGGCGCGACTTCGAATCGGGCCGCGTCGAGCGCTACGACTACGGTGTCGACATGGTGGTCGAGGAGCACATCGTCGTGCCCAAGCCCGGTGGCCGCGAGGAGCGCGATGCCTGGCTCGTCGGCACCAGCTTCGACGCGAAGCGCCAGCAGACGCTGGTCAACGTGCTCGACGCGCGGGCGGTGGCAGACGGGCCGATCGCGCAGGCGGCGCTGCCCTACGCACTGCCGCTGGGCTTCCACGGCAACTTCACACCAATCTGATGAGCCTGGCGGGCTGCCGGCTACAGTGCGGCGGGTGAGCCCCAAGCCCAAGACCCAGTACACCTGTTCCGCCTGCGGCGGTACCAGCCCGAAATGGCTGGGCCGCTGCCCGCACTGCAGCGAATGGAACACGCTGGAAGAAACCATCGTCGAAGCGGCCGGCGCCGGCCGCAACCGCTACCAGTCGCTGGCCGCCGCGCAGCCGGTGGCCACCTTGTCCGAGATCGAGGCCGCCGAGGTCGACCGCACGCCCACCGGCCAGCCCGAGCTCGACCGCGTGCTGGGCGGCGGCATCGTCGAGGGCGGCGTGGTGCTGATCGGCGGCGACCCCGGCATCGGCAAGTCCACCCTGCTGCTGCAGGCGGCCGAGACGCTGAGCGAGCAGATCCAGGTGCTCTACGTCACCGGCGAGGAGTCCGGCGCGCAGGTCGCGCTGCGCGCGCGCCGGCTCGGGCTGGCCGGCAGCCGGCTGCGCGTGCTGGCCGAGATCCAGCTCGAGAAGATCCAGGCCGCGCTGGCCGCCGAGAAGCCGGCCTTCTGCGTGATCGACTCGATCCAGACGCTGTACTCCGACCAGTTGAGCAGCGCCCCCGGCTCGGTGGCGCAGGTGCGCGAGTGCGCGGCGCAGCTCACCCGCACGGCCAAGGCCAGCGGCTGCGCGATCGTGCTGGTCGGCCACGTCACGAAGGAAGGCGCGCTGGCCGGGCCGCGCGTGCTGGAGCACATCGTCGACACGGTGCTGTACTTCGAAGGCGACACGCATTCGAGCTACCGCCTGGTGCGGGCGATCAAGAACCGCTTCGGCGCCGTCAACGAGATCGGCGTGTTCGCGATGACCGAGCGCGGCCTGAAGGGCGTGAGCAACCCGAGCGCGATCTTCCTGTCGACGCACGGCGCGCCGGTACCGGGCTCGTGCGTGCTGGTCACGCTCGAAGGCACGCGGCCGCTGCTGGTGGAGATCCAGGCGCTGGTGGATTCCGGCGGCGTGGCGCCGCGGCGCCTTTCGGTGGGGCTCGATCGCGACCGCCTGGCGATGCTGCTGGCGGTGCTGCACCGCCATGCCGGCATCGCCTGCATGGACCAGGATGTGTTCGTCAACGCGGTGGGCGGCGGGCGCATCGGCGAG
>CAZXLI010000191.1:0-12764 GCA_964641795.1 uncultured Bordetella sp. | reverse complement strand
TGATGGCCAGCATCACCACCGTGATGGTCGGCAGCGCACGCTTGCTGCTGCCGAACACGCTGGCCACCTGCGGCACCACGTAGCTGACCAGGAAGATCACGATCACCACCGCGATCAGCGAGACGATCAACGGGTACAGCGCCGCGCCGATCAGCTTGCCGCGCAGCGCCTGCCGCTCTTCCAGGTCGTCGGCCAGGCGTTCGAGCACCGCGCCCAGGGCGCCGCTCTGCTCGCCGGCGGCCACCACTGCGCGGTAGACATCGTCGAACTCGCGCGGCGTGGTGCCCAGCGCGCGGGCAAACGGCGAGCCGGCATTGACCTCGGCGCGCAGGTGCGCCACCAGCTCGCGCTGGCGCGGGTCGTCGGCTTCGTCGGACAAGGCGGTCAGCGCGCGTTCGAGCGGCAGACCCGCGCCCACCAGGCCGGCGAGCTGCCGCGTCCACACCGCCAGCGTGGTGCTGCTGAACACGCGGCGGCTGAGGCTGAAGCCGCCGCCCGCAGGGCCACCGCCTGCCGCGGCGGACACCGGCTCCACCGCCAGCGGCACCAGGCCCTGGCCGCGCAGCTGCGCGCGCGCGGCCTTGGCGTTCTCGGCCTCGACCAGGCCGCCGCGGGACTTGCCGGCGGCGTCGAGCGCGTCGTACTTGTAGGCGGGCATGACGCGTCTTTAACCGGTTAGTCCCGTGTGACCCGCAGGACTTCCTCCAGCGAGGTGATGCCCTCGGCGACCAGGCGTTCGCCGTCTTCGCGCATCGGGCGGAAGCCCTCGGCGCGCGCGGTGTCGAACAGCTCGCTCTCGGCCGCGCGGTTGTGGATCAGCGTGCGCACCGCGTCGGTGGCCACCATCAGCTCGTAGACGCCGGTGCGGCCCTTGTAGCCGCTCATGCTGCATTCGGGGCAGCCCACCGGGTGCCAGCGGCCTTCGCCGTCCTGCCGGCGGCACACCGGGCAGAGCTTGCGCACCAGGCGCTGGGCCTGCACGCCCAGCAGCGAACTCGACAGCAGGAAGGGCTCGACGCCCATGTCGATCAGCCGCGTCACCGCGCTCGGCGCGTCGTTGGTGTGCAGCGTGGCCAGCACCAGGTGGCCGGTCAGCGAGGCCTGGATCGCGATCTGCGCAGTCTCGAAATCGCGGATCTCGCCGATCATGATGACGTCCGGGTCCTGCCGCAGGATGGCGCGCAGCGCCTTCGCGAAGGTGAGGTCGATCTTCGGGTTGACCTGGGTCTGGCCGATGCCGGGCAGTTCGTACTCGACCGGGTCCTCCACCGTCAGGATGTTGGTGGTGCTGGTGTCGATGCGGCCGAGCGAGGCATACAGCGTGGTCGTCTTGCCCGAGCCGGTGGGCCCGGTGACCAGCACGATGCCGTGCGGCTGGTGCACCAGGTGGTCGAAGGCGGACAGCACGTCGCCGCTCATGCCCAGCGCTTCGAGCGTGAACTTCGATTCGGTCTTGTCCAGCAGGCGCAGCACCGCGCGTTCGCCGTGCGCCGAGGGCAGGGTCGAGACACGCACGTCGATCGCGCGGCCGCCAATGCGCAGCGAGATGCGGCCGTCCTGCGGCAGGCGCTTCTCCGCGATGTCGAGCTCGGCCATGATCTTCAGCCGCGAGATCAGCGCGGCGTGCAGCGCCTTGTTCGGCTGCACCACCTCGCGCAGCGTGCCGTCGACGCGGAAGCGCACCGAGGAACTGCGCTCGTAGGGCTCGATGTGGATGTCGCTGGCCGCGTCCTTCGCCGCCTGGGTCAGCAGCGCGTTGAGCATGCGGATGATCGGCGCGTCGTTCGCCGCTTCGAGCAGGTCTTCCACCGCCGGCAGGTCCTGCAGCAGGCGCGACAGGTCGACCGCGCTCTCGACCTCGCCGACCACCGCCGCGGCGCTGGATTCGCCGCCGGCATAGACCGCGGCAATGCGCTGCGCCAGCGTGGCGGCGTTCTCGGCTTCGAAGCGGGTGATGTCGTGCGTGCGCACCACCTCGCTGATGGCACTGGCCGAGGTGGTCTCGGCGGCCCACAGCACGCGCTGGCTGCCGTCGTCCTCCAGCAGCAGCGTGTGGGCCTTCGCGAAGCCGTAGGGCAGGGGGTGGCGGCTGGCCATGGCCGCTTACTTCGTGGGTTGGGGCGCCGAGGCCGCCGCGGGCGGCGTGGTCGGCGGGGTGCCTGGGGGCAGGGCCGGCAGGATCGCCGATTCGTTGATCGGCAGCACCCGGCTGGGCACGGGCTGCACGCTCTGCTGCACGGCCCGGATCTGCTCGTAGCGATCGACGGTCAGCGAGGACGAGGCCTGCTGGTCGCGCAGCACCACCGGCCGCAGGAACACCAGCAGGTTGGTCTTGCGGCGCGTGCGGTTCTCGCTGCGGAACAGGTTGCCCACCACCGGCAGGTCGCCGAGCACGGGCACCTTGCTGTCGGCGCCGTCGTACTGGTCCTTCAGCTGGCCGCCCAGCACCATGATGGCGCCGTCGTCGACCACCACGGTGGTCTCGATCGAGCTCTTGGTGGTCGACGGGCCGTTGGAATTGTTGGCCGAGCTGGCAACGACGGCCGAGTTTTCCTGGTAGATCGTCATGCGCACCACGCCGCCTTCGCCGATCTGCGGTTTCACGCGCAGCGTCAGGCCCACGTCCTTGCGTTCGATGGTCTGGAACGGGTTCACCGTCGAGCTGCTGGAGCCGGTGCTGGTGAAGCTGCCGGTCACGAAGGGCACGTTGGCGCCGACGACGATCTTGGCTTCCTCGTTGTCCAGCGCCACCAGGTTCGGCGTCGACAGGATGTTGGTGCCCGACACGGTTTCGAGGAAGCGCGCCAGCCCGGCCAGCGTGTAGACGCCGTTGATCTTCTGGATCAGCCCGAGGTTCAGGCCGTTGACCGCGGTGCCGACGCTCAGGTTCTGCAGGCTGCTGGTGGTGACCGAGGCGAGGTTGATGATGTTGTTGCTGCCGCTGCCGAAGTTCGTGCCCAGCGCCAGGCCGGTGCTGTCGCCCGTGCGGCCGAGCAGGCCCTGCCATTGGAAGCCGAAGTCAGCGGCCTTCTGCGCATCCATCTCGACGATCATCGATTCGACGAACACCTGCGCGCGGCGGCCGTCGAGCTGCTCGATCACCTGGCGCATCTGTCGGTACAGCGGCTCGGGTGCCGAGATGATCAGCGAATTGGTGGCCGGATCGGCCTGGATGAAGCCACCGGTCGACGGCTGGGCCGAGGCCGAGACCGGCGACGTGGCAGCGGTGGAGGTGCCGCCGGTGGCGCCGAGCGTGCTGCTGGTGGCGCCGGCCGTGGGCGACAGCGGCGTGGCGCTGGTGGCCGAGCTGGCCAGGCCGCTCGGACTGCTGCCACCACTGCTGCTGCCACCGCCGCCGAAGGCCGCCCGCAGCAGCGTCGCGAGCTTGGTCGCATCCGCATTCTTCAGGTGCACCACGCGGATGCTGCCGGCCGGGCCGTCCGCGCCGGGCACGTCCAGGCGTGAGATCAGCGCGCGCATCGAGGCCAGCCGCGCGGGGTTGGCGGCGCGGATGATCAGCGAGTTGCTGCGCGTATCGGCCATGACCGTGGTGGCGGCCGTGGCGCCGGGCACCACGACACCCGCGGTGGCGCTGCTTTCGCCGAGCTTCTGCACCAGCGCGGCCAGGTCACCGGCCACCGCGTGCTGCAGCGGCACCACCTCGATCTCGGTCGAGGCCGGCTGGTCCAGCGCCGCGATGATGCGCCCGATGCGTGCCAGGTTGTCGGCGTAGTCGGTGATCACCAGCGAGCTGTTGCCTGGGTTGGCGTTGATCGTGTTGTTCGGGCTGATCAGCGGACGCAGCACCGCGACCAGGTTGTTCGGGTTCTCGTGGTTCAGGCGGAACACCTGCGTGATGACCTGGTCGCCACGTTGCTGCACCGGGCCGATCGAGACCGTGCCGGCCTGCAGCTTGGCCTCGGCCTCGGGCACCACCTTCAGCAGGCCGTTGTTGTCCACCAGCGCGAAGCCCAGGCCGCGCAGCGCGGCCAGGTAGTTGAACCAGGCGTCGCGCACGGGAATAGGCTGCTCGCTGTAGACGGTGATGTTGCCCTTGACGCGCGGGTCGACCAGGATCACCTGGTCCATCATCGCGGCCATCGCGCGGGTCACGCCTTCGATGTCGGCATTGACGAAGTTCAGCGTCACCGGCGCGCTCGACCTGAGCTTGGCGCTGCCGCTGCGCGGGGCCGGTGCGCCCGCATCGGTGCCAGGGGCCTGCGCCACCGTGGGCAGCGTCGCGAGCATCAGGCCGGCCAGGCAGGCCAGCTGCACGGCGGTGCGGGCCGGTCGGCGGGCCGGGTGTTGGGTGGGAGGGCGCAGCAACATGGTCATCCAATCGAAATGACGGCCAGCGCGCCCTGGCGCCGGCCAATGAGGTTCAGCAGGTTGGCAAGCGCCGAGTCCTGGCCCGCGGCGGCCTCGGCCTGGCCGCGAAAGCGCAGGTGCGAGCCGCTCCATTGCCCGGTGCCGGTGAGGCGCAAGGCGCCGTCGAGCGTGTCCAGCTTCAGCTGGGCCGTGTTGCCGGCGGCCGGGTCGGCGGCGATCGCCAGCCGGTAGCTGCCCAGCGTGTCCAGCGGCGACAGGCGCGACGACAGGCCTTGCACCTGCAGCGCCAGCGCGCCTTCGATGCGCGTGCGGCCCGCCACCTGCTCGACGCTGAAACCGGTGCTGCTGAGTTGCAGCGTGCCGCCCAGCTGCAGCGTGTTCCACGGCGTGCCCAGGCCGCTGAGCCAGCGCGCCGGCCATTGGCCGATGGTCTGGTTCTGGGCCGGCAGCTCGAGCCGGTAGCCCGACCACGCGGGCTGCAGCTTCAGCATCACCTTGCCGTTGATGCAGCAGGGGTGCTCGAGGCGCACACGCAGGCCGCGCCAATCGGGCCGCAGCCGCCAGTACAAGCGGCCGGGCAGGGCCGATGCGTCGCGGCTGCCCGGACCCCCGGCCAGCACCAGCAGCGCATTGCCCTGCCACAGGCTGCCGCGTGCGTCGGCCAGCAGCAGGCGTTCGCCGGTGGCCTGCTGCACCATCGACGCCAGCCAGCTGGCGGGCGCCGCGAGCAGCAGTCCGAGCAGCAGGCCCGCGCCGGCACCCCACAGCGCCCAGCGCCGGGTGGCATGCTGGGCGCGTTGCCACGCACGGGCGCCTGGCACGCCGGCCGACAGGCGCCGGATCACGAGCCGCCCCCGACCGCCAGCACCACGCTGCCGGCATACAGGCCTTGCGGCGTGCGGTTCAGCGTGGCCTCGATCACGCGGGCCCGCGCGCCGCCGCGCACCTCGGCCAGCCAGGCGGCCAGTTCGTCGCCGGCCAGGCCGCTGATCGCCAGCGTCGCACGGCTGCCCTGCAGCGTCAGCCGTGCCTTGTCGCCCAGGCGGGCGGCCGAGGCCGTCAGCGCGGCCTGCGACTGCGCCTGCGGCAGCGGTGGCGTGGCGCGCAGCTCCTGCACCTCGGTGGCCAGCCGCTGCATCTGCTGCAGCTGGCCTTCGGCCAGTTCGAGCTTGGCGGGTGCCGCGCGCAGCGTGCGCCAGGCCGGCATCACGGCCACGGCCCACAGCAGGTACAGGCCCAGCACGACGGCGGCGATGATCACCAGCGAGCGCTCGCGTGGACTGCGCGCGGCCCAGGCCGTGGCCCAGCCGGCGGCCAGGGCCTGGCGGCGCTGCTGCAGCGGGCTGCTGCCGGCCGGTGGGTTGGTCGGTGCGTCCATCACGCTCCCTTGCCGCGCGCGGCGGTGCCACGGCTGAGCGTCAGCCGGCCTTCGGCGCTGTCCAGCGTGGCGCCGGCGGCCGTCACGCGGCTGCGGAACTGCTCGATCTGCGGCGGGGCCCAGCCGGTGGCCGGCAGGGTCAGCTTGCCGCCTTCGAAGCGCAGCGTCTGAGCCGGCGGCTGGCCCAGCGGCCAGGCCTGGGCGGCCAGCGCCAGCAGGGGTTCGAGGTCGGCATCGCCGGCGCGGCCGGCGGCTGCGCGCAACAGCTCGGTCTCGCGCTGCATCTGCGCCGGCGCGTCGAGCACCGAGCGCACCTGCGGATGGCTGCTGCGCAACAGCTCGGTCATCGCCTGCTGGCGTGCGGCCAGCGTGCGCTGCTGCTGCCAGGCCCAGAGGTTCAGGCCCAGCAGCTGCAGCACGGCCAGCGTGGCCAGGCCCCAGCGGATCGGACGCCAGCCAGGGCTCATCAGCTTCTTGCCCACCTCGCGCAGGGCGCGCAGCCCGCGGTGGTGCGACACCAGCGCGAACTGGCGCAGGTTCCACGGCGATCGCGCGGCGGCGAGCAAGGCCTCGGCCTCGCCGTGCACCACCACTGGAGCGCCCAGCCACCGTTCGGCGGCCGCTGCCACCGCCGGTTCACTGCGCCAGGCGACGCTGCGTTCCTTCAGTGCGGGCTGCAGCCGGCGCGCCAGGCCGCCCCCCAGGCGCAAAGTGGTGACGCCGTCTTCGTCGGCCAGCGCGAGCCAGGGCTCGGCCGGGTCGCCACCGGTGTTGGCATCGTCGTCGGCGGCGCCGAAGAAGTGGCCCCGCGCCTCGGCATCGGGCCACAGCGCCGGCACCACGCGGTCGACCACCAGGCCGCCCCGTTCCAGCGCGGCGATCTGGCCCGCCAGCCAGGGCTGGTGCACGGCCGCCACCCAGGTCGGCTGGCCGGCGCGGGCCTGCGGCGCGAGCGCCAGGTGCACCTGGTCCTCGTCGTCGAGCAACTGCTCCTCGAGCAGGCCGACCAGCGCTGCGCGCAGGCGGTTGGCCGGCGCGCGCGGCAGGGTGATGCGATGCCAGCCAACCTCGGTGGGCGGCAGCACGGCGACCACGGTGTCGGCCTTCGGCAGCGCACTGGCTGGCGCGCGGCCCTGCGTGCCCGCGGTCAGGCCGTCGGCGCTCAGCACATGGCTGTAGTCGGCCGCGGCCTGCGGCGCAACGGCACCGCCACGGCTTCGGGCCGGCAGCTGGATCACGAGCATCGACATGGAGGAGGGGTCAGGCTAGCTCAGTTCGCGTGAAGAAGGATGTGCGTGTCCGCTCAACGCGGACACAGGTCCGGCGCGCGTCGCGGCGGCCCGCATTGTGGCAAAGGCTGTGCCAGACACCGGCGAACGATGCACGGGCGCGCTGCATCAGGGCGATTGCGGCAGCACGCTGTTGACCCGCTGGCGCTGCACCGCGAAGACTTCCAGCTGCCGTCGCTGCACCAGCGAGACTTCCTCGAGCACCCGGTCGTCCAGCCGCATGCGCCCGCGCACCTCGAAGAAATCCGACGTCGTGCCGACATCCGCATCGGTGAGCTCTACACCGCCGGGCATCAGCGGCTTCGCGTCCTGCCAGGTCTTGAACGGCGTGCGGTCGCGCGCCTGCACCAGCTTCTCGGCGGTGCCGAGGTCGATGCCCTTGATCACCGCGGCCAGCACCTCGCGCGAGGCCGTGTTCAGGTTCACCTTCGTCGGCGCCACCGGCAGGAGGGTGACCAGCGGCCGCAGGCGCTCCACCGCGTCCGGGGGCAGGCCCAGCCACACCAGGTCGTCGACACGCATCGGCGCCAGCGGCGCGTTGAGGTCGGTGCCCATCTGCGAGGCCAGCAGGCCGTCGGCCAGCAACTGCGCGGTGTCGTCGGAGAGCCCGGCGATCTGGCAGATGCGCTTGAGCAGCGCGAGTTCGTCCTCGCTGACCTTGCCGTCGGCCGCGATGTTGCGCAGGTTGTACCGGGCCTGCGCATCGGCGATCGCCCCGCCGAGGAAGGCCTCGGGGCCGCTGTCGGCACCGGCCTCGCGGTCGGACGACAGGAAGGTGGACAGCCGCGCCTCGGCCAGCGGCGTGGCCCAGGGCTCGTGCAGGTTGGTCGGGATGCCGCGGATCCGGGTGTTGTTGGCATCCTCGCGCAGGATCAGCCGCGCCCAGTCGAGCGCGCCATTCATCACCCAGACGATCTGCGCCCGGCCGCGCTCGGCGGTCTCGACCTCGACCGAGCGCCACTGCTGCCACACCATGCCGGCGGCCAGCGTGGCCACCAGCGTCAGCAGCAGCATGGCCAGCAGCAGCGCAGCGCCGCGCTGCTGCCGCCGAGGACGCGCCTTTTGAATGATAGGAACTCGTGCGCTCACAGTGCCTGCGGCCCCAGCGCGACATCACGCGTCAGCTTGCCCTCGGGCAGCTCGATCACCAGGCGTACGCCTAGCGGCAGGCGCTCGCGCTGCGCCGGCGTGCCGGGAGCGGTGGCCCCTGTTGCGGACGTGCCTGCCGCCAGGTCGCCGGTGGACTGTGCATTGGTCCAGGCGCCGTCGCGGAAGAAGTAGATCTGCCAGCCGGCGGCACCTTCGAGCAGCGGGATCTGCAAGGGTTCGCTGCCCACCAGCTGCTGGCTCTGCAACCACGACTCCTGCAGCGCGGCAACCCGCGTCGCCGGCGCGCCGGCCCAGCGCCGCCACACGCCTTCGCGCAGCGACCACACCACCACCTGCAGGCCGCCGTTCGCGCGCCGCGTCATGCGCAACGAGGCACCGTCGAAGGCGAGGCCTGGTACCGTGGCCGTGTCAACCACGGCCTGGAGATCCTGCTCGAACTGCGCGACCACGGTGGCCAGCCGCAGCGTGCGTTCGGACGACGCCTGCGCGACTTCGCGCGAGCGCGCCATGCTGTCGATGCCGCGCCAGCCCAGCACGGCAATGACGGACATGATGAGCAGGGCCACCAGCACTTCGACCAGCGTGAACCCAGGGACCCGGCGCAGCGGCGCGGACATCAATAGCGTCCCATCACGGTGGAGATCGTGACCAGCACCTGGTCGCTGCCGTCCATCACCACCGCATCGATCCGGCGAAAGTTCGGGTTCTCGGTGCGCGAGGAACGGATCTGCCCACGGTACTCGCGGCCGAGCTCGTCGCACTGGAAATCGCTGTCGCCGCCCGGGAACTGGCGCGACAGGCGAAGGTTGGTCAGCATGTTGTCGGCACACCATTGCGCCGCGGTGACGTCGGACAGGCGCTGCGCGTTGTGGGTCAGGGCGCCTGCCGCCTTCAGCCCGGCGCCCAGCGCGATCGCGACGATGGCCAGTGCCACCAGCACCTCGACCAGCGTGAAGCCTGCCGCGCCGGCGCTGCGCCTCATGGTGCGGCAGTTCCCTCGGCGGTCACGGGAACGAATGGTCCCAGGCCGTCGGTGGCCAGCAGCAGCTGGCGCTGGCCCAGGTGCAGCGCGATGCGCTGCGGGCCGATGATGGGCTCGGGTCCCAGCTGCAGCGCACGTGCGCCGATGATTTCGGCCTGCAGCTCCTCGTTGAGCCAGCGCTGCGGCAGCTTCAGCTGCGGCGGCAGGCCGACGAAGCGGAAGGCCTCGCCCGGCACCGTGCTGCCCAGCTCGAAGCGCACCGGCAGCCCAAGTGCGCGGGCCTCGGCCCGGCCCGCCTCGAGCAGGGCCGCCAGACGGGTGCCTTCCTGTTCCAGGCGGGACTCCGAAGGATCGCGCAGCGCCAGGCTGATCAGGCCGACCGAGAGGGCGATCAGCGCCAGCACCACCAGCAGCTCCACCAGCGTGAAGCCGTGTCGCGCGGTGGTCCTGGCTCTATTGCCAGGAGCCGATGTCGGCGTTCTTGCCTTCGCCACCGGCCTGGCCGTCGGCGCCGAAACTGAACACATCGATCTCGCCCTTCACGCCGGGGTTGAGGTACTGGTACGGCTGGCCCCAGGGATCGTTCGGCAGCTTCTCGAGGTAGGGCCGCCAGTTGGGCGGAATGGCCCCCGTGGTGGGCTTGGCGACCAGCGCCTGCAGGCCTTGCTCGCTGGTCGGGTAGCGCTGGTTGTCCAGCTTGTAGAGCTTGAGTGCCTGCATCAGGTTGTTCACATCCGTCCGCGCGGCCGTGGCGCGCGCATCGTCGGTCCGGTCCAGCAGGTTGGGCACGATCAGCGCCGCGAGCACGCCGATGATCACCAGCACCACGAGCAGTTCGATCAGCGTGAAGCCGCGGCGCGCCGCCCGGCCGGCGGATCGGGGAAGCGGGGCAGTCGGCAGGAGCATGGGCGGGCAGGAGATGAATGAGCCGTGCATGATAATCAACCGATGACATCGCGCCTGCTGTCGTTCGTGATCTGGGCTGCCGTCGCCCTCAGCGCGACCTTCTGGGGCCTGCGCCTGCTGGTCCGACCCGCACCCTTGCCGCCGCATGCGGTCCTCGCGACACAGCCGCTGCCGCAGGGCGGCGATCTGACGCGGCTGTTCGGCGCGCCGCCGCCGCCGGTGCAGGCTGCGGCCCCCGAGCCGGTGGTCGACAACCGCTTCAAGCTGCTGGGCGTCGTGGCCCCCGCGGCCGGCCAGCACAAGGGCCTGGCGCTGATCTCGGTGGACGGCAAGACTGCCCGCGCCATCGCGATCGGTGAGCGTGTCGACGGCAACATGGTGTTGCGTTCGATTACGCATCGCCGCGTGGAGCTGAGTGCGGGCGATGGCGCGCCGGTGGTGACGCTGGAGCTGCCGCCGCTGGCCGAGGCTGCGCGCGGGACGCTGCCGCCCGCGGTCGGCGAGGGCGGAACGGCGCCGACGCCGACGCCGACGATTCCGGTGATCCCTGCGCCTTCGATGGCCACCCAGCAACCCGGTGCGCTGCGCGCGCCCGGCATGCCGCCGTTGCGCCCCGCAGTACCCGCCCCATCGAACAATCCCTCTTTGCCGCAGGCCGGCGTGCCGGTCCAGGCCGCGCAACCGGCACCGTTCGGCGTGACGCCGGCGGCACCGCTGCAGCCGTCGAACGACCTGCCGGCGTCGCGCTGATCAGCCCGGGGGCAGGGCCTCCGCGCCGTCGTCGAGCACCGATTCCTCTGCCGGCATCGGCGTCGGCTGCGAAGGGCCGGGGTCTTCGCCATCGGCCACTTCGGTCAGCAGCGCGGAGGCACTGCGAACCAGGGGCCAGGACAGGCAGGCGCCGGTGCCATCGATGCTGTCCAGTCCCAATTCGAGCAGCGCGGTGGCGTTGAACAGATTCAGCGCCTGGTCCAGCCCGCGGTGGCTGTGGCTGCGGCAGAACACGCAGTAGTCGGTGACGGCCGATGCGATGCGCGAGGCCACCAGCAGCGCCGCGCAGGCGGCCATGCCGTCCACCATGATCAGATGGCGCTTGCTCGCGGCCACCAGCATCACGCCGACCATCACCGCGGTCTCGAAGCCGCCGAAAGCGGCCAGCACCTCGACCGCATCGGTCACGTCGCGATGGCGGCTCTGCGCCGCCTGGGCGATGGCCAGCAGGTGGGCCAGCGCATCGGCGTTCATCTGCGGGCCGCTGACCAGCAGATCGCGCACCGGGCTCTGCGTCAGGCGCGACAGCACCAGCGCGGCCGCTTCGTGCGAACCCACGCCAATGCCGGCACAGGCCACCATGTTGCCGCGCAGCGCATCGCCGATCTCCATGCCCGCGCGGATGGCGGCATGGGCCTGCTCCAGCGCCATGGCGTGGCCGACGCGGGTGTTGCGGGTGCCGTGGGCAATCTTGCGCGGCATCAGCCGCTCGTGCGGTGGCAGTTCGGCCGCCAGCCCGCAGTCGATGACCGACAGTTCCAGACCCTGGATGCGCGCGAACACCGACACCGGCAGCTGGCCGGTGAGCAACTGCTGCACCTGCTCGTGCGACTGGCGCTTCAGCGGCAGTTCGATGCCGTCGACCGCCAGGCCGTGGTCGGCTGCAAACACCACCAGCTGCGGCTCGCGAAAGCGCGGCTTGAGCGTGTTCTGCATCAGGCCCAGGCGCACGGCCACGGGCTCCAGTTCGCCCAGTCCGCCCACGGCTTCGCAGCGGCGCGCCAGCTTCTCGGCCAGCGCCCGCTCGAGCAGCGGGCTCGAGGTCGGCGAGATCAGCGAGCGGTTCAGCGACATGGCCAAAGTGTAAGGAGATCGAGGTCAGCGCAGGAACAGGCGATACACCGGGTTGTCGGTTTCCTCCGTGCAGGGGTAGGCCAGTGCATCGAGGAAGGCCGCGAAGGCCTTGGCATCGCTGCGCGGCACCTGGATGCCGACCAGGATGCGGCCGTAGTCCGCGCCCTGGTTGCGGTAGTGGAACAGGCTGATGTTCCAGCCCGGGTGCAGCGACGACAGAAAGCGCATCAGCGCTCCCGGGCGCTCGGGGAAGATGAAGCGGAACAAGCGTTCGTCTAGCGCAAGATCGGAGCGGCCACCGACCATGTGCCGCACATGCTCCTTGGCCAGCTCGTCGTCGGTCAGGTTGACGGTGGCGAAGCCGTGGCGCTGGAAGTTGCGTTCGATCTTGTCGGCCTCGTCGCGCCGGCCGATGGCGATGCCGACGAAGACATGGGCCTCGTTGGCGTCCGAGATGCGGTAGTTGAATTCCGTCACCGCCCGCGGACCGATCAGTTCGCAGAAGCGCTTGAACGACCCGCGCTCCTCGGGGATCGTGACCGCGAACAACGCCTCGCGCTGTTCGCCGAACTCGGCTCGCTCGGCGACGAAGCGCAGCCGGTCGAAGTTCATGTTGGCGCCGCAGGTGATCGCGATCAGCGTCTGTCCCTTGCACTTGTGCGCGGCGGTGTACTGCTTGATGGCCGCGACACCCAGGGCGCCGGCGGGCTCGAGAATGCTGCGGGTGTCCTGGAAGACGTCCTTGATCGCCGCGCAGACCTCGTCGGTGTCGACCACCACGTAGTCGTCCACCAGCTTGCGCGTCAGGCGGAAGGTCTCTTCGCCGACCAGCTTCACCGCGGTGCCGTCGGAAAACAGCCCCACATCGTTCAGCTGCACGCGGCGGCCGGCCTGCACCGAGCGCACCATGGCATCGGAATCGCGG
>CAZXLI010000190.1:0-12816 GCA_964641795.1 uncultured Bordetella sp. | reverse complement strand
CTCGACAAACCCAAGCTGGTGTTCTTCTTCGACGAGGCCCACCTGTTGTTCAAGGATGCGCCTGATGCCTTGGTCGAACGCATCGAACTGGTCGTGCGCCTGGTGCGCTCCAAGGGCGTGGGCGTCTACTTCGTGACGCAGAACCCGCTGGACGTGCCCGACACCGTGCTCGCCCAGCTGGGCAACCGCGTGCAGCATGCGCTGCGCGCCTTCACGCCGCGCGACCAGAAGGCGGTGAAGTCCGCCGCCGAGACGATGCGCCAGAACCCCGCCATCGGCGACATGGCCTCGGTCATCACCGAGCTGGCGGTCGGCGAGGCCTTGATCAGCTTCCTCGACGCCAAGGGCCGGCCCAGCGTGACGGAACGCGTGTTCGTGCTGCCGCCGGGCAGCCAGATCGGGCCGATCACGCCCGAGCAGCGCCAGGCCTTGCGCGCCAGCTCGCTGGTGGCCGGCGTGTACGAGAAGGTGGTCGACCGCGAATCGGCCTACGAGAAGCTGAAAGGCCGCGCCGCGACGACGGCGCCGCAACCGGCACCGACGCCGCAGCCGCAGGCACCGGCCCGGCAACAGCCGGCACCCGGGGGCAGCATGGCACCGCCCCCGCCCAGCTTCCCGACGACAGCGCAAGCGCCGGCGCCGGCCGGCGGCGGCATGGTCGACGACCTGAAGAGCGTGCTGTTCGGCCGCACCGGCCCACGCGGCGGCCACCACGAGGGCCTGGCCGAGGCCGCGGCCCGATCGGCGATGCGCTCGATCGGCTCCAGCGTCGGCAAGGAAATCATCCGCGGCGTGCTGGGCTCGCTGCTCGGCGGCGGTCGGCGCTAACGTACATTTGGTGCGGCCGACCGGCAAGAAGCCTCAGAAGCCTTCGGGCCGCACCATCACCCGCATCGCCGCATCGAGCCGGGTCAGCACGCGGTTCGCGAAGTAGCTGTTCTGCGTGTCCGGCTCCAATGCGGCGATGGCCAGGTTGGCCAGCGGCTGGTCCAGCGGCAGGTAGTGGCTGCCGGGCTCGGCACGCAGTTCCTGCACCGGCGCGAGCCGGGCCTGCACGCGCAGGATGGTCTGGTTGCCATCGGCCGCGGTGCCGCGCACGTCGGGCCGGGCGATCTCGCCGCGCGCCTGTTCCAGCCAGGCTTCGGCCTGCAGCGGCAGTGGCTTGTCCAGCGTGTGCACGGTCAGGCCCAGCGCGCGCAGCGCGGACACGGCAGCCGTCTCGCCGGCAGCCAGCCAGTAGCCGCAGGGGCGCGGGCGTTCGAGCTGCGTGCGCAGCTGCAGCGCCGAATCCCAGTCCACCTGCAACGGCTTGTCGGCGCCGGTTTCGGGATCGAGCATCAGCAGCTCGCGCCGGGTCGGCGTGGTCGTCGCGGCCACCACCGCAGTGCCGCGGCAGGCGGTGGCCGCCACCTCGGCGTCGGCCGCGCGTTGCAGCGCCTGCAGCTCGGCGGCATGCTCGGCGGCCCCTTGCAACACGGTGCGAATTGCGACCACGTGCGAGTGCACGCGCCGCGCCAGGTGCAGCCGGCCGATGCCGACGCCGCGCGATTCCAGCAGCAGGCTCACCGCATGCCGCAGGCCATTGACGTTGCGGCCCGTGTCCGGCTGCACGCCGCCCATCGACAGGCGCAGGTTCTCCGGCGCGGTCGAGTTGGTGTAGTACCACTCGGTACGCATCCCCTCGGCCGCCAGCGCGGCGAGCAGCGGCTGGCGGAACCAGTCCTCGCTGGCGCGGCCCAGCGCGGGCGGCAGGTTGGCCGCCATCGCGTACTGCAGCAGCATGTCGTTGCGCTGCACCGCGTTGAACTTCTCGCGGTAGCGGCCGACCACCGTGTGCTCATGGGCATCCACCACCACCAGCGGGCGATGCTCGCGCACGACCTTCGCAATCGCCCGCGCCTCGGGCGTGCGCAGCAGCAGATGGTCGCGGTTGATGTCGAAGCCATTGGCCGCGACGCGCCGACCCCAGGCCGCGCCATCGGGGTTCGCACGCGGCAGCACGATCACGTCGAGCCGGTCGAGCACCGCGGCCAGCGAGCGCCCGGCCGAGGGCTCGCCGGCCAGCGCGCGGGCCATCACCAGCAAGGCTTCGGCGCCGGCGGGCTCATCGCCATGCTGCTGGCCGATCAGCAGCACCAGCGGCCGGCCGGTCCCGCGGCTGAAATGCAGTGCCTGGATCGGCACACCTTCCTGCGAACGGCCGAGCTCGAGCCGCTCGATGCGGGTGCCGCCGCTGCCGCCGGCCTTGGCCAGGCGGCCCAGCGCGGCGGCCAGTTCTTCGTTCGACGTGAAGTCGTCACGGCCCTCGGCGAGCACCGGGGCCTCGTAATCGAGCTTGGGCGCCGGGAAGCGCGCGGCCACCGCCTCCGAGTACGGCGCCAACTGGGCCGGCGCCGGGCGCGCGGCGAGAAGACCAACACCGGTCAGCAGCAGCGCCGGCAGCCAGGCGCGCAGGGGGGCAGGACAACGCATGTCAGCGGCGCCCGGCCGCCCGAAGGCGCTGACGCGCCCCCCCGGGGGGCAACGAACGAAGTGAGCTTGGGGGTGCCATCACCGCACTGTAGCGTGCGGTGATGGCGGCTCAACGGACCGTGTAGCCTCGGCCTTCCAGGCAGGCGGTGCGGGCGCGCTGGTAGTCGCCGCGCCGTGCAGCGTCGCCGCTGGGCTGGCCCACCGCGGCGGCGGTCGGGTCGAAACCGGTCTGCGACGCAGCCCAGCGATGGCACTCGTACTCGTCGGTCGACTGCTGCTGAGCACTTTGGCCGTTACGCGGGTAGACGTAGAGCTTGTCGTTCGCGGTCCCGGTGGCCGGGGCCGGGCGGCCGTCCACCGGCGTCGGCACCACTTCGTAGCCGCCTTCGACACGTTCGCGGTAGTACACGCCGTTGGCGTACAGGTAGGTCAGCCCGCCGACCACGACCATGGTGCGAAACAGCGGCAGATCGCTGACGACGATGCCGTAAGGCGGCCGCACCACCGTGTAGCCATAGGTGCCGGGCGCGTACCACACGCCGTCGTAGAAGCCGTAGTTGACACCTGCCCACACGACCGTGTGCGAACGCGGCGGCAGCGTGCGCACGGCCCAGCCGGGCGTCGGGTAGTAGTGGGCATGGCCATGCGCACCGTCCCACCAGCGCGGCGGCTCGCCGTGGCGCGAAGTGCCGCCCGGCACCGGCGCGCGGCCCTCGCGCGGGACGGGGTTGGCCGCGCGCGGCGCGCCGGCGGGTGGGGCATCGCGGACGTCGCCAGGCGCAGCCTGCGAACCGGGTGACAAGGTGGCCAGTGTGGCAGCGGCCAGCACGGCACTGGCGAACGAAGCAAGGCGGCGCATCGGGGGTTCTCCTTCGCGGCGGGCCGTCATCAGCCGACGCGGTAGCCGCGGCCCTGCATGCAGGCCGACATCGCGCGCCGGAAATTGTCGGTCGGCACGCGCGAGGCCGCCGCCGCCTGCCGCTGGCGGGCCTGGGCCTGCTCGATGGCCTGGGCGCGCGACTCCTGGGCGATCGCACCGAGCACGGTACCGAAGATCGCGCCGATCACGGCGTTCTCGCCGGCGTGGCGCGGCGAGGACACCGCAGCGCCGAGCACCGCACCGGTCGCGGCACCGGCCACCACGTCAGCGCCATCGCGTACCGGCGGCATGATCGTCGGGCCGCGCACCTGGCGCACCGGGGTCATGCCGGGATCGGTGTTGGTCTGCTGGGCAGCCCAGCGGTAGCACTCGTAGCGGTCGCGACTCTGCGACTCCTCGGGCTGACCGCGCTCGGGGTAGAAATACATCGGCGCCTCTTCCACCATCGGCGGTGGGGCCCGGCGCCCTTCGGCCGAATAAACCGGGCGATGAGCGGGCGCCACCACACAGCCGGTAAGTGCGGCACAGAGCAAGGGCGCCAGCAGCCACCGGCGCTGGGAACGGGACGGAATCAGGGCATCAGCAGACATGGCATGCATGCTGATGCAACGCCGCCCCCCCGGGGTTGCGTTGACGTAAAGCAGTGCAAAGTTCGGGCGACCGCGCGTTGGTGCCCCGACTCACGCGGCGCGGGACAGCCTCGCCTCAGGGTAGCCCCGTTGCTCCAGATCGAACTTGTCCTCGCCCGCTGCGGCGCGCACTTCCTTGCGGATCTGTGCTTCGAGCAGGGGCCGCAGCAGCGGGCCGATCACCGGCGGCAGCGGCAGGCGGATGCGGATGTCCACCGCCGTGCCGGCGCGGCCCTGCTGCGTGTCGGGCGTGAAGTCGAACTGCAGGCTGCCGCCGCGGTTGAAGCCCTCGACCGAGGTGTCGACCATCCGGCCGTCGGGGTAGATCTCGCGCTCGAACACATCCCGCTGCGCAATGCCCAGCAACCGCACCACCTGAACATAGCGCGCACGGCCGGGGCTCTGCGACAGGATCTCGAAGCGCAGCTTCGGATGCACGTTGGTGTGAATGTGGTGGTCGAGATCGGCGAACTGCGCGCGCACGGTCGCCAGCGGCGCGGCGATCCATTCGCGGTGGGTGACTTCGGCAAAGGCAGGCATGGCAGGTGCTCCGGTGATCCAGGCCACCCGGCGACGGCCGGGCCCTGCCGCGTGTACGGCCGGCGGGCCCCGCTGGATGCAAGACGCTCGATGACAGCAACCCTGCTGACATGAGGGATTGCGAATCCAAGCGCCCTCGCCCGCCGTAGTGACAACGATGACCCTCGCCTTGCCCATTGCCCGAACGGCCTGGCCCGCGGCGCCTGCCGCCCCCGCAGCCGCGGCTGGTCGCGCCCGTCGGCCTCTGGCAAGATCCGCGCCGTCGTACTCGCCGGCCGCCCGCCAGTTCCTGATGCAACCCGCCCGTACCGAGCCGGCCCACCCGGTCACCGGCAACGCCGAAGAGCGCGCTCGCGCCGAGCGCGACCAGCGTCTGGCGGGCTGGCTGAGCCAGGCCGCGGCAGGCGATGCGCAAGCCTTCGAACGCTTCTACGACGCGACGATCGGCTACGCCCAGGCACTGGCGCGGCGGCTGCTGCGCGAAGCCGATATCGACGACGTGCTGGCCGAAACCTACTTCCAGTGCTGGCGCGAAGCGCCGCGCTTCGACGCCGGCCGCGGCAGCGCGGTGACCTGGCTGCTGACCCGCGTGCGCAGCCGCGCGATCGACCTGCGCCGCGCGCAGGCGCACGAGGCCAGCGAAAGCGCCGCCGGCGGCGAGAGCGACGAACTCACCCTCGCCGGCCTGGCCTCGCAGCTGCCCGGGCCGGACGAGCTGCTGGCACTGGCGCAGGCCGGCAGCCGGCTGTACCACGCGCTGGCAGCCTTGTCGCCGCAGGAACGCTGGGTGCTGGGCCTGGCCTATTTCCGCGAGCTCTCGCATGCCGCCACCGCGCAAGTCACCGGCCTGCCGCTGGGCACCGTGAAATCGCTGCTGCTGCGCGGCCAGCAGAAGCTGCGCCACCTGATGTCCGCATGACGTCCGGAACCACCACGCCATGACCGACCATCCAGCTCCTTCCGCCGCCGATTCACCCGATGCCGATGCGGTGCTCGACGCCGACATCATCGACATCCTGAACCACAGCGTCAGTGCCAGCGCGCCCGGCGACGCCCTGAGCATCGCGCGCGTCAAGCGCAAGCTGCTGGCCCACATCGCCGAAGAACAGCGCACGCAGCACCTGACGGTGCGCGCCGCCGACGGCCAGTGGCAAGCCTTCGGCCCCGGGCTGACGCTGAAGGTGCTGCACGAGCACGAGGGCATCATGTCCTACCTGGTGCGGCTGGCGCCGGGCGCCATGCTGCCGCCGCACCGCCACCCGGTGGACGAGGAATGCGTGGTGCTCGAAGGCAGCCTGCGCATCGGTGAGCTCGAGGTCGGCGCGGGCGGCTTCCACCTCGGCCGCCAGGACGTGCTGCACATGCCGATCGTCAGCGAGCAGGGCGCGTTGATCTTCCTGCGCGGCGCGGCCCCGGAAGCGGCGCTGCTGATCTGAGCTGATCGTCCCGCGCCGGGCCGGCCGCGTTTCGCGACGG
Source organism: uncultured Bordetella sp. (assembly GCA_964641795.1). Classification (GTDB taxonomy): domain Bacteria; phylum Pseudomonadota; class Gammaproteobacteria; order Burkholderiales; family Burkholderiaceae_C; genus Pseudaquabacterium. The sequence continues at coordinate 6,819 of CAZXLI010000190.1, read as the reverse complement.
CCGCCGGCATTTCGTCGCGCCGCTGCGGCGCCAGACCGCTCCGCTGCCGAGACTGCGTGCACTTCCACCCCGAAGAGCACGCACCATGCGCAAGACCCCCGCCCCGCCCGCCCGACGCCTGCTGTCCACCCTGCTGCTGTCGGCAGCCCTGCTGGGCACGACGCTCGCATCGCCTGCCCAGGCAGCCGCCGACCCGGGCGCGTTCAATGCCGCGACCGGCGAATTCCTCAAGGCCGTCGACGGCAACGACGGCGCGGTGGACGCCGCGGCAGACCAGTTGGTCAAACTCTCGCAGGCCGAGCCGCAGGACCCGGTGCTGCGCGCCTATGCCGGCGCCGCCACCGCGCTGAAGGCCCGCACCACGCTGCTGCCGTGGAAGAAGATGGGGGCCGCCGAAGACGGCCTGGCGCTGATCGACAAGGCGCTGGCCCAGCTCACGCCGGCGCATGACGCGCCGCTATACCGCGGCACGCCGGCCAGCCTGGAAACGCGTTTCGTCGCCGCCGGCACCTTCCTGGCGCTGCCCTCGATGTTCAACCGGCACGATCGCGGCGCGAAGCTGCTCGACGAGGTGCTGAAGAGCCCGCTGTTCGAGGCCGCGCCGGTCGGCTTCAAGGCCGCCGTGTGGCTGCGCGCCGGGCTCGAGGCGCAGAAGGCGCAGCGCACCGACGAAGCCCGCCAGTGGCTGCAGAAGGCCGCGGCCAGCGGTGCACCCCAGGCGGCCGCGGCGCAGGCCAAGCTGAAGGCGCTGTGATGGCCACCCGCCCCACCCCCAGCCCGGTGCTGGCCCTCGACGGCGTGCGCAAGACCTACCGGCTCGGCGCCCACGTGGTGCCGGCGCTGCAAGGCGTGGACCTGCAGCTGCAGGCCGGCGAGATGCTCGCGCTGACCGGCCCCTCCGGCAGCGGCAAGAGCACGATCCTGAACCTGGCCGGGCTGATCGACAGCGCCGACGCAGGCCAGATCGCGCTGCGCGGCCAGGACGTCACGCAGCTGGACACCACCAGCGCCACGCTGCTGCGCCGCGACGCCATCGGCTTCGTGTTCCAGAGCTTCAATCTGGTGCCGGTGATGACGGTGGCCGAAAACGTCGACTACCCGCTGTTCCTGGCCGGCGTGCCGGCGGCCGAGCGCCGCCAGCGCGTGGGCGCGATGCTCGAAGCCGTGGGCCTGCACGAACACGCACAGCACCGGCCCGATGCGCTCTCCGGCGGCCAGCGCCAGCGCGTGGCGATCGCCCGCGCGCTGGTCAAGCGCCCGGCGCTGGTGATCGCCGACGAGCCCACCGCCAGCCTCGATTCGCACACCGCCGACCAGGTGCTCGACCTGATGCGCGAGCAGGGCCACGGCCACGGCGCGGCTTTCCTGGTGGCGACGCACGACGCGCGGCTGCTCGGCCGCTGCGACCGCGCGATCCAGCTGCTCGACGGGAGAATCCAATGAAGTGGCTGAAATTCGCGTGGCTCAACACGCTGCGCAACCGCCGCCGCTCGGCGGTGACGGCGACCATCGCCGCGCTCGGCACCGCAGCCATCCTGCTGGCCGGCGGCTTCGCGCTGTTCACCTACCAGGCGCTGGCGCAATCCTCGGCGCGCACTACCGGGCACCTGATCGTCGGCAAGCCGGCGCAGTTCGAGCGCGACGAGGACACGCCGCTGCAGCATGGGCTGGACGATGTCGATGCATTGAAGGCCAGACTGCTGGCCGACGACGCGGTGCGCCAGGTGCTGCCGCGGGTGGAGTTCTCGGGCCTGATCAGCAACGGCGACAAGTCCACCGTGATGCTGGCCGCCGGCATCGACCCCGATGCCGAGTTCGCGGTGAAGGGCCCATTCCTCACCCTCAAGTCCGGCAAGGTGCTGGCCAGCGGCGAGCACAACACGGTGATGCTCGGCGAAGGCCTGGCGCGCAGCCTGAAGGCCGGCCCGGGCAGCAGCCTCACGCTGCTGGCCAGCACCACCGAGGGCGCGCTCAACGCGGTGGACGTCACCGTCGTCGGCGTGTTCTCCACCGGCATCCCCGATGTCGACAAGCGGCTGGTCTACACCGATGTGCAGAGCGCGCAGAAGCTGCTGGTGACGCAGCGCGTCTCGACGCTCGGCGTGTTCCTCGACCGGATGGAATCGACGCCCGCCGCGCAGGCCCGCCTGCAGGCGCTGATGCCGAAGCTCGCGGTGCAGACCTGGCTCGACCAGGCCACCTTCTACCGCAGCGTGAAGGAGCTCTACAACCGCATCTTTGGCGCGTTAGGACTGATCATCGGCGTGATCGTCGTCTTCGTCGTCACCAACGCGATGGCGATGGCGATCATCGAGCGCACGCGTGAAATCGGCACGCTGCGCGCGATGGGCACCCTGCCCGGCCAGCTGGTGCGCAGCTTTGCACTCGAAGGGCTGCTGCTCGGCGGCAGCGGCGCGGTGATCGGCACGCTGGTCTCGGTGGCGGTGTCCACCGCGCTGCTGGTGTTCCCGGTGATGATGCCGCCGCCGCCCGGCCGCAGCGTGGGCTATCCGCTGCAGGTGGCCATCGACCCGGCGCTGTATGCCGGCACGCTGGTCGCGATGCTCGCGCTGGCCACGCTGGCCTCGGCGCTGGTGGCGCGCAAGACCGTCAACAAGCCGGTGGTCGAAGCGCTGGCGCACGTGTGAAGGACATTCCATGATGATCAAACCGATGCTGCTGCTGGCGCTGACCGGCGCGGCGCTGACGGCCCATGCCGGCGACGACGTGACCGCGCTGCTGAAGGCCGCCGACCGCTACCGCACCGGCGCCGACAACCTGCAGGTCGAGACCCAGGTCAGCGTGCTCAACCGCGACGGCACGCCGGACAAGGAGCGCCGCTACACGGTGTTCGCGCAGGCGCAGCACAAGTCGCTGGTGCTGATGCGCTCGCCGGCCGAGGCCGGCCAGAAGGTGCTGATGCTCGGCGACGATTTCTGGCTGCTGCTGCCCGGCAGCCAGCGGCCGCTGCGCATCACGCCGACGCAGAAACTGCTGGGCGACGCCTCCACCGGCGACATCGCGACGATGAGCTGGGCCGAGGACTACACCGGCACGGTGGTCGGCGAGGAGAAGTGCGAGGCGCAGAGCTGCATCCACCTGAGCCTGCAGGCCGCGCGCAAGGGCCTGTCGTACCAGCGCATCGAACTGTGGATCGGCAAGGCCCGGCAGGAACCGCTGAAGGCCGAGCTCTATGTGCAATCGGACAAGCTGGCCAAGCTGGCCAGCTTCGTGTTCGACAAACCCGCCGCGCCGACGACGGTGACCGAGATGGTGCTGATCGACAAGCTCAGCACGCACAAGGAGACCCGCGTGCGCTACCTCTCGCGCCAGGGCAAGCAGGTGCCCGAAACCTGGCTGAACCCGATGTTCCTGGCCCGCAACCCGGCACTTGAGTAGGCCATGACGCGCCCCGATCGACGGCCGCACGGGCGCGCCGTGGCGGCCGCCTGCGCGATGGCATCCCATCTGGTGGCCGCCAGCCTGCTGGCCCCCACCGCCACGCGTGCCACCGAAGCCACCACGCCCGATGCCAACGGCCCCGACATCGAGTTGCGCGGCTACTGGACGGGCCGCTCATCTTCATCGCTAGGACCGCTGGCCGCGGCCAACCGGCGCCAGCCCGGCATCGCCGCGCCGGCGGCCGACAGCTTCAGCACCGAGGCCGAGCTGCGCCACACGCTGCGCGCGAAGATGGCCGACACGCCGCTGTCGCTGAGCACCGACCTGCTCGCAGCGCACGAGGAAACCGCAGGCAGCGCGCCCGCGCGAAGCACGCTGCGCGCCAACGAGCTCTACGGCTCGGCCGATCTCGGCGCCTGGCAGCTGTCGGCCGGCAAGAAGGTGGTGGGCTGGGACGTCGGCTACGGCTTCCGGCCCAACGACATGGTGCAGCAGGAAACCCGCCGCACCTTGCTGTCGCTGACGCCCGAGGGCCGGCCGCTGCTGCAGCTGGAACGCTTCGGCAGCGAGGACGCGCTGTCGCTGGTGTGGGTCAACCCCGAGCGCTGGCCGCGCAGCGCCGACGCCACCCGCGGCGCCGCCGAGAGCGCGTTCGCGCTGCGCGGCTACCGCCGCTTCGGCGCGCTGGATGCCTTCGCGTTCGCGCGGCACGGTGCGCACACCGGCAACAGCCTCGGCGCAGCCGTCGCCTGGGTCGCCACCGAGGCGCTGGAGCTGCATGCCTCGGCCCGCTGGCTGCAGCGGCATGACGGCTGGCAGCTCGCACCGGGCGCCGGCGACGGCCTGCAGCGCAGCAACCCCTGGCAGCAGGCCACGCGCGGCGCGGCCTCGCAGTGGCTGCTGGGCGCCAACTGGACCGGCACGCTGCAGCAGAGCGTGCTGATCGAGTATTGGCACGATGGCAGCGCGCTGCCCGACGCTGAATGGACGCGCTGGGGGCAGCGCAATGCCGCTCTGGCGGCGCTGCCGGCGGCCGCGCCGGCCCAGGCCGTCGCCGGCAACCTGGCCTGGAACGCCACGCCGTTCAATGCGCCAAGCCTGCGCCAGGACAACCTGTTCATCCGCCTGGCCTGGCAGCCCGAGCACTGGACGGCGTCGCTCGATGCACTGATCACGCCTGCCGACCGCGGCCGCGCCGTCACCGCGGCGCTGCAATGGCAGGGCGACCGCTGGCGGCTCAATGCCGCCTGGCGCGTCAACAGCGGCCCGGCCGCCGCGCTGCTGGTCCAGTTGCCCACGCGCCGCAGCGTGCTGCTGGCCGCCACGCGCTCGTTTTGATCGGCCGCCGGCGACGCTTCGCGACCGCTGCCGTCGTTTCGTCGCCGGGCACTCGCGCCGGGCAGGGCCGGCGCCGAGCATCACGCCATCGACCACTGCCGCACCGGGAGCCTCATCATGACCTACGCCCTCCAACAGATCATCGGCCACACGCCCGTCTGGGTCTGGGGCCTGCTGGCCGGACTGATCGCGCTGGGCTTGCGCCAGGCGCGCGACCATGTGCTGCGCCGCGGCGCGTTGGTGGTGCTGCCGCTGGTGCTGGCCACGATGTCGCTGGCCGGCGCCGGCAGCGCCTTCGGCGTGCTGCCCGGCGTGGTGCTGGCTTGGCTGTGCGGCCTGGCCGCCGGCGCCTCGGCGTTCACGCTGCTGAAGCTGCCGCTGCGCGCGCAGGCGCTGCCCGATGGCCGCTTCGCCGTGGGCGGCAGCTGGCTCCCGATGGTGCTGCTGATCGGCGTGTTCATGCTGCGCTACGTGGTGGCCGCCTCGCTGGCGATGCAGCCGGCGCTGGCCCATGCCACCGGCTTCGCGCTCGGCGCCAGCCTGCTGTACGGGCTGGTGGCCGGCCTCTTCGCCAGCCGCGCCTGGCGCATCCTGGCCCAGGCGCCGAAGGGGGCTGTCGCGCTCGCGGCCTGAGCGCCTGAAGCCGCGGCCACGGCAACGCAAGCGCCCGGCACCTGCAGGCTGCACGAGAATGTCGCCCCATCCCATGTTGCCGGCCCTGCCCCCCGTTTCGCCCCGCCCGCGCCGCAGCTTCCTGCGCCGTGGCCTGATCAACCAGGTCGTCTGCCTGGCGATCTCGGTGCCGTTCTGGCTGCTGTCCTACCGCCAGAGCCCCTACTGGGTCACCTTGCTGTACTCGATGACCATCGGCAACCTGATCTGGTTGTTCATCGACGGCGGCCGGCGGCTGATGACCAGGCTCCTCGGCGACCGGGCCGCCCACAAGGGCGAATGGCCGGGCTGGGGCTCGATGGGCCTGACCATCGTGATCGGCTCGCTGGCCGGCTACCAACTGGGCACCACGCTGGTCGACGCGCTGCTGGGCTTCCAGTCGCCCAGCATCTTCAAGGCGGTGACGCCGGGTGTCATCACGCTGCTGGTGGCCGTCACGACCACCTACTTCTTCTGGACGCGGGAGCGCCTGCATGCCGAGATGGCCGCCGCGGAAGCCGCGCGCCGGCTGGCGCTGGAGAACCAGCTGAAGCTGCTGGAATCGCAGCTCGAGCCGCACATGCTGTTCAACACGCTGGCCAACCTGCGCATCCTGGTCGCCACCGACCCGCAGCGCGCGCAGCAGATGCTGGACCACCTGGTGGCCTACCTCCGCGCCACGCTGGGCGCCTCGCGCGCCAGCACGCACAGCCTGGCCGCCGAGTTCGAGCGCCTGAACGACTACCTGACGCTGATGGCCATACGCATGGGCCCGCGCCTGCGCTACAGCTTCACACTGCCCGAGGCGCTGCGCGACCTGCCGGTGCCGGGCCTGCTGCTGCAAGCGGTGGTGGAGAACAGCATCAAACACGGGCTGGAGCCCAAGGTGGAGGGCGGCGACATCCGCATCAGCGCCCAGGCCGACGGCCCGCTGCTGACGCTGCAGGTGCGCGACAGCGGCGTGGGCATGCCGCAAGACACCCCCGCCCCCACGCCCGACAGCGGCTTCGGCCTGGCCCAGGTGCGCCAGCGCCTGCACACCACCTATGGCGAGCGCGCCAGCCTGGCGTTGCACAGCGCACCCGGCGGCGGCACGCTGGCCACCATCACCCTGCCCCTGCCGGTTGCACCGGCTTGATCAGATTGCCCCGCATGAACACCGCCACCCACCCCACCGCGCTGATTGCCGAAGACGAACCGCTGCTGGCCGCCGGCCTGCGCGCCGAGCTGGCGCTGGCCTGGCCGCAGTTGCAAGTGGTGGCCAGCGTGGGCGACGGCGCCTCGGCCGTGGTCCAATCCCTGGCGCTGCTGCCCGACGTGCTGTTTTTCGACATCCGCATGCCCGGCAAGTGCGGCCTGGAAGCCGCCGCCGAGCTGGCCGCCGCCTGGCCGGGCGGCCCAGGCGCCAAGCCCTTCCCGGCGATGGTG
>CAZXLI010000189.1:0-12831 GCA_964641795.1 uncultured Bordetella sp. | reverse complement strand
GATCCGTGCGCAGTCCGCGCAGCGGACGGAGCAAAGTAGACCGCGCGCCCCCAGCACGAGGAGCACAGCGCAGTCAGCCCAACGGGCTGACCGCCGGACTCGGCCCGCTGCGCCCGCAGACCAAGACGCTCGGGCGCGCCGATCTCAGCACGCAACGGGCCAAGAGCAGCCTGCACCCTCATGGTCCTAATCACCCTCGCCATTCCCTAACCCAACCCATGCCCGCCCTCGTCTCACAGCTGGACCCGAAGTCCGCCGCCTTCGCCGCCAACGCACGGCGCATGCACGAGCGCCTGGCCGAGGTGCGTGCGCTCGAAGCACTGGTCGTCGCCGAATCGGAAAGCAAGCGCGCCAAGTTCGAGGCGCGCGGCCAGCTGCTGCCACGCGAGCGCGTGGCGCGGCTGATCGATCGCGGCAGCGAGTTCCTCGAGCTCGCCACGCTGGCGGGCCTGGGCATGCACGACGACGACGGCAAGAAAAGCGTGATGGGCGGCGGGGCCATCGTCGGCATCGGCGTCGTCAGTGGCAAGCGCGTGCTGATCAGCGCCAACGACAGCGCGGTCAAGGGCGGCACCGTGGCGCCGATGGGGCTGAAGAAAGGGCTGCGCGCGCAGGCCCTGGCGCTGGAGAACAAGCTGCCGCTGATCTCGCTGGTGGAGTCCGGCGGCGCGAACCTGCTGTACCAGGCCGAGATCTTCGTCGATGGCGGCCGCAGCTTCGCCAACCAGGCGCGCCTGTCGGCCGCCGGCATTCCGCAGGTGGCGGTGGTGCACGGCGCCTCCACCGCCGGCGGCGCCTACCTGCCGGGCCTGTCGGACTACGTGGTGCTGGTGCGCAACCGCTCGAGCATCTACCTCGCCGGCCCACCGCTGGTGAAGGCCGCGATCGGCGAGGAGGCCAGCGAGGAACAGCTCGGCGGCGCCGAGCTGCATGCGCGCACCACCGGCCTGGGCGAATACCTGGCCGAGGACGATGCGCATGCGATCGCGATCGCCCGCGAGCTGTTCGCCGCGCTGCCGTGGGACGAGGCCACGCCGCCCGCGGCCGCCCCTTTACCGCGTTATCCTGCTGAAGAACTGCTCGGCGTGGTGCCGGCCGACGAGCGCCAGCCCTACGACGTGCGCGAGGTCATCGCGCGCATCGTCGACGACTCGGCCTTCCTCGAATTCAAGGCACCGTATGCCGGCGACACGATCTGCGGCCACGCGCGCATCGAAGGCCATGCGGTCGGCATCCTCGGCAACAACGGCCCGATCCAGCCGAACGGCTCGACCAAGGCCGCGCAGTTCATCCAGCTGTGCGACCAGAGCGGCACGCCGCTGGTCTTCCTGCAGAACACCACCGGCTACATGGTCGGCTCGGCGGCCGAAGCCGCCGGCGCCATCAAGCACGGCAGCAAGATGATCCAGGCCGTGGCGAACGCACGCGTGCCCAAGTTCACCATCGTGCTGGGCGGCAGCTTCGGCGCCGGCAACTACGGCATGTGCGGCCGCGGCTTCGACCCGCGCTTCATCTTCGCCTGGCCCACCGCCCGCACCGCGGTGATGGGCGGCGCCCAGGCGGCGATGGTGATGGACATCGTCAACCGCGCCAAGCTGCAACGCGGCGGCATGGCGCTGGACGAGCAGGCCGAGGCCGGGCTGAAGGCGATGAGCGAGCAGCTCAAGCGCCGGCTCGACGCCGAATCCACCGCGCTGTACGGCACCGCGCGGCTGTGGGACGACGGGATCATCGACCCGCGCGACACACGCCGCGTGCTGGCGCTCGGCCTGACGCTCGCCGCCGAGGCACAGCGCCGGACCTTGCACCCGAACACCTTTGGCATCGCCCGACTATGACCGCCCCGACTCGGCCTGCGGCCGCCTCCCCCCAAGGGGCGACACCAGCAGCCCGGCAAAGCCGGCTCTGCGGTGTTCGCCTGGAAAGAGCACAGGAGACCTGCAAATGAACTTCACCGAACAACACCGCCAGCTCGACGACACCGTCACCCGCTTCGTCAAGCAGGAGCTGAACCCCTACATCGACGCCTGGGAGAAGGCCGAGGAATTCCCCAGCCACGAGGTCTTCAAGAAGCTCGGCAAGCTGGGCCTGCTGGGGCTGAAGTACCCCGAGGAATTCGGCGGCGCGGGCCTGGACTTCAGCTACTCGATGGTGATGGCCGAGGCCCTGGGCGCGGCCGATTGCGGCGGCGTGCCCATGGCCATCGGCGTGCACACCGACATGTGCACGCCCGCGCTGGCCCGCTTCGGCTCCGACGAACTGCGCCGCGAGTTCCTCACGCCCTCGATCGCCGGCGACCTGGTCGGCTGCCTCGGCGTCAGCGAACCCGGCGGCGGCTCGGACGTGGCCGCGGTGAAGACCAGCGCGCGCAAGCAGGGCGGCGACTACGTCATCAACGGCAGCAAGATGTGGATCACCAACGGCCTGAAGGCCGACTGGTGCTGCCTGCTGGCCAACACCAGCGACGAGGGCGGACCGCACAAGAACAAGAGCCTGATCATCGTGCCGATGGACGCGCCGGGCATCACGAAGCAGAAGATCCACAAGATCGGCATGAACTCGTCGGACACCGCGCAGCTGTTCTTCGACAACGTGCGCGTGCCGCAGCGCTACCTGATCGGCCAGGAAGGCATGGGCTTCATGTTCCAGATGCTGCAGTTCCAGGAAGAGCGGCTGTTCGGCGCCGCGTCGTCGCTGCGCGGGCTGGACAAGGTGATCGACCTGACCATCGCCTACACGCGCGAGCGCAAGGCCTTCGGCAAGCCGCTGCTGGACAACCAGGTGCAGCACTTCCGCCTGGCCGAGCTGCGCACCGAGGTCGAGGCGCTGCGCGCGCTGACCTACCGCGCGGTGGCGCTGTACGTCAGCGGCAAGGACGTGACCAAGCTCGCCTCGATGGCCAAGCTCAAGTGCGGGCGCCTGGGCCGCGAGGTGACGGACGCCTGCCTGCAGTTCTGGGGCGGCATGGGCTACACGATGGACAACCTGGTCTCGCGCGCCTGGCGCGACCAGCGCCTGGTGTCCATCGGCGGCGGCGCCGACGAGGTCATGCTGGGCATCATCGCCAAGCTCGAAGGCACCCTGCCCAAAGGACAACACTGACCATGGCCGCGCAACCCTCCACGTTGCGGGTCGAGCGCAGCAGCGGCCTGCTGCACCTGACGCTCAACCGTCCCGAGCAGCGCAACGCGATGTCGCTGCAGATGGTGCTGGAACTGCGCAGCGCGCTGGCCGAGGCCGAACGCGACGGCCAGACCCGCGCCATCGTGCTGCGCGGCGCCGGCGGGCACTTCTGCGCCGGCGGCGACATCCGCGACATGGCCGCCGCGCGCGCGCGCCTGGCGGCCGATGGCGAGGACCCGATCGCCGAGGTCAGCCGTGCCTTTGGGATGTTATGCGCCGCCTTCGCCGCCACCCCGCTGGCGCTGGTGACGGTGCTCGAAGGCACGGTGATGGGCGGCGGCTTCGGGCTGGCCTGCGTGTCGGACGTGGCCATCGCGTCGGACAGCGTGCAGTTCCGGCTGCCCGAGACCTCGCTCGGCGTGGTGCCGGCGCAGATCGCGCCCTTCCTGGTCGAGCGCCTGGGCTACAGCGAGGCCAAGCGCCTGGCCGTCTGCGGCGCGCGGCTCGGCGCCAGCGAGGCGCTGGCGATCCGCCTGGTGCACGAGGTGCACGGCGCCGAAGCGCTCGACGCCGCACTGGCCCGCGTGCTCAACGACATCCTGCGCTGCGCGCCTGGCGCCGTGGCGGCCACCAAGCGGCTGCTGGCGCGGGCGCGCTTCACCGCCGGCGCGTCGCTGGTCGACGAAGCGGCCGCGGTGTTCTCGCACGCGGTGCAGGGCGCTGAAGGCATCGAAGGGACCACCGCCTTCCTGCACAAGCGCAGCCCGAGCTGGGCCCCGCAATGAGCTTCCACAAGATCCTGATCGCCAACAGAGGCGAGATCGCCTGCCGCGTGATGCGCACGGCCCGCGCGCTGGGCTACGCCACCGTGGCGGTGTACAGCGATGCCGACGCGCAGGCGCCGCATGTGCGGCAGGCCGACGAGGCGGTGGCGCTGGGTGGCCTCGCTGCGGCCGACAGCTACCTGCGCATCGACCTGCTGCTCGACGCCGCGCGCCGCACCGGCGCCGATGCGGTGCACCCGGGCTACGGCTTCCTGTCCGAGCGGGCCGACTTCGCGCAGGCCTGCCTGGACGCCGGGCTGGTGTTCATCGGCCCGCCGCCGGCCGCGATCACCGCGATGGGCGACAAGGCGCTGGCCAAGCGCCGCATGCTCGACGCCGGCGTGCCCTGCGCGCCGGGCTACCTGGGCGAGCGCCAGGACGACGCGAGCCTGATCGCCGAGGCCAAGCGCCTCGGCCTGCCGCTGCTGGTGAAGGCGGTGGCCGGCGGCGGCGGCCGCGGCATGCGCCTGGTGCACGACGCAGCCGAGCTGCCGGCCGCGCTAGCCGGCGCGCGACGCGAGGCCTTGAGCGCCTTCGGCGACGGCACGCTGATGCTCGAGCGCCTGATCGAGCAGGGCCGGCACATCGAAGTGCAGGTGTTCGCCGATGCCCACGGCCGCTGCATCCACCTGGGCGAACGCGACTGCACCGCGCAACGCCGTCGCCAGAAGGTGATCGAAGAAGCGCCGTCGCCGGTGGTCGATGCCGCGATGCGCGCGCGCCTGGGCGCCGACGCGGTGGCCGCGGCGCTGGCGGTGGGCTACCGCGGCGCGGGCACGGTGGAATTCATCGTCGATGCACAGCTGCAGCACTACTTCCTCGAGATGAACACGCGGCTGCAGGTCGAGCATCCGGTGACCGAGTGCGTGACCGGGCTCGACCTGGTGGAGTGGCAGCTGCGCATTGCCGCGGGCGAGCCGCTGCCGCTGCAGCAGCACGAAGTCCCGTTGCAAGGCCATGCCATCGAGCTGCGGCTGTACGCCGAAGACCCCTACGCCGGCTTCGTGCCGCAGACCGGGCCGGTGCTGCACTGGCGGCCCGAGGCCGCGCTGCGGGGCCGCAGGCCGGGCTCGGCCGCCTTCGGCGGTCTGCGCATCGACGACGGCATCCTTGAAGGCGGCACCGTCACGCCGTACTACGACGCGATGGTCGCCAAGCTGATCGCCCATGGCCGCGACCGCGACGACGCGATCCGCCGGCTGCGCGCAGCGCTGGCCGATGCACCGCTGGTCGGCCCGGTCAACAACGGCCGCTTCCTGCGCGATTTGCTGGACAGCCCGGCCTTCCGCGGCGCGCAGATGCACACCGGCCTGCTCGACGACTGGTCGGCCGGTGGCGAGCCCCTGCTGCAACGCCCGCAGCCGGGCGACGAGGACTGGGCGCTGGCCGCCGCGCTGCTGGCGCTGCGCGACGGCGCGGGCCACCGGCCTGCCAGCGTCGGCGCCTGGAACCTCACGCTGCGCTGCGCCGACGCGCGCCGCAGCCTGCGCGTGCAGCCGGAGGGCGCGGGCGTCCGCGTCACGCTGGACGGCAAGCCCTGGCACTTCGAGCGCCTGCAGCTGGACGATCGTGACCTGCGTTATCAGGTCGGCGGCGTGCAGCGCCGCCGCCTGGTGCTGCTGCAGCCCGCCGGCCTGCGCCTGGTGCACGAGGCCTGGAGCCATGCGTTCGAAGAGGTCTCGCCGTACCCGGCCACCGCGGTGCAGCATGACCCGCGCCTGCTGCGCGCCCCGGTCGCCGGCACGGTGGCGGCGATCGCCGTGCAGCCGGGCGATGCGGTGGCCGAGGGCCAGGCGCTGGTCTGCGTCGAAGCGATGAAGATGGAGATGTGGCAGCACGCCGCCGCCGCCGGCCGCGTCGCCACGGTGCAGGTGCAACTGCGCGAGGCCGTCGATGCCGGCGCCCTGCTGATCGAACTGGAACTGGCGGACCCCGCCCCGAAGGAGCCGTGATGGACAAGGCCATCCTGACCTGCGCGCTGACCGGCGTGCTGACCAACCCGCAGCAGCACCCCGTGCCGGTGACCCCGGCACAGATGGCGGCCGAGGCGCGCGACGCCTTCAACGCCGGGGCCTCGGTGATGCACGTGCACCTGCGGCGCCAGGAGCCCGGCATGGGCCACCTGCCGAGCTGGGACCCCGATGTCGCTGAAGTCGTCATCGGCGCCATCCGCGAGGCCTGCCCCGGCGTGATCATCAACCTGACCACCGGCACGGTCGGCCCCGATGTCAGCGGCCCGCTGGCCTGCATCCGCCGCGTGCGGCCCGAGATCGCCGCCTGCAACGCCGGCAGCCTGAACTACCTGAAGCTCAAGGATAACGGCGAATGGGCGTGGCCACCGATGGTGTTCGACAACCCGGTGGCCAAGGTGCAGCAGTACCTGGACGTGATGGCCGAATGCGGCACGCACCCGGAGTTCGAGTGCTTCGATGTCGGCATCGTGCGCTCGGTGGGCATGTACCTGAAGAACGGCATGGCGCGCGGGACGGTGGGGGTGCCCGGTCCGCGCCGGGCCGCCCCAAGCGGACCGAACCCCCTCGGGGGGCGCGAGCGCAGCGAGCTGGGGGTCCCGGACTACAACTTTGTCATGGGGGTCGCCTCCGGCATGCCCTGCGACAACGACCTGCTGGCACTGCTGCCGCGCTACATGGCCGAGGGCGGCGTGTGGCAGGCCACGCTGATCGGCCGCGCCGAGATCTGGCCGGTGCACCAGCGCGCGGCCGAGCTCGGCGGCATGCTGCGCACCGGCCTGGAAGACACCTTCTACCTGCCCGGCGGCGAACGCGCCAAGGGCAACGGCGTGCTGATCGAGGCGCTGGCGCAATGCGCCCGCCAAGCCGGTCGCGCGGTGGCCACGCCGGCCGAGGCGCGCACGCTGCTGGGCCTGCACTGAGTGCCATGGCCGCGCTTTTCGGGCGCTAGCGCTTCAAGGTCTTCAACAGCGCCAGCACCGCCCGCACCCGCGGCGGCACCAGCCGGCCCGAGGGGTAGACGGCGCTGATCGGCATCGCCACCGGCCGGCAGCCGGGCAGCAGCTCGACCAGCCGGCCGTCGCGCAATTCATCCTCGACCATGTAGTCGGGCACCTGCGCCACGCCCAGGCCCTGCAGCACCGCGGCGACCAGGCCTTCGCCGTCGTTCACCTGCACGCGGGCCTGTGGCGTCCACTGCAAGGCCTGGCCGCGGCTGCGCAGCTGCCAGGCGCGCAGGCGGCCGGTGCTGGGCAGGCGGAAGGCCACTGCCGCATGGGCCTTCAGCGCCTCGATGCTGCGCGGCACGCCCGCCACGGCCAGGTGGGCCGGGCTCGCGCACAGCACCAGCTGCTGGCTGTCGAAGCGCTGCGCCACCAGGCCCGAGTCCTGCAGCGGGCCCACGCGCACCGCCAGGTCGAAGCCTTCCTTCACCAGGTCGACATAACCGTCGTCCAGGCGCAGGTCGATCGTCAGCGCGGCATGCTGCTGCACCAGCGGCGCCAGCAGCGGCACGATCACCCGCTTGCCGTAGGCGATCGGCACGCTCAGCCGCAAGGTGCCGCTGGGCGCGGCGCGCGCGCCGGCGGCATCGGCATGCAGCTCGTCGATCTCGGCCAGCACCCGCTGGCAGCGCTGGAACAGGCGCTCGCCGTCGGGCGTCAGGCTCACCTGGCGCGTGGTGCGATGGAACAGCTTGACGCCCAGGCTGGCTTCCAGCCGAGCCACCGCCTTGGCCAGCGTCGACGCGCCGGTGCCCAGCTCGCGCGCCGCGGCCGCGAAGCTGCCGTGCTTGGCGGTTTCCGCAAACGCCATGAACTGCTGCATGCCGGCCATCGTGCCTCCGCCCGTCGCTGTCGATTGAGGAAATTGTGGCGTCAATGTGGCGACATTGCAGCCACTTCTCACCGCAGCGGCCGGCCCGCACACTGCGCAGCGCGATGTCCGCAAGCCACTGCACGAGAGCAACCCCCATGTACATCCACCCCACCCCCGCACCGGTCGACACGCCGATCCCCGGCGTCGCCCATGCCACCTGGGCCGGCGAGGCCGAAGGCCTGCGCCAGCTGAGCCTGTGGCGCCAGCGCCTGGCCCCCGGCCACGCCACCCCGCCGCACCGCCACGACTGCGACGAGCTGGTGCTGTGCCTGTCCGGCCAGGGCGTGCTGCTGGTCGACGGCCAGCGCCTGCCCTTCGGCGCCAGCCAGGTGCTGACGCTGCCCGGCGGCGGCTGGCACCAGATCGTCAACGAGGGCGCCGAAGCGCTCGAGATGATGGCGGTGTGTGCCGCATCGCCGGTGGCCACCTACCTGCCGGGCGAGGAGCCGCTGGCCCTGCCCTGGCGGACATGAGCCTGGCCGGATGAGCCGCGCCGGCGCCGCCGGTCAGCGGGCGCTGGCCAGCCGCGGCTCGTCGATGCCGCTGGCGCGGTTCAGGTGCATCAGCGTCAGCGGGCCGGGCACGCCGTCGGGCGTCAGGCCCTGGCCGAGCTGGAAGGCCTGCAGGCGCTCGCGCGCGCCGCTGCCTGAAACGCCGGCCGCGCCGGCCCGTTCGGCAGCCCCCAGGCGCTCCTGCAGCCAGGGCAGCAGGCGCGCGTTCGATTCGGCCGCGTCACCTTCGCGATAGGCGGGTGGCGCACGCCACAGCGTGGAGAACTCGCCGCGCCAGACGCCCGCCAGCTGCGCCAGCGGCACCACCAGCTCGCGTTCGCCGATGCGCAGTTGCGCCTGCGGACCGTCCAGCCCCACCAGCAGGGCATGGGCGCTGCGGCCCTGCTCGTCGGTGAGCTTCACGATGCCGGGACGCGCCAGCTGCCGCACCGACGACAGCCCGCCACGGCTGCGGTAGCAGCGCAGGCTCTGCGTCGGCGCCACGGCGCAAGGCTCGCCGGCCGGCAGCGTGCGGCCCCACAGCTCGGCCAGCGCGCGCCAGGCCCGGGCTTCGTCGAACTCGCCCCCGGCGGCGATCACCGCGGCCAGCGCCGCGGCGTCAGCGACCGGCGCGGTGGCGGGGCGGGTGGCCGCCGCGGCCGTGGCCATCACGCCGGCGGGCAGTGCGTCCGCGCCCGCGCCCGCGCCCGCGCCCGCGCCCGCGCCCGCGCCTGCACCTGCGCCGGACGCCGCGGCAGCGCCGGCCAGCGTCGCAGCGGCCGGCTCGGCCGTCCGGTCGGCCGTCGGGGCGGCCTGCCGCCCTGGCAGCACCAGCATCGCCACCAGCACGCCGCCCGCCAGCCCGGCGGCCATGCCGGCCACCAGGCGCCAATCGGTGGCCGGTGGCTTGGCCGCGTCGAGGGCAGCCTGGCTCACCGGCGCGGTTGCGGCGGCCGGCGCCGGTGCACCCAGGCGGCCGAACACCGCGTTGGCGGCGCCATCGACCAGCTGGCGCGTCACCAGCACCGCCCGCACGGCATGGCCGGCGATCAGCGCGCGGTCGCACAGCACGTTGATGCGGCGCGGCACGCCGCCGCAGAGCTCGTGGATGCGCGCCAGCGCCTCGCCGTCGAAGGGCAGGTCGCCGGCCAGCCCGGCCACCGCGAGCCGGTGCGCGATGTAGCGGATGGTCTCGGCCTCGGACAGCGCCGACAGGTGGAAACGCGCCACCACGCGCTGCGCCAGCGGTTCCATCGCCGGCTTCTCGAGCAGTTCGCGCAGCTCGGGCTGGCCGATCAGCAGCACCTGCACCAGCTTGCGGTCGCTGGTGTCCAGGTTGGTCAGCAGGCGCAGCTGCTCCAGCACCTCGGCCGACAAGGCCTGGGCCTCGTCGACGACGATCAGCGTGCGCCGGCCGCGCGCGTGGGCCAGCAGCAGGTGGCCGTGCAGCGCGTCGATCGGGTCGACGACGCGGCCGCTTTCCAGCGGCTCGACGCGCAGGTCCTCGCACACCCGCGCCAGCAGCGCCGCGACCCCGAGCTTGGGGTTCACCACATAGGCCACGTCCAGGTCGGGCGGCAGCTGTTCGAGGAAGCAGCGCCACAGCGTGGACTTGCCGGCACCGATCTCGCCGGTCAGCAGCACGAAGCCGCCGCCGCGCCGCAACCCGTAGTTCAGGTGCTCGAGCGCCTCGCGGTGCTGCGCGCTCATGTACAGGAACGCCGGGTCCGGCGCCACCGAGAAGGGCTCGCGCGCGAGGCCGAAGAACGATTCGTACATGGCCACAAGGATAGCGGCCCGGCGCGGCCGCCCTTAGCATCGCGATCTTTGTCGCCGCGGATCCGCCATGTCCTATGCCCTGTTGATGATCGAACCGATCGAGCAACGCCGCGAACGCGGCCCCGAGGCCGGCCAGCAGGTCTACCAGCGCATGCTTGACTTCGCCGCCACGCTGCAGGCGCGCGGCGTGCTGCAGGCCACGCAGTCGCTGGCAGGCCACAGCGAGGCCAAGCGGCTGCAGGTGCGCAACGGCCAGCGCAGCGTCGTCGACGGGCCCTTCGCCGAGACCAAGGAAATGGTCGGCGGCTTCTTCCTGCTGCAGAACGTGACCGAGGCCGAGGCGCTGGAAATCGCCGCCGCCTGCCCGGCGGCCGAGTGGTGCACGGTGGAGATCCGGGCCCTGGGTCCCTGCTTCGAGCGGCCGTGAGCGCCACCGCGCCGCCGAAGTCACCCGCGGCCATCGGCGCCGTCGGCCGCCCGCGCGCCGACTGGCTGGCGCTGCAGGCGCCGGAGCCGATCCTCGAGCCCGAGCGGCCGATCGTCGACCCGCACGGCCACCTGTGGGACCACCCGGCCAACCGCTACCTGCTGCCCGAGCTGCTGGCCGACACCGGCAGCGGCCACCGCGTGATCGCGACGGTGTACGTCGACTGCCTGTCCGGCTACCGCACCGAGGGCCCGCCGGCGCTGCGGCCGGTGGGCGAGACCGAGTTCGCCGCAGCCATCGCCGAACAGGCCGCCGCGGCCGGCAGCACGCGGGCCTGCGCCGGCATCGTCGGCTTCGCAGACCTGACGCTGGGCGCGGCCGTGCGCGAGGTGCTGCAGGCACACCTCGACGCGGGCCGTGGGCGCTTCCGCGGCATCCGCCATGCCGCGGCCTGGGACGCCAGCCCGGACATCCACAACGCGCACACCCATCCGCCGCCCAGGCTGTATGCCGATGCCGCCTTCCGCGCCGGCTTCGCGCAGCTGGGCGCCATGGGCCTGAGCTTCGAGGCCTGGCAGTTCCACCCGCAGCTGCCCGAGGTGACCGCGCTGGCACAGGCCTTCCCCGAGACGACGATCGTGCTCAACCATTGCGGCGGCGTGCTGGGCATCGGCCCCTACGCCGGCCAGCAGGACGCGGTGTTCGCGCAGTGGCGCGCCGACCTCGCCGCGCTCGCCCGGTGCCCGAACGTGCACGTCAAGCTCGGCGGCCTGGGCATGCGCACCGGCCCCTTCGACTTCCACCGCCGCGCGCGCCCGCCCACGTCCGGCGAACTGGCCGAAGCCTGGCGGCCGTGGATCGAGACCTGCATCGAGGCTTTCGGCGCCGAGCGCTGCCTGTTCGAGAGCAACTTCCCGGTCGACAAGCTCAGCACCGGCTACGCGGTGCTGTGGAACGCCTTCAAGCGCCTGGCCGCCGGCGCGTCCGAGACCGAAAAGACCGCACTGTTCAGCGCGACCGCGCAGCGCGTGTACCGTCTGTGACCTTTGCGGCCGAGGTGCCGCGTCACAAGCCACGCGAGGAGATGCGATGCCCGCCACCGTTCCGTCCGACAGCCTGCAGCTGCGTTCCCTGATCACGCCCGACGGCCGGCTCGAGCTGTCGCTCGCCCGCGTGCCCACGCCCACGCCCGGCCCGGACGAGGTGCTGATCCGCGTCGAGGCCACGCCGATCAACCCGTCCGACATCGGCCTGCTGTTCGGTGCCGCCGACATGGCCAGCGCGGTGCAGGGCGGCAGCGCCACGCAGCCGGTGGTCAGCGCCCCGGTGCCCGAGAAGCTGATGCGCGCGATGGCCGGCCGCGTCGGCCAGTCGATGCCGGTGGGCAACGAAGGCGCGGGCACCGTGGTGGCCGCCGGCGCGTCACCGGCCGCGCAGGCGCTGCTGGGCCGGCGCGTGGCCGGGCTGGGCGGCGCGATGTACGCGCAGTACCGCTGCCTGCCGGCGGCGCAGTGCCTGGCCCTGCCCGAGGGCGCCACGGCCGCCGACGGCGCCTCGTGCTTCGTGAACCCGCTCACCGCGCTGGGCATGGTCGAGACGATGAAGCGCGAGGGCCACAGCGCGCTGGTCCACACCGCCGCGGCGTCCAACCTCGGCCAGATGCTCAACCGCATCTGCCTGCGCGACGGCATCGGGCTGGTGAACATCGTGCGCAAGCCCGAGCAGGCCGCGCTGCTGCGCGAGGCTGGCGCGCGGCACGTGGTCGACAGCAGCGCGCCCGACTTCCTGCCCGCGCTGACCGACGCGCTGGCCGCCACCGGCGCGACGCTGGCCTTCGATGCCATCGGCGGCGGCAAGCTCGCCGGCCAGATCCTGGCCTGCATGGAGGCGGCCATCAACCGCAAGGCCGCTGACTACAGCCGTTATGGATCGTCGGTGCACAAGCAGGTCTACCTCTACGGCGGCCTGGACACCGGCCCGACCGAATTCACCCGCAGCTTCGGCATGACCTGGGGCATGGGCGGCTGGCTGCTGTTCCCGTTCCTGCAGAAGATCGGGCCGGACGCCGCGCAGGCGCTGAAGCACCGCGTCGCGGCCGAACTCAAGACCACCTTCGCCAGCCACTACACGCAGGTGGTGTCCCTGGCCGGCGCGCTGCAGCTGGAGGCGATCCGGGCCTACGGTCAACGAAGCACCGGTCATAAGTTCCTGATCGATCCGAGTCTCGACGCGGCCCGAGCCGGCGCGTAGCATCGCCTCCCGCCTTCCATGTCCTGAGGAGCCCGCCATGTCCCTGCGCATCAACGACACCGCCCCCGACTTCGAAGCCCAAACCACGA
>CAZXLI010000188.1:0-12962 GCA_964641795.1 uncultured Bordetella sp. | reverse complement strand
CGACCGCCTGCGTCGCGCGCTGCGGCCTGCTCGCCCGCGGCTTTGTCGCGCCGACCTCTGCCAACCACCAAACACCCACCAACCAGCAGCCCACCAACCAGCAGCCCGCCAACCAACCACCCACCAACCAGCAACCCAACAGCCCCACCATGTGCCTCGCCCTCCCAGCCCGCCTGATCGAGCGCCGTGGCGCCGACGAGGCCCTCGTCGAACTCGGCGGCGTGCGCAAGACCGTCTCGGTCGCGCTGGTGCCCGAAGCCGGGCCTGGCGACTACGTCATCGTGCATGTCGGCCATGCCATCGGCATGATCGATGCGCTCGAGGCCGAACGCACGCTGGCGCTGTTCGCCGAGCTGCAGCAGCACCAGCAGCAACTGGACGCCAACGCATGAAGTACATCGACGAGTTCCGGGACGGCGACGTCGCCCGCGCGTTGGCGCAACGCATCGCCGCCGAATGCCAGCCCGGCCGGCGCTATGCCTTCATGGAGTTCTGCGGCGGTCACACGCATGCCATCGCGCGCTACGGCATCGCCGAGCTGCTGCCGCCTTCGATCCGCATGATTCACGGCCCCGGCTGCCCGGTGTGCGTGCTGCCGATCGGCCGCATCGACCAGGCCATCGGCCTGGCGCTGGATCAGGGCGCGATCGTCGCAACCTATGGCGACACGATGCGCGTGCCGGCCTCCGGCAGCCTCTCGATGATGAAGGCCAAGGCCCGCGGCGCCGACATTCGCATGGTGTACTCGGCCGCCGATGCGCTGGCCATCGCCCGCGCGAATCCCGAGCGTCAGGTTGTTTTCTTCGCGATCGGCTTCGAGACCACCACGCCGCCCACCGCGCTGGCCATTCGTCAGGCTGCTGCCGAGGACCTGCCGAACTTCAGCGTGCTGGCCTGCCATGTGCTGACGCCCAGCGCCATCACCCACATCCTCGAATCGCCCGAGGTGCGCCAGTGGGGCACGGTGCCGATCGACGGCTTCGTCGGCCCGGCGCATGTCAGCATCATCATCGGCGCGCAACCCTACGAGCACTTTGCCGAGGAGTACCGCAAGCCGGTGGTGATCTCCGGCTTCGAGCCGCTGGATGTGATGCAGTCGGTCTGGATGCTGGTGCGCCAGGTCAACGAAGGCCGCGCGGAGGTGGAGAACCAGTTCACCCGCGCCGTCACGCGCGAAGGCAACCTCGCCGCGCAGCGCCTGGTGGCCGAGGTGTTCGAGCTGCGCGAGCGCTTCGAATGGCGCGGCCTGGGCGAGGTGCCGTACAGCGCGCTGAAGATCCGCCCGGCCTGGGGCCGCTTCGACGCCGAGCTGCGCTTCGGCCTGACGTACAAGCCGGTGCCCGACCACAAGCAGTGCGAGTGCGGCGCCATTCTGCGCGGCGTGAAGCAACCGCAGGACTGCAAGCTGTTCGGTACCGTGTGCACGCCCGAGAACCCGATGGGCTCGTGCATGGTGTCGTCCGAAGGCGCGTGCGCGGCGCACTGGACCTATGGGCGCTTCCGCGGCATGCCCATCGTTGCGGCCACGGCCGATGAAGGTGCCTCATGACCAAGGCGAACTACATCCGGCCGATCGACTTCAAGCACGGCCGCATCGACATGAACCACGGCGCCGGCGGCCGAGCCGCGGCGCAGCTGATCGACGAGCTCTTCGCCCGCGCCTTCGACAACCCCGCGCTGCGCGCCGGCGACGATGGTGCGGTGCTCGACGCGCCGCCCGGGCACCGCCTGGTCATGGCCACCGATGGCCACGTCATTTCGCCGTTGGAGTTTCCAGGCGGTGACATCGGCTGCCTGTCGGTGCACGGCACCATCAACGACGTCGCGATGATGGGCGCGGTGCCGATCGCGCTGTCGGCCAGCTTCGTGCTCGAGGAAGGCTTCGCGCTCTCGACGCTCAAGCGCATCGTCGAATCGATGGCCGCGGCGGCGCGCGATGCGGGCGTGCCCATCGTCACCGGCGACACCAAGGTGGTGGAGCAGGGCAAGGGCGACGGGGTCTACATCGCCACCACCGGCCTCGGCGCACTGCCGGCAGGCCGGCGCATTGGCGGCGCCCAGGCGCGGGCCGGCGACGTGGTGCTGCTGTCGGGAACGATCGGCGACCACGGCGTCGCGGTGCTGTCGCAGCGCGAATCGCTGGGCTTCGAGACCAGCGTGCGCAGCGACACCGCGGCGCTGCACGGCCTGGTGGCCGCATTGCTCGCGGCGGTGCCCGAAGGCGCGGTGCACACGCTGCGCGACCCCACGCGCGGCGGCCTGGGCACCACGCTGAACGAGATTGCGCGCCAGTCCGGCACCGGCATCCGGCTGCAGGAGGCGGCCATTCCCGTGCGGCCGGAAGTCGAGGGCGCCTGCGAGCTGCTGGGGCTCGACCCGCTGTACATCGCCAACGAAGGCAAGCTGGTCGCCTTCGTCGATGCCGCGCATGCCGAGGCCGCGCTGGCCGCGCTGCGCGCCCACCCGCTGGGCCGCGAGGCGGCGCGCATCGGCCAGGTGGTCGAGGATCCGCACCGCTTCGTGCAGATGGCCACGCGCTTCGGCGGACAACGCGTGGTCGACTGGCTCACCGGCGAGCCCCTGCCACGTATCTGCTGAGTTAGCGCGATGCGGGTGCTGCTGCTGGCCCATTCGTTCAACAGCCTGACGCAGCGGCTGTTCGTCGAGCTGTGCGAGCGCGGGCATGAAGTCTTCGTCGAGCTCGACATCGCCGACAGCGTGACCGAGGAAGCGGTGGCGCTGGCACGGCCTGATGTGCTGGTCGCACCGTTCCTCAAGCGTCGCATCCCGGCCTCGGTGTGGCAGCGCCTGCCCTGCCTGGTGGTGCACCCGGGCCCGGCGGGCGACCGAGGTCCGGCGGCACTGGACTGGGCGCTGCTCGAGGGCCGCAGCCGCTGGGGCGTGACGGTGCTGCAGGCCGACGGCGACTACGACGCCGGCCCGGTGTGGGCCGAGCAGGGCTTCGAGATCGCGCCTGGCGCCACCAAGTCGGCGGTGTACCGGCATGCGCTGGCCGACGCCGCGACGCAGGCCGTGCTGCAGGCGCTGGCGGCGATCCAGCGCGACGAGAAGCCGCGCCTCGTCGTGCCCGGGCCGCTGCGCGGCCCGGTGCCGGCGGATCAGCGCCGCATCGCCTGGTCGCGCGACGACGCCGCCACCGTGCTGCGCCGCGTGCGCAGTGCCGACGGCGCGCCGGGCGCCAGGGCCCTGCTCGGCGGCCGTGAACTGCGGCTGTTCGACGTGCATGCCGCCGCGCCGCAGCCGCAGGACGCCGGCGCCCAGCCCGGCCAGTTGATGGCGCGCCGCGGCCCGGCCGTGCGCGTGCGCTGCGCCGAGGGCGCGGTGTGGATCGGCGCGGTGCGCGAGGACGAAGGCCACACCGCGGGCCTGAAGCTGCCGCCTGCGATGGTGGTGCCCGAAGCCGCCGAACTGCCCGAGTGGCCGCGGCCGCTGTGGGCGCACGACGGCGCAGCGCCAGCCGACCCGACCGACGACTGGGACGAACTCCACTACGAAGAGTTCGGGCCGCCCGGCGCCCGCGTCGGCTGGCTGGCCTTCGACATCCACAACGGCGCGCTCGGCGAACGCGCCTCGGCCCGCTTGCTGGCCGCCTGGCGCGAAGCCTGCACCCGCGACACGCAGGTGCTGGTGCTGGCCGGCGGCAGCGACCAGTTCTGCCACGGCATCCACCTGCACGAGATCGAGGCCGCCGCGCGCCGCGCGAACGACAGCGCGGCCGAGGCCTCGATGCGCTCGATCGAGGCCATCGACGACCTGACGCTGGCGGTGATCCAGACCACCGACCGCCTGGTGCTCGGCACGCTGCGCGGCAATGCCGGTGCCGGCGGCTGCTTTCTGGCGCTGGCCGCCGACGAGGTCTGGTCGCTGCCCGGCGTGGTGCTGAACCCGCACTACCGCAACATGGGCAACCTGCATGGCAGCGAGTACTGGACCTACCTGCTGCCGCGCCGCGTCGGCCCCGATGGCGCGGCCGCGTTGATGCGCGGCCGCCTGCCGATGGGCGCGGCCGAAGCCCTGCGGCGCGGCTTCATCGATGCCGTCTGCCCCGACGAGGCGACGATGCGCACGCGGGCGTCAGCGCTGGCGGCCGATGGGGCCTTGCCGCAGCGCGTTGCCGCCAAGGCCGCGCGCCGCGCCGAAGACGAAGCCCGCCGGCCGCTGGCCGACTACCGCGCCGACGAACTGGCGGCGATGCGTCGCAACTTCTTCGGCTTCGACCCCAGCTACCATGTGGCACGCCACCACTTCGTGCATCGCAAGCCGCACGCGTGGACGCCCCGTCACCTGGCCACGCACCGACGCTGATGAACCCCGCCCGGCCGCCCGAAGGGGCTCATACCGCAGTGCGAAGCACGGAGATCACCCAGTGAACGCCCCCGATCCGGTCGACTCCTTCCAGCCCGAGGCCGAGCGGCCGCGGGTGCTGGTGGTCGACGACGAGCTGCGCTCGCAGGAGGCGATGCGCCGCACGCTGGACGATGACTTCGAGGTGCTAACCGCCGGCGATACCGTCGCGGCGCGCGAACTGCTGGCGCGCCATGCGGTGGCGGTGATCCTGTGCGACCAGCGCATGCCGGGCCAGAGCGGCGTCGATTTCCTGAAGCAGGTGCGCGCCGAATGGCCGGAGGTCGTGCGCATCGTGATCTCGGGCTATGCCGACAGCGAAGACATCATCGCCGGCGTCAACGAGGCCGGCATCTACCAGTACGTGCTCAAGCCCTGGGTGCCGCAGCACCTGCTGGACACCGTGCGCGGCGCGGTCGAGGCCAGCCGCCTGCACCGCGGCCTGCAGCGCCTGGACCTCGACCTGCGTGCCGGCGCGCCGGCCCTGCGGGCACGCCTGGGCGACCGGCTGAACCAGGCGCGCAGCGTCTACGGCTTCGATCGCATCGTGCGCGCGGCCGGCAGCCCGCTGGATGCGGTGTGCGACATGGCTGAGCGCATTGCGCGTTATGACCTGTCGGTGCTGGTGCTCGGCGAATCGGGCACCGGCAAGGAGCTGATGGCGCGCGCCATCCACTACGCCAGCCCGCGCATGGCGCGGCCCTTCGTGGTGGAGAACTGCGCCGCGATCCCCGACACGCTGCTGGAAAGCGAGCTGTTCGGCCACAAGCGCGGCGCCTTCACCGGCGCCACCGAAGACCATGTCGGCCTGATCCAGCGCGCCGACGGCGGCACGCTGTTCCTCGACGAGGTGGGCGAGACCTCGCCGCTGTTCCAGGTGAAGCTGCTGCGCGTGCTGCAGGAAGGCGAGCTGCGGCCGGTGGGCTCGACCCGCACCGTGCCGGTGGACGTGCGCGTGATCGCGGCCACGCACCGCCAGCTGGAAGACGAGGTGCGCGCCGGCCGCTTCCGCGAAGACCTGTACTACCGGCTGGCCGGCGTCACCTTGCAGATGCCGCCGCTGCGCGAGCGCCCCGGCGACATCGTGCCGCTGGCCGAGCGGCTGCTGGCCGATGCCGCAGCCGAGCTGCGGCTGCCGGCCACCGCCTTCGACGACGATGCCCGCGCGGTGCTGATGGGCTACCCCTGGCCCGGCAACATCCGCGAATTGCGCAACGAGATTGCCCGCGCGCTGGCGCTGGGCGACGGCAGGGGCCTGCGCGCGCGTGATTTCTCGGCCCGCCTGCTGCAGGGCCAGACCGGCCGCGCCCAGGCCGCCGCCGCCACGCCGGCGCTGCCGGCGCAGGGCACGCTGCAGGAGCGGCTGGACGCGATCGAGGCGATGCTGCTGCGCGAGGTGATGCTGCGCCACCGCTGGAACAAGACCCGCGCGGCCGAGGAACTGGGCCTCTCGCGCGTGGGCCTGCGCGCGAAGCTGCTGCGCTTCGGCCTCGAATCGCGTGAGCCGCCGCGCGGCGCGGAGAAGCACTGATGCTCAACGTGTTGTGGTTGCAAAGCGGTGGTTGCGGCGGCTGCAGCATGTCGCTGCTGTGCGCCGACACGGCGGACTTTCCGGCGCTGCTGCAGGCGGCCGGCGTGCGGCTGCTGTGGCATCCGTCGCTGTCGCTCGAGTCCGGCCATGAACTGGTCGACCTGCTCGAGGCCTGCCTGGCAGGGCGCGAGCGGCTCGACGTGCTGTGCGTCGAAGGCGCGGTGCTGCGCGGGCCGAACGGCACCGGCCGCTTCCATGTGATGGCCGGCACCGGCGTGCCGATGATGCACTGGATCGAGCGCCTGGCCGCCGTGGCCACGCAGGTGGTGGCAGTGGGCAGCTGCGCGGCCTGGGGCGGCGTCAGCGCGGCCGGTGCCAATGCCACCGAGGCCTGCGGCCTGCAGTACGAGGACGACCGCATCGGCGGCCTGCTCGGCGCCGCTTTCCGTGCGCGCAGCGGCCTGCCGGTGATCAACGTGGCCGGCTGCCCCACGCACCCGGGCTGGGTGGTCGAGACCCTGATGGCGCTGGCCGATGGCAGCCTGGGCGCGGCCGACCTCGACACGCTGGCCCGGCCGCGCTTCTACGCCGACCAGCTGGTGCACCATGGTTGCACGCGCAACGAGTTCTACGAGTTCAAGGCCAGCGCCGAGAAGCCCTCGGACCTGGGCTGCATGATGGAACACATGGGCTGCAAGGGCACGCAGGCGCATGCCGACTGCAACACCCGGCTGTGGAACGGGCAGGGCTCCTGCACCCGTGGCGGCTATGCCTGCATCAGCTGCACCGAGCCCGGCTTCCAGGACCCCGGCCATCCGTACCACCGCACGCCCAAGCTGGCCGGCATCCCGATCGGCCTGCCCACCGACATGCCCAAGGCCTGGTTCGTGGCGCTGGCCTCGCTGTCGAAGAGCGCGACGCCCAAGCGGGTGAAGTCCAACGCCACCGCCGACCATGTGGTCGTGGCGCCGGCGGTCAAGAAGACGCGGCTGGGTTGAGCCTGGACGAGGGACAGTCCCTGCGGATTGCTCATCGCCTGGCGGAGCGGCCCGGCATGCAAAGCCGGGCCGTGGGCGGGCTTGCGCGGCCGACAAGTCGGCTTGCAGCGCGGCGCGCAAAGTGCACGCTGCCGCACCGCAACAATCTGGGGCTAACGCTTGAAAGCAGCGTCAACGCCCAGTGAAGGCGCGCTGCGTGATCGGCCGGCACGCTTCTTGAGACGGTGCTGCGCATGCTCTCCCGAATCACCGTTGCCCAACGCCTGTTGTTCGCCTTCGGCAGTGCCACGCTGATGTGCGCGGCCATCGCCACGCTGGCGGTTCTGCAGATGCAATCGCTGGCCGCCCAGCTCGGCACGCCGCAGGCGCTGGACGCGAGCCGCCATGCGGCCTGGGTCATCGGCGCGCTGGCGACCCTGGCCTCGGCCGGCGGCGTGGTGGTGAGCGTGTGGATCGTGCGCGGGCTGATGGCCGCGCTGGGCGAGGAGCCACAGGCACTGGGCGCTTGCGCGCGGCGCGTGGCCGACGGCGACCTGGGCGGCCCGGTGCCGGCCGGCGCGCGCGGCGTGATGGGTGACCTGGCCCGCATGCAACGGCAGCTGGTGCAGTTGGTGGGCGCGGTGCGCACCGAGGCCGAGGCCGTGCATGCCCGCGGCCGCGAGATCGCCGAAGACAGCCTCGCGCAGCAGCGCCAGGCCGGCAGCCAGGCCCAGGCGCTGGCCGAGGCCGCCTCGGCCTTGCAGCGCGAAGCGCTGGGCGTGCAGCGCGGGGCGGACGCCACCCAGCAGGCCGCCACGCAGGCCGCCGACACGCGGCGCACCGCGCACGAGGCGCAGCAGGTCATCGCGGGCGCGGTCGAACGCATGCAGCAGGCCGATGCCGGCGCGCGCCACATCCACGAGGCCGCGCTGCTGATCACCCGCCTGGCTGCGCAGACCGGCGTGCTGGCGCTCAATGCCGCCGCCGCGGCCAGCCGTGCCGGCAGCGCCGGCAAGGAGTTCGGCATCGTCGCGCACGAGGTGCGCATGCTGTCACTGCGCTGCAGCGAAGCCGCCGGCGAGGTGCGTTCGCGCATCGACAGCGCGGTCCAGCAGATCCACGAAGGCCGTGGCCGGGTCGAACAGGCGGGCGCGGCGATGGACCGCATCGTCGCGGCTTCGGGCGCGGTGGCCGAGCGCCTGGCCGCGGTGGCCGGCGAGAGCCAGGCGCGCGGCCACGCGCTGGGCGCGCTGGGCAGTGCGATGACCGCGCTCGATGGCCAGACGCGCGAAGGCGCGGCCCGCATCGCCCGCAGCGGCCAGGCCGCGCAGGCGATGGAACAGCGCTCGGCCCGGCTGGTGCAGGCGGTGGCCGCGTTCCGGCTCGATGACAACGCGCTCCCGCCGGCCACCGCCGCGGGCGCTATGCTCCCCTCCGATGGATTCCGCTCTCCCCACGCGCCTGGTCGTCGGACCTTTCAACCGGGTCGAGGGTGACCTCGAGGTCCGGCTCACGCTGAGCGAGGGCCGGGTGGCCGAGGCGCAGGTGACGGCGCCGATGTACCGCGGCTTCGAGAACCTGCTGCAGGGTCGCGAGCCGCACGATGCGCTGGTGATCGTGCCGCGCATCTGCGGCATCTGCTCGGTCTCGCAATCGGTGGCCGCGGCGCGCGCGCTGGCCGACGCGGCCGGCATCGCGCCGCCGCCCAATGGCCGCATCGCCACCGACCTGATGCTGTCCACCGAGAACCTGGCCGACCACCTGACGCACTTCTACCTGTTCTTCATGCCGGACTTCGCCCGCGCGGTCTACGCCGGCGAACCCTGGTTCGGCGAGGCCTGCCGCCGCTTCGAGGCCGGCCGTGGCGAGCACGCGCGGGCGGCCATCGCGGCACGCCAGCGCTGGTTCCAGATCATCGGCACGCTGGGCGGCAAATGGCCGCACACCCACAGCGTGATGCCCGGCGGCAGCACGCGCGCGATCGACGCGTCCGAGCGCCTGCGCCTGCTGGCGCTGGTGCGCGAGTTCCGCGCCTTCCTCGAACGCCAGACCTTCGCCGCGCCGCTGGAAGCCGTGGCGGGCCTGGCCGACGAAGCCGCGCTGCAGGCCTGGCATGCCCAGTCGCCCGAAGCCGGCGACCTGCGGCTGTTCCTCACCCTGGCGTCGGCCACCGGGCTGGATCGCCTCGGCCGTGGCCCGGGCCGCTACCTGAGCCACGGCAATGCCAGTGCGCCAGCGGGCTTGTGGGACGAGGCCACGGGCACCCTGCAGCCGCTGGACCTGTCCGGCCTGACCGAGGACACGCGCCATGCCTGGCTGGCCGATGGCGGCCTGCCGCCGCGCCACCCCGCCGAAGGCTTCACCCGGCCCGATGCCGACAAGCCCGAGGCCTACACCTGGAACAAGGCGCCGCGGCTCGACGGCCGCCCATGCGAAACCGGCGCCATCGCACGCCGGCTGGCGGCTGGGCATCCGTTGGTGCGCAGCGCCGTGGCGCGCTGCGGCGGCACGGTCTACACCCGCGTGCTGGCGCGGCTGGTCGAGCTGGCGGTGGTGGTGCCGCAGATGGAGCAGTGGCTTGCCGCGCTGCAGCCGCGCGAGGCGTTCTGTGCCAGCGATGAGATGCCGGAGGCCGGCACCGGCTGCGGCCTGACCGAAGCCGCGCGCGGCGCGCTGGGCCACTGGCTGCGCATCGAGCGCGGCCGCATCGCGAACTACCAGATCGTCGCGCCCACCAGCTGGAACTTCTCGCCGCGCGATGCGGCGGGCCAGCCGGGCCCGCTGGAAGCCGCGCTGGTCGGCACGCCGGTGCGCGCAGGCGAACGCACGCCGGTGGCGGTGCAGCACGTGGTGCGTTCGTTCGATCCGTGCATGGTGTGCACGGTGCACTGAGGCCGGTGGCCGCTTCCCGGCGTTCCTGAACCGCGAACGCCGGCTGCCGAGCACGGCCTGGCTTGCGCTCGCGCAATCGCCGCCGCCACGCCGCGCCCACACTGCGGGCAAGCACTGTCGCAGCCCGCCGGTTGCCAAGGGATTCGATGCGATGTCCGCGCCACTGATCGAGGCCTTGTGCCGCCAGCTCGGCGCGCGGCGGGTGGAGACCCACATCTCGTGGGTTCTGCTGTTCGGTCACGAGGCCTTGAAGATCAAGAAGCCGGTGAACCTGGGCTTCCTGGACTTCAGCACGCTGGCGGCGCGCCACCAGATGTGCGGCGAAGAGCTGCGCCTGAACCGGCGCCTGGCGCCCTCGCTGTACGTCGAGGTGGTGCCGATCACCGGTCGCCCGGCGGCACCACGCATCGGCGGCCCGGGCACGCCGATCGAGTGGGCGCTGCGCATGCGGCGCTTTCCGGACGATGCGCTGCTGGCCGATCGGCTGCAGGCCGCCGACGTGCGGCCGGCGCAGATCGACCGGCTGGCCCAGCGCCTGGCGGCCTTTCACCGCTCGGCCGCCGTGGCCGATGCCGCTTCGCCCTACGGCCGCCCCGAGCGCATTGCGGCCGATACCGCCGCCGTCATCGAGCGCCTGGCGCCGCGGCTGCCTCCTGCGCAGGCGGCTGCGCCGGCACTGCTGCGGGAGTGGGCCGGCGCGCAGGCGCGCGAGCTGCAGCCCACCTGGCTGGCGCGGCTGCGCGACGGCTGCGTGCGCGAGGGGCACGGCGACCTGCATGCCGGCAACGTGGTGGTGCTGGCCGACGATGTGACGGCCTTCGACTGCATCGAGTTCGATCCCGCCCTGCGCTGGATCGACCTGCAGGCCGACATCGGATTCCTGGTGATGGACCTGCTCGCGCACGGGCGGCGCGACCTGGCATTCCGCTTTCTCGACCGCTACCTGGCCGAGGGCGGCGACCACGCCGGCGTGGCGGTGCTGCGCTACTACCTGGTGTACCGCGCACTGGTGCGGGCCCTGGTGGCCGCGCTGCGTCCGGCGGCCCCGGACGGTCCGGACTACCTGGGCCTGGCCCTGCATTGGCTGCGCCCGCCGGGCGCGCGGCTGCTGATCACGCACGGCTTGTCCGGTTCCGGCAAGAGCCACGCTGCCGCGGGCCTGCTGGAGCAGGCCGGCGCCGTGCGCCTGCGCTCGGACCTCGAGCGCAAGCGCCTGCACGGGCTGGCACCGCTGCAAGCCTCGGCCTCGGGCCTGGGCGCCGGGCTGTACGCGCCACAGGCCACTCAGGCCACCTACACCCGGCTGGCCGAGCTGGCAGACATCGCACTGCGCGCGGGCTGGCCGGTGATCGTCGACGCGACGTTCCTGCGCGCCGCCGAACGCGAGCAGTTCCGCCTGCTGGCGCGGCGGCACCGCGTGCCGTTCACGATCCTGCACTGCCAGGCCCCGGAAGACCTGCTGCGCGAACGGCTGGCGGCACGGGCGCGCCGCGCCGACGATGCCTCGGAAGCCGATGCCTCGGTGCTGGCCCACCAGCTGAGCCACGCCGAGCCGCTGGACGAACGCGAGCACGGCGAGGTCATCGCACTGGATTCCGCGCAGTGCGCCAGCCCCGAAGCGATGGCGGCGCTGGCCGCGCGTTGGGCCGCTGTTGTTGCGGGTTAGGCGCAGCGTCCCAGGCCCGGCGGCGGCACGGGCAGCCCAGGCTCGGCGCGCCGTTGCAACACGCCGTTGCAACACGCCGTTGCAACACGCCGTTGCCCAGCCGCGCAGCGCGCAGCGCGATGCCGGGCCATCGCCCTTTTGTGCGGGCACGGTGCCGGCCTTGAGCCCGCGCAAGGCACGGCCGTTGCGGCACTCCCAGAATGGGCCTTGTCCAGGGTGGACCCCCTCCAACCGCCGAGGCATGCCATGACGAACATCGCGCCCGTCCCCCACGACCCGCCCACCGGGCCCCGCCCGACGGTCGCCGCCACCACGCCCAGGCCCTGGCTCACCAGCTACCCGCCGGGCGTGCCGGCCGATGTCGACGTGCACGCCCAGCCCTCGCTGGTCCACCTGCTGCAGGCCAGCTGCGCCAGCCATGCGCGGCTGCCGGCCTTCTCCAACTTCGGCGAGACGATGAGCTACGAGCGCCTCGAACGCGAGAGCAGGGCCTTCGGCGCCTGGCTGCAGCAGGTGCAGCAGCTGCCGCGCGGCGCGCGCGTGGCGATCATGCTGCCGAACCTGCTGCAGTACCCGATCGCGATGTTCGGCGTGCTGCGCGCAGGCCTGGTGGCGGTGAACGTCAACCCGCAGTACACGCCGGCCGAGCTGGAGCACCAGCTGGCCGATGCGCAGGCCGTGGCCATCCTGGTGCTCGAGAACTTCGCGCACACGGTGCAGGAGGTGCTCGAACGCCACCCGGACTGGAACATCAAGGTCCTGACCACCGCCGTGGGCGACTGCCTGTCGCCACCACGGCGCTGGGTGGTCAACGCGACCGTCCGCTACTTGAAGCACATGGTGCCCGACTGGCGCATCGAGGGCGCGCTGAGCTTCCGCGATGCGCTGCACCTGGGTCACGACCAGGTGCTGGAGCCGGTCGAGCTCGCACCCGGCGACCTCGCGTTCCTGCAGTACACCGGCGGCACCACCGGGGCGGCCAAGGGCGCGATGCTGACGCATGGCAACCTGGTGGCCAACGTGCAGCAGGTGGCGGCGTGGATCTCGCGCGACCTGCGCGACGGCGAAGAGACGCTGATGTGCCCGCTGCCGCTGTACCACGTGTACGCGCTGACCTCGATGCTGGTGTTCATGAAGATCGGCGCGCGCACGGTGCTGGTCACCAATCCGCGCGACATCCCGGCCTTCATTGCCGAACTGAAGGACCAGCGCTGCACCGCGCTGATCGGCGTCAACACGCTGTACCGCGCGCTGCTCGACGCGGCGGACTTCGCGAGCGTGGACTGGCGCACGCTGAAGATGGCCAGCGCCGGCGGCATGGCGGTGCAGCGCGTGGTGGCCGAGCGCTGGCACGCCGCCACCGGCACGCCGCTGATCGAAGGCTACGGGCTCACCGAGACCTCGCCGGTGGTCATCTCCAACCCGCTGAACATCGAGCGCTGGACCGGCATGATCGGCGTGCCGCTGCCGTCCACCGAGGCCGCGGTGATGGACGATGACGGCCGCCCGCTGCCGATCGGCGAGCTGGGCG
>CAZXLI010000187.1:0-12995 GCA_964641795.1 uncultured Bordetella sp. | reverse complement strand
CGCGCTCGCCGCCGTCCAGCGCCGGCAGGCTCAGCATGCCGGCGGCCGACTTGGCGATGCAGCGGAAGGTGCCCACCAGGTTGATCTGGATGATGCGGTCGAAGTTGGCCGTCGGGAAGGCCTTGATCTCGCCGGTGGTCTTGTCGCGGCTGGCAGTCTTCACCGCATTGCCGGTGCCGGCGCAGTTGACCAGGATGCGCTCCTGGCCGTGGGCGGCACGCGCCTTGGCGAAGGCGGCGTCGACCTGTTCTTCCGAGGTGACGTCGACCTTGCAGAACACGCCGCCGAGTTCGCGCGCCAGCACTTCGCCGGCGTCGGCGTTCAGGTCGAACAGCGCCACCTTGACGCCGCGGCTGGCCAGGCGGCGCGCGGTGGCGGCACCCAGTCCGGAAGCGCCACCGGTGATGACGGCGGCGATCGAGGCATCGAGCTTCATCGGCAAAGTCCTGTGTCAAGGTGGCGACGGAACCGGCACTCTAGACCTGCGGCCCGCGCGCGAGAATCGTCGGAAGCGACGGTTCGCCCCGGCCCGCCGGCCGGCATGCTGCGCCGGCGCTGGCCGCAGCCTCCCACATGCCCGCCCTGTCCCCGCCCACCACCGCCCTGCCCTCGTCCAAGCTGCAGCCCCCGGCCCACCGGCCGGCCCAGGTGCGGCGCAGCGCGGTGGCCGAGCGCCTGCTGGCCGCGGCCAGCGTAAAGCTGGTGCTGGTGCGGGCGCCCGCCGGCTTCGGCAAGACCACCGCGATGCTGCAGGCGCGCGAGCAGCTCGAAGCCGCCGGCACCGCCACCGCCTGGCTGACGCTGGACCGTGCCGACAACGATGTGCCGCGTTTCCTGGCCGGCCTGGCCGCGGCGGCGCGCCAGCTGGGCCTGGAGCCGCGCGCCACCGCCCGCGCGCCGCTGGACGTGGTGGATGCGCTGGCGCGCGACGAGGCCCCGTTCGCGCTGTTCCTCGACGATGCCGAGGCGCTGCAATCGCCCGCGGTGCTGGGCCTGCTGCGCGAGCTGATCGAGCACCTGCCGCGGCGCGGCCAGCTGGTGATCGGCTCGCGCAGCCTGCCCGACCTGGGCCTGGGCCGGCTGCGCGCGCGCGGCCAGCTGCTGGAGATCGATGCCGAGCTGCTGCGCTTCTCGCTGGCCGAGGCGCAGGAGTTCTTCCAGCTGCGCGATGGCCCGGCGCTGCCAGCCGAGGCGCTGCGCGAGCTGCATCGCAAGACCGAGGGCTGGATCACCGCGCTGTGGCTGGTGTCCATGGCCATCGACCGCCGCGGCGCCGTGGCCGATTTCGTGCAGCGCTTCTCCGGCACCGAGCGCGCGGTGGCCGACTACCTGGCCGAGGACGTGCTCGCACAGCAGCCGCCGGACATCCACGACTTCCTGCTGCGCACCGCCATCCTGCGCCAGCTCGATGCCGGCGTCTGCCAGGCGCTGCTGCCGCGGCTGGATTGCGCCGCCATCCTGCAGCGGCTGGAAGCCGCGCACCTGTTCGTCACGCCGATCGCGGGCGACGAGACCGAACGGGGCCCGAGCTACCGCTACCACAGCCTGTTCGCCGAGTTCCTGCGCGCCCAGCTGTCGCGCGAGCATCCCGACGAGGTGGCGCGGCTGCACCTGGCCGCCTCGGGCTGGTACGAGGCGCAGGGCCGGCCGGTGCCGGCGATCGACCACGCCATCGAGGGCGGCGACCATCCGCATGCGCTGCACCTGCTCGGCCAGCATGCCGAGACCTTTCTCGAGCAGGGCCGCATGCGCCTGCTCGACCGCTGGTTCGCCGCACTGCCGGCCGAGCGGCTGCGCGAGTTTCCGCGGCTGCAGGTCGTCGCCGTCTGGGCCCGCTGCCTGACGCACGGGCCGTGGGAAGCGATGCAGCTGCTCGAGGCCTCGGGCTGCCTGGCCAGCGACGACCCCGCGGTGCAGGCCCATGTCAATGCCCAGCGGCCGATGCTGCTGGCGATGATGGACCGCCACGAGGAGGCCTGCGCCGCCGGCCGCGACAGCCTGGCGCGCCTGCCCACCTGCCGGCCGTTTGCCGATGGCGCGCTGTGCAACGCGATGGCGCATGCCTTCTCGGTGATGGGCGAGCAGCACGAGGCGCAGCGCCTGCTCGATGCCGCGCGCCGCGCCCAGGGTGGCGGCAGCAGCTTCAACCGCATGTACACCGAGTCGCTCGAAGGCGTGCTCGACCTGAAGGAAGGCCGGCTGCGCCAGGCCACCGCGCGGCTGCGCATCGCGGTGAGCGCCACGCCGCATACGGCCTCGCCCTATGCCTACACCTACAGCAACGGCAACGCCTGGGCCGGCGTGCTGTACGCCGGCGTGGTGTACGAGGCCAACGAGCTGGCCGCCGCCGAGCACCTGCTCAACGTCTACCTGCCGCTGGCGCGTGATGTCGGCCTGCCCGACCACATGATCGCCAGCCACCGCATGCGCGCGCGCATCGCCGTCGAGCGCGGCGATGTCGATGCCGGCTTCGAGCTGCTGACCGAGCTGGAATACCTGGGCCACCAGCGCCAGCTGCCGCGCGTGGTGGCCAGCGCCAAGCTCGAACGCGCGCGCCTGCTGCTGCTGCAGGGCCATGCGGCCGCCTCGCGCCAGGAACTCGATCGGGCCGACGATCCCGCGGTGTGGCAGCGCCCGCGCGTCGAGTACCTGCAGGCGCACGGCGTCGACGACCTGCTGATCGGCCGGCTGCGCTGGGACCTTCACTTCGGCGACGCCGCCGTGGCGACGGCACGCGCCGAGGCCGCACTGGCCGCCGCGCTGGCCGACCACCGCCACCACCGCGCGCTGAAGCTGCGCGCGCTGCTGGCGCTGGCCCTTCAGCGCACCGGCAACGCGCCCGCCGCGATGGCGGTGATGCACGAGCTGCTGCTGCACGCCAGCCGCGAAGGCTTCGTGCGCTTGATCCTCGACGAAGGCCCGGCGCTGGTGCCACTGCTGCAGCGCGCCCGCGCCGCCGAGCAGGACGCGCGCCGGCCGGGCGACCCGATCCTGGCCGAGTTCGTGCAGCGGCTGCTCGACCTGTACGGCGCCGGCGCGCTGGCGCCCGAGCCCGACAACACCGAGCCGGCGGCGCCGCCGGACGGTCCGGCCGCCGAACCGCTAACACACAAAGAACTGCGGGTGCTGCAACTGCTGGCCGAGGGCTACTCCAACAGCGCGATGGCCGAGAAGCTCTTCGTCTCCGACAGCACCGTGCGCACGCACTTGCGCAACATCAATCTGAAGCTCGGCGCGCACAGCCGCACGCAGGCGGTGGCCATCGCGCGCAGGCTGCGCGTGATCGCCTGAGTCGCGCGCAGGCTGCGCGTGATTGCCCGATCAGCCGCCCTCAAGCTCCGGCGCCGATCGCCGAAACAACAGGGCATGTCCTCGCCACTTCCCGTCACCATCAGCTTCCTGGACGACCATCGCGGCACGCGTCAGCACCGCTTCATGGAGTCGGCCGATCTCAACGCTGCGTTTCGTGAATTGTTCAAGGCCTTGCGCCAGAGCATCCGCCGCGGCATCAGCGATGAAGGTCAGGTCTACGCGATCGAGGTCGACACCTGCATTCCCGGCGCGCTGCTGGCCATCGAATGGGTGTCGCTGGCGTCGCGCGGCATCATCGAGCCGGCCTTGCTGGCGCACCCGCGCCGGCGCCGCGCGCTGTTCGACGAACTGCTGGCCGAGCAGCGACCCGAGGCGATGTTCGCCTACGTGTGCGAGAACCTGCAGGGCGGCCAGCCGGTGCTGAGCCTGGAGATCGTCTCGGCCGACGGCTGGTTTGCCGCCGACTACCCGATCCGCGCCAGCGAACGCTACCGGCGCGACCTGGTGCGCGTGCCGCACCACCGCGTGAATCCGATCACGACGGCGTAGCTCAAGTCTCGGGCGCGTCCGCCAGCGGCAGGTAGATGTCGGTCAGCAGATCCGCCGGCGCGGTGTTGCGCGGGTGGTTGAGGTATTCCTCGAACACCGGCAGGTCGGCTGCTTCGCAGCCCGCAGCCACCAGCCAGTGGCCGTACAGCCACTGGTAGGCCGCTCGCATCGTGGCATAGGGGCCGCGGTGGCGCAGCACGGCACAGCGCCGGCCGCCGAGCGTGAAGCGCTGCAAGGGCGGTGCCGGCGCTGCATCGTCAGGCACTGACAGCCCGGCGCGCGAGGCCAGCTGCGCCTCCGGCACCGCGAACGGGTCGTCCAGATACACCGCCAGCCAGCGCGCATCGGGCTGCACCAGGCCCTGCGCGGCGAGCGCACCGTAGGCCGCCTCGAAGGCCTTGCCGATCAGCATGTAGGAGCCCCGGTGGTCGATGCCGGCCACCGGCACCGCCGCCACCTCGCGGATCTCGACCTGGTAGCCCGCGGCGGCCGGGGCGGCTGCGCCGGCCTGGAAGGCCGCATGGCTGCCATGCGCGCGGTAGTCCAGCGGCGTCAGGCCATACACCTGGCGGAAGGCGCGCGCGAACGACTGCGGGTTCGGGTAGCCGCAGCGCCGCGCGATCTGCGCCACCGGCAGGCTGGTGTTGGCCAGGTAGCCCGAGCCGCGGTGCAGGCGCAGCCGGCGCAGCGTGGTGGCAATCGTCTCGCCATGCAGCGCGTGGTACACGCGATGCCAGTGGAACGGCGACAGGTGCGCCACCTCGGCCAGCCGCTCGAGCGACAGGTCTTCGCCCAGGTGGTCGTGCAGGTAGGCGGTGACCCGCGCCATGCGCTGGTGGTAGTCGACCCAGCCGTGCGGGCGGTTCATGCGCCGGGTGCCGGCGCCAGGCCGATGCTGATGCGGATGGCGCCATCGGCCGCGTAGTGCTCGTACTCGGCGATGAAGGTCTTGGGCAGGTCGGCGCGCTGCCAGATGCGCTGCCAGGCCTCGCCGACGAGATCGAAGCGGCCGGGTTCGACCTCGAACACCGCGCGCCGCGAGGCCGGCACCACCGCGCGCGTCAGGCCGGCCGGCACCGTCGCCTCGGGCGGTACCGCGGCGCCGATGACCAGCGAGTACACGCCCCGGTTGTCGACGCCGGCCTGCGCGAACTGGGTGTACACCGCGTACACCTCGTCGGACAGGCGCCCGGGGACGCGCGCCGGCCCGCCCTCGCTGGAAAAGCGTTGCCAGAACGCGGGAATGGTGCTGAAGGCCTCGTCGTTCGAGGTGCGCAGTTCGATGCCGATCACATGCAGGGCCTGATTTTGGTGTTCGATTCTCATCGCGGACGCTCCGGTGGGGTGGATCAGGCCGTCGATGCTGAGGGCCCGGACCGCACAAATCTTGCGGACTTGCGCCGCGGGCCGCCACCTGGGCGCGCGTGCAGTGGGTGATCGGTTGGCGATCGGTTGGCCACCGGGCATGGCGGCTGCCTAGGATGAGGCTCAGCCCTGCCCCCATCCGCACTGACATGCCGCCGCCCAACCTGCCCGAGAACCTGGTGCTGTACCCGGTGCAACCGGCCCCGCTGCCGAAGAACTACCACTTCACGATCGGCTTCCGCGCTGGCTGGCAGCCGCCGCGCAAGGACCTGATCCAGCTGTTCTTCAACGGCAGCACCCAGGGCCACCTGTTGAAGCAGCAGGACGAGCCCGGCACGCTGGGCTTCAACACGCTGCTGGCCAATTTGCTGTCGCAGGTGGCCTTCGATCAGCTGTGGGGCCAGACCATCACCTGCCAGGCCTTTGCGCTGGGCGCCGACGGGCTGAGCTACGTCGCGAAGTCCAACCTGCAGACGCTGGCGTTGCCGGTGCTGCCCTGCACGCTGACCCACCAGTACAACCTGTTCGCCGCCGAAGGCGACACCCCGGCGCCCACGGCGCACGCCGCGCCACAGGGCCGGCGGCTGTACTACCGCTGCCAGCCGAGCGGCGTGCCCTCGGCGCTGCCGACCGGCTACTACGTGCGCACCGACACGCTGCGCCTCGAGGACAACCCGGCCTGCCGCGGCTTCGACCGCTTCAGCTTCTGGCTCAGCGCCTACGCCGTCTGCCTGAAGAACGCGGGCGCGGTGTCCACCGGCGAGCAGCTGGCGCAGGCGCTGAAGGCGCAGAGCTGCCGCTGGGTGCCGCACAGTGCACCGCTGTCGGCGATCAACGCGGCGCTGCAGTCGCACCTGGACCCGAGCACGCTGCCGGCGCTGATGTGGACCGCGCAGCGCGTGGTGTGCCTGCAGACGCTGAACCAGCCCGCGGTGATGGCGATGGAGTTCGACACCGCCGGCTGGCACAAGACCCGGTTCAGCACCTGGCTGGCCAACGAGGCCCAGGACACGGTGTGGAACTTCCGCCACCTGAGCGTGCCGGCCATGCCACCGCCGGTGTGGGGACCCGCCGGCCTGCCGTGAGCTCGGCCCGCCCCACCGCCCCACCGCAGCGCCAGCAGCGCCGGCAGCGCCGACCGGCCGACGACTCCGCACAGGGCCTTCACGATGGCCAGATCTCGGGGGGCGGCCTATAGTGGTCCGCACCTTGTCCACCCGCGGGCCGTGATGAACGACGCTCCTTCCCCTGTGGCGCCGGCTGAACCGATGCTGGATGTGCTGATCGTCGGCGCCGGCCTGTCCGGCATCGGCGCGGCCTGGCAGCTGCAGCGGCGCTGCCCCGGCAAGCGCTACGCCATCGTCGAGGCGCGCAACGCGATCGGCGGCACCTGGGACCTGTTCCGCTACCCCGGCATCCGCTCCGATTCGGACATGCACACGATGGGCTATGCCTTCAAGCCCTGGCGCGACGCGAAGGCGATTGCCGACGGTCCTTCGATCCTGCGCTACATCCGCGAGACGGCCGACGAGGCCGGCATCACGCCGCACATCCGCTTCGGCCACAAGCTGCTGCGTGCCGACTGGTCGAGCGCGGAGGCCTGCTGGACCGTGCAGCTCGAACACCAGGGCCAGGCGCGGGCGCTGCGCACGCGCTTCCTGTACATGTGCAGCGGCTACTACAGCTACCGCGAAGGCTACCGGCCGCGCTTCGAAGGCGAGTCCGACTTCCAGGGCACGATCGTGCACCCGCAGTTCTGGCCCGAGGCGCTGGACTATGCCGGCAAGCGGGTGGTGGTGATCGGCAGCGGCGCCACCGCGGTCACGCTGGTGCCGACGATGGCGGCCACCGCCGCGCACGTCACGATGCTGCAGCGCTCGCCCACCTACATCGTCACCCGCCCGGCCGAGGACACGCTGGCCGCGCGCCTGCAGCGCTGGCTGCCCGCTGGCCTGGCCTACGGCCTGACGCGCTGGAAGAACGTGCTGCGCGGCGCGTTCTACTTCCAGGTGGCGCGGCGCTACCCCGAGAAGTTCAAGCAGCGGCTGATCGAGTTCGCGCAGCAGCAGCTGAAGCCCGGCTACGACGTGCAGACCCACTTCACGCCGCGCTACAAGCCCTGGGACCAGCGCATGTGCCTGGTGCCCGATGGCGACCTGTTCCGCGCGCTGCGCGAGGAGCGCGCCGAGATCGTCACCGACACGATCGAGCGCTTCACGCCCGGCGGCATTCGCCTCGCCTCGGGCCGCGAACTGCCGGCCGACATCGTCGTCACCGCCACCGGCCTGAAGCTGGTGCCGCTGGGCGAGGCCACGCTCACGGTGGACGGCAAGCCGGTGCTGCCGGCCGAGGTGATGACCTACAAGGGCATGATGTTCGGCGACGTGCCGAACCTGGTGAACACCTTCGGCTACACCAATGCCTCGTGGACCTTGAAGGCCGACCTGACGGCCGAGTACGTGTGCCGGCTGCTGCGCCACATGGACCGCCACGGCGCCACGATCGCCGTGGCACGGCGCGACCCGGCGGTGAAGGCCGAGCCCTTCCTGACCTTCAGCTCCGGCTATGTGCAGCGCGCCGTCGCCCAGCTGCCCAAGCAGGGCGCGCGGCGGCCGTGGCGGCTGTACCAGAACTACTTCCTCGACATGCTGACGATCCGTTTCGGCCGCATCGCCGATGGCGTGCTGCAGTTCGGCAAGCCCGGGCAGCTGCGCGCATGAAGCTGCGCGACCGCACCGCCCTCGTCACCGGCGCGGGCAGCGGCATCGGCCGCGCCATCGCCACCTCGCTGGCGCAGCGCGGCTGCCACCTGGCGCTGGCCGATGTCAACGAAGCCGGCCTGGCCGAGACCGCCGCGCAGCTGCAGGGCGCGGCGTCCGCCGGCCTGCGCATCAGCCGGCACCTGCTGGATGTGGCCGACCGTGCGGCGGTGGCGGCGCTACCATCCGAAGTGCTCGGCCATCATCCAGGCCTGCAGCTGCTGGTGAACAACGCCGGCGTCGCGCTGGGCGGCACCTTCGACCAGGTGGCCGAGGCCGACTTCGACTGGCTGTTCGAGATCAACTTCCATGCGGTGGTGCGGCTGACGCGCGCCTTCCTGCCGCTGCTGAAGTCGGCCGACGAGGCCCGCATCGTCAACCTCTCCAGCGTCTACGGCCTGATCTCGCCAGCGGGCCAGACGGCGTATTCGGCCAGCAAGTTCGCGGTGCGCGGCTTCTCGAATGCGCTGCGCCACGAACTGGCCGGCACGAGCGTCGGCGTCACCGTCGTGCACCCGGGCGGTGTCGCGACGCAGATCGCGCGCAACTCGCGCAAGCCGGCCTCGGTGCCGGCCGCCGAAGTCGAGCAGCGCATCGTCGAAGCCGAGAAGAAGCTGCGCATGCCGCCTCCGCGCGCCGGCGAGATCATCGTCGCGGGCATCGAGCGCGACCGGGCGCGCGTGCTGGTGGGCGGCGATGCGGTGGTCATCGCCTGGCTCGAACGCCTGGCGCCGGTGGGCTACTGGCGCTGGCTGGCGCCGCTGATGGCGCGCGCCGCCCGTTGAAGCGCCGCGACCCGCCGGCGTAAAGTCGCCGCCATGCGCCCGCTCAAAGCCATCCAGTACGCCACGCCGAACCCCGGCCCGAAGCTGATCGTCACCGGCGCGGTGCACGGCAACGAGACCTGCGGCACGCAGGCCATCGAGCGCGTGCTGGCCGAGATCGACGCGGGTCGGCTGCCCTTGGTCGCCGGCGAGGTCACTTTCGT
The DNA here is from genome assembly GCA_964641795.1 of uncultured Bordetella sp. Lineage (GTDB taxonomy): Bacteria > Pseudomonadota > Gammaproteobacteria > Burkholderiales > Burkholderiaceae_C > Pseudaquabacterium. Next base: position 4,022 of record CAZXLI010000187.1, on the reverse strand, counting down.
GCCGGTGTGCAACCCCAAGGCCTACGCACTGCAGCGCCGGCAGGGCGACCGCAACCTCAACCGCAAGCTCGGCCCGACGAACGAGGTGCGCGAGTACGAGGACCATGTGGCCAACTGGCTGTGCCCGCTGCTGGCGCGCCACGAGGTGCTGCTGGACCTGCACTCGTTCCACACCGGCGGCGAGCCGTTCGCGATGGTCGGCCCCGAGAACAACGACGGCCCGCTCGAGCCCTTCCGCCATGCCGAGCGCGAGGCCGCGCTGGTGCTGCGCCTGGGCGTGCGCCGCATCGTCGACGGCTGGCTGGCCACCTACGCCAGCGGCGTCGCGCGGCGCCGGCAGCGCGCCGAGGTCACCGGCCAGCACGGGCTGGAGACCGACCCCGATTTCGGCGTCGGCACCACCGAGTACATGCGCCGCGTCGGCGGCTGGGGCTTCACGCTCGAATGCGGGCAGCATGACGACCCGCGCGCGCCCGAGGTGGCCTACACCGCGATCCTGAACACGCTGGCGCACCTGAAGATCATCGACGCGCCGGACCCATCACCCGTCGTCGCACCGCAGGCGCTGAGCCTGTACAAGGTGGTCGACAAGGTCGACGCGGACGATCACTTTGCGCGTCATTGGCAGAGCTTCGACGCCGTGCCCGCCGGCACCTTGATCGGCACCCGCGCCGACGGCACCGCGGTGCACGCGGAGGAAGACAGCGTGATCGTGTTCCCGAACCCGGCCGCGGGGCCGGGTCAGGAGTGGTTCTACCTGGCGCGAGGAAATCGGCGGTTCTGAGCCGCGCCGGTCAGCGCGTGTCGACCAGCGCCGCCGTCGCGCGCCGCACCACCGGCAGCACGAGCAGCAGCGTCGGGAACGCGACCAGCCAGGACAGGCCCCAGGCGCCGAGCCACAGGCGCAGGAAGTCGGGCGTGAAGCCCACGCCGCGCCAGGTGCTGATCATCGAGACGATGAAGGTCATCAGCACCGACAGCAGCAGCGGCATCACGATGCCGGCATAGCGGGCCGGCAGCTTGCGCAGGCCGAAGGGGCCGCAGGCGGCGGGGGAAGCGGATGTGGAAGGGGTATCGAGCGGTTTCATGCAAGGTCCATCGGCCGTTCAAGGCACAGGCGCCACTGCCTTGCACATTGCGTGCCGGCAGCGTGGGTGGCGCGTTGCTTGACGTGAGACGCTTACGGCCCGGCCGAAGACTCGGCAGGACGGGCGAGATGATAAGCCCAGGCCGCAGCGTCCCCGCGCCGTCCGGGGTCTTCAGGCCTGCGTTCGCTCGCGGCCCATGCGCACCAGCTGCCCCGGCCGCGCCTCGGTGAGCCCGTGCTCATGGCGCACGCACACGCCCGCCACCCAGGTGCCCAGGTAGCCTTCGCCACGTTGCAGGAAGCGCCGGCCGCCGGCGGGCAGGTCGCGCACCAGCTGCGGCGTGCCGACGGCCAGGCGCTGCGGGTCGATCAGGTTCAGGTCGGCGCGCTGGCCCACCGCGATGGTGCCGCGGTCGGCCAGGCCGAGATAACGTGCATTGCGAGCGGTGAGCATCTGCACCGCCTGCGCCAGCGGCAGCGGGTCCTTCTGGCGCCGCACCCAGTGCGTCAGCAGGAAGCTCGGAAAGCTGGCGTCGCAGATCGTGCCCACATGGGCGCCCGCGTCGCTCAAGCCCGCCAGCGCACGCGGGTGTCGCAGCATCTGGCCCACCACGTCGAGCGAACCGTCGTTGTAGTTGAAGATCGGGAAGTAGATCAGCTGCCGGCCGTCGCCCTCGGCCAGGTGGTCGTACAGCGCGGCCAGCGCGGTGCAGCCGCGCTGCTTCGCGCGCACCAGGAAGCTCTGCATCACGGTGGGCTCGTAGTCGGGCGCATCGGCCAGCGGGAACATGCGCCCGGCAATCAGCTCGATGCGCGCGAGCAGGATGTCCACCAGCGGCGGGATCGGCGTGCCGTCGCCGGCCATGCGCTCGGACTGCTCGGCCAGCACGCGCGCGCGCCGCGCCGGGTCGCGCATCGCCGCGGCGCGTTCGGCCAGCGGCAGGTGCGCGATCTCCTTGAACGACGGAAAGCCGGCGAACGGGTGGAAGCTGGCATCCAGCCCGAGAATCACCCCGATGCCGCGCGCCGCGGTCTGCAGGTACAGCGGCAGGCCGGACGCCACCGCGGCGTCGACCCGTTCGCGCATCGCCAGCCATTGCGTGCCGCCCGGGTCGCGCTGCAGCCAGGTCATCGACAGCGGCCGGCCCGCGGCGCGCGCCAGCTGCTCCACCAGCGCCCATTCGCCGTCGAAGCGCTCGGGGCCGCGCAGCACGTCGAAATCGCTGACCATCTGCACCACGCCGTGGCCCAGGCCTTCGAACGCCGTGGCGATGCCGCACAGCTCGGCCGCATCGGCCTCGGCCGCCGGCGTCTCCTTGCCTTCGGCGGTGCGGTGGTTGTCGCTGCGGCCGGTGCTGAAGCCGGCCGCGCCGGCCTGCAGCGCCTCGCGCAGCAGCGTGCGCATCGCGGCCACATCCTCGGCCGCGGCCACGCGCTGGCTGAACGCACGTTCGCCCATCACCGCCATGCGCAGCGGGTCGTGCGGCACCTGCAGCAGGAAGTCCAGGCTGTGCGGCATGGCGGCCAGCGCGTCCATGTATTCGGGGAAGCTCTGCCAGCCCCAGCGGATGCCCTCGGCCAGCGCGCTGCCGGGGATGTCCTCGACGCCTTCCATCAGCTTGATCAGCTCGGCCTCGCGCCCTTTCACCACCGGTGCGAAGCCGACGCCGCAGTTGCCCATCACCACCGTCGTGGTGCCGTGCCAGATGCTGGGCGAGAAGGTCTCGTCCCAGGTGGCCTGGCCGTCGTAGTGGGTGTGGATGTCGACGAAGCCGGGCGTCAGCCAGGCGCCGTGCGCGGCGATGCGCTGGCGCGCCGGCGCGGTGATGCGCCCTTCGCGCGCGACCTCGGCGATGCGGCCGTCGCGCAGCGCCACGTCGGCCGTGTACGGCGCCGCGCCGGTGCCGTCGACGACGGTGGCGCCTTCAAGCAGCCAGTCGAACATCCTTCCACCTCCACCATTGCGCCAGCGTCAGGCCCGACACGGTGTGCCAGATGCCCCACAGGCTGGCGATGATCACCATGCCGAGGTCGGCGTTGAACTGCACCGCGATGATGCCCAGCGCCAGCCCCGAGTTCTGCATGCCGCCTTCAATGACGATGGCGCGCCGGTCGCGCTCGGCGACGCGGAATGCGGTGGCGCACAGCCAGCCCATCAGCAGCCCGCCGGCGTTGTGCAGCACCACGATCAGCAGCTGCGGCAGGATCTGCGCATTCAGCAGCGCGCGCTGGCTCACCAGGCCGGCGGCGATGAAGGTCAGCAACGCCAGCAGGCTGAAGTTGGACAAGGGCCCGCGGATGCGTGCGGTGAAGCGCGGCCAGCGGTGGCCGATGAACAGGCCCGCGGCCATCGGCAGCGCCAGCAGCGCCAGCAGGCTCCACCAGATGTCCGAGGCATCGAGCTGCAGCGTGCGCATCCAGGCCGCGGTGGCCGGGTTGGTGGCCATCATCCACGCGAAGTTGAACGGCGTGAGGAACAGCGCCATCACCGCCGCGACGGCCGAAATACTGACCGACAGCGCGGTGTTGCCGCGCCCGCGGTGCGTGACCACGTTGCTGAGCGAGCCGCCCGGGCAGGCCGCCACCAGGATCATCGCGGCCTCGGTGTTGGGCGGCAGCTCGAGCACCAGCGTCGCCAGCCAGGTGCCCACCGGCAGCAGCACGAACTGCGGGATCAGCCCGCACACCACCGCGCGCGGCAGCTTGGCAACGCGGGTGAAGTCCTCGACCCTCAGTTCCAGCGCCACCGAGAACACCAAGGTCGCGAGCACCAGGCTCAGGATCAGCTGCTGGGTCGTCATGTCAGTTGCCCCGCCGCGCGTCGCGCGTCACACGGCGCATGAAACGTTGGCGCGCAGGCGTGCGGCTGCTGTCGGCACGTTGCGGTCGTTCGATACGAGACTTGCGGAGGTTGGCGCGACAAAGCCGCGGGCGA
>CAZXLI010000186.1:0-13141 GCA_964641795.1 uncultured Bordetella sp. | reverse complement strand
AACATGCCGCTGCCGCCCAAGGTGCTGAAGAAGGGCATCACCGACATGGTCCGCATCAGCGACGCGCGCATGAGCGGCACGGCCTACGGCACCGTGGTGCTGCACACCGCGCCCGAAGCCGCGGCCGGCGGCCCGCTGGCGCTGGTGAAGAACGGCGACCTGATCACGCTGGACGTGGCCGGCCGCCGCCTGCACCTGCATGTGGATGACGCCGAACTGGCGCGGCGCCGCGCCGCCTGGCAGCCGCCCGTGCCGCGCTTGAGCAGCGGCTACTGGAAGCTCTACATCGACCATGTGCTGCAGGCCGACGAAGGCTGCGACCTCGATTTCCTGCGCGGCCAGCGCGGTGCCTTCGTGCCCAAAGACAACCACTGATCTCTCTCTTCCATCGGATCACTTCGCATGAGTTCGCAGAATCGAATCGCCGTCGTCACCGGGGCCGGCTCCGGCATCGGCCAGACCTGTGCCACCGCGCTGTTGACGGACGGCTGGCATGTCGTGTTCGTCGGCCGCCGCGCCGAGGCCCTGCAGGCGGCGATTGCCGCGGCCGGCGCCGATGGCGCGCGCGGCGTCGCGATGCCCTGCGATGTCGGCGACGAGGCGGCCGTGAACGCGCTGTTCGACAGCGTGCAGCAGCGCTTCGGACGTCTCGACCTGCTGTTCAACAACGCCGGCATGGGCCTGCCGCCGAAGACGCCCGATGAAGTGGGCGGTGCCGCCTGGCGCGAGGTGGTGAACGTCAACCTGAACGGCGCGTTCTACTGCCTGGCCGCCGCGTTCCGCTTGATGAAGGCACAGTCGCCGATGGGCGGGCGCATCATCAACAACGGCTCGATCTCGGCCTATGCGCCGCGGCCCGGCTCGATCGCCTACACCGCCACCAAGCATGCGGTGTCGGGCCTGACGAAGACCGCCGCGCTCGACGGCCGGCCCTGGGACATCGCGGTCGGCCAGATCGACATCGGCAATGCCGCCAGCGAGATGACCGCACGCATGGTGCAGGGCGTGCCGCAGGCCGACGGCAGCATCAGGCCCGAGCCGCGCATGGACCTGTCGGCGGTGGCCGAGACCTTCATGGCGATGGTGCGGCTGCCGCTGTCGGCCAACGTGCTGTTCACCACGGTGATGGCGACCAAGATGCCCTATGTCGGCCGAGGCTAGACCATGAGTTCACGCTGGACGCTGGCCTGCATGATCCACGGCAAGCTGGACTTGAGGCTGCAGCAGGAAGAGGCGCCGCCGCTCGGTGAGCATGACGTGCTGCTGCGGCTGGGCGCAGGCGGGATCTGCGGCTCGGACATGCACTACTACGAGCATGGGCGGGTGGGCGCGTTCGAGGTGCGCGAGCCCTTGGTGCCGGGGCATGAAGCGTCCGGCATCGTCGTTGCGGTCGGTGCCTCCGTCACCCGCGTGCGACCCGGCCAGAAGGTGGCCATCAACCCCTCGCATCCCTGCGGCCATTGCGACTACTGCCGCTCGGGCCGCGGCAACCTGTGCCGCTCGATGTTCTTCCTTGGCAGTGCCAGCGTGTTCCCGCATGCGCAGGGCATGTTCCGCGAGCAGTTCGTGATGGGCGAGCGGCAGCTCACGGCGATCGACGAGCCCGGCATCTCGCTGGGCGAGATCGCCTGCGCCGAGCCGCTGTCGATCGGCCTGCATGCGGTGAACCGCGCCGGGCCGATGATCGGCGAGACGGTGCTGGTCACCGGCGCCGGCACCATCGGCTGCATGTGCGTGATGGCCGCACGCCTGGCCGGCGCGGCCGAGGTGATTGCGGTGGACTTGAGCGACCGCGCGCTGGCCATGGCGCGCCAGGCCGGCGCCGACCGCACGATCCGCAGCGACGAAGTGCCAAGCTCCGAATGGAGCGACATCGCCGACGTGGCGATCGAGGCGGCCGGCCATCCGTCCGCGCTCGCGGCCTGCCTGCGGGCCGCCCGGCGCGGTGGCCGCATCGTGCAGGTCGGCACCTTGCCGCCGGAGCTGCCGTTCCCGGCCAACCTGGTGATGCAGCGCGAGCTCAGCTACCTGGGCGCCTTCCGCGCGCACCTGGAATTCGACTGGGCGGTGCAGGCCATCCGCAGCCGCCGGGTGGACGTGCGGCCCTTGATCACCGCCCAGGTGCCGCTGTCGCGCGCGCAGGAAGCTTTTGAACTGGCCCTCGACCGCAGCCGCAGCACCAAGGTGCAGCTGGTGCTGGACTGAGACATTCCCCGCATCCCGAAAGGACACCCCCCATGAGTTCCCGCCTGGCCGGCAAGACGGCCTTCCTCACTGCCGCGGGCCAAGGCATCGGCCGCGCCGTGGCGCTGGCCTTCGTGCGCGAAGGCGCGCAGGTGCTGGCCACCGACATCAATGCCGCGGCGCTCGAAAGCCTGAAGGCCGAGTGCGGCTGCCGTGTGCAGGTGCTCGATGTCACCCATGCGACAGCGGTGGCCGAGGCGGCCGCGGCCGCCGGCCCGGTGGACGTGCTGTTCAATGGGGCCGGCTTCGTGCATGCCGGCACGGTGCTCGACTGCACCGAGGCCGACTGGGACTTCGCGTTCAACCTGAACGTGCGTTCGCAGTTCCGCACCATCAAGGCCTTCCTGCCCGGCATGCTCGAGCGCGCGGCCCAGGGCCGGCTCGCGTCGATCATCAACATCGCCTCGGTGGCCGGCAGCATCAAGGGTGCGCCGAACCGCTTCGTCTACGGCTGCACCAAGGCGGCGGTGATCGGCTTGACGAAGTCGGTGGCCGCCGACTTCATCACCCGCGGCGTGCGCTGCAATGCCATCTGTCCGGGCACGGTGGAGTCGCCTTCGTTGCGCGATCGCATCAGTGCGCAGGCAGCGGCCTCAGGACAAACCCTGGCCCAGGTCGAGGCCGCGTTCATTGCGCGTCAGCCAATGGGCCGGATTGGGCGCGTCGAGGAGATCGCCGCGCTGGCGGTCTACCTGGCCAGCGACGAGTCATCGTTCACGACCGGCACCGCGCAGATCATCGACGGCGGCTGGTCCAACTGAGCTCGATGTCAATCGAATAATCGTCTATAAGAAGGTACTGAATGAAGCTGCTGCGCTACGGCCCGAAGGGCCAGGAAAAACCCGGCCTGCTGGACCGCGACGGGGTCGTTCGCGACCTGTCCGGCGTCATCCCCGACCTGCGCGCCGAGATGCTGACGCCCGAAGGGCTGGCCCCGCTGCGCGAATTGAATCCGGACACCCTGCCGAAGGTGGCGAATCCCGGGCGGATGGCACCGCCCTGGGCCGGCATGGGCAAGTTCGTGTGCGTGGGCCTCAACTACGCCGACCATGCGGCCGAATCCGGCCTGCCGGTGCCGGCCGAGCCAGTGCTGTTCACCAAGCACACCAGCACGGTGATCGGCTGCAACGACCCCGTGGTGCTGCCGCAGGGATCGGTGAAGACCGATTGGGAAGTGGAGCTGGGCGTGGTGATCGGGCGGCGTGCCCGCTATGTTTCACAAGCCGAAGCGTTGCAGCATGTGGCCGGCTACTGCGTGGTGAACGATGTGTCCGAGCGCGAGTACCAGATCGAGCGCGGCGGCACCTGGGACAAGGGCAAGGGCTGCGACACCTTCGGTCCGGTGGGACCGTGGCTGGTGACGGCCGACGAAGTGGCTGATCCGCAACAGTTGGGCATGTGGCTCGAAGTGAACGGCAAGCGCATGCAGAACGGCAGCACGCGCACGATGGTGTTCGGCGTGGCCGAACTGGTCAGCTACATCAGCCGGTTCATGACGCTGTACCCGGGCGATCTGATCTCCACCGGCACGCCGCCGGGGGTGGGCATGGGCATGAAGCCAACACCGGTCTACCTGCGCCCGGGCGACGTGATGAAGCTTTCCATCGAGGGTTTGGGAGAACAACAACAGAGCGTGCATGCGTGGAATCCCGTTCTCATCGACGGTTAGGTTGCTGTACGATATCGGCAACAACGTGCTACCGGCGATGGTGATCGGCAGCCACAGGGACTGGACACCCGTTGGGGAAAACTGGTCATGCAATTCCGAACCATCACCTTGCCTTACGGCGCGAAGTGCCGCGTGCCCGAGCACATCCAGCGCATCGACTCGCACAGCACCCATGGCTGGCAGTTGCGCTACGGTATGCCCACGCGCTTCTTCTCCGACAAGTCGCACGACAACAAGGGTGCTCGCGCCGCGCTCGCGGCTGCCGTGCTCGAGCTGCGTGCCCGCGTGCGCAAGCTGCCGGCGCCTACCGGCCTGCAGCGCCGCGCCAGTGCCCACAAGCAGAACGACCTGCCGGTGGGCATCAGCGGCCCGATCCTGCGCCAGCGCCGTGGCAGCACGGTGCAGGAGTGCAGCTTCAGCGTCAACCTGCCGCGCTTCGGCGACAAGCCGCTGCGCCGCAGTGTCTACATAGCCAGCAAGAACACCTACACCAAGGAACGCTACGAAGCGGCCCTGGCCACGGCGATCGCGCTGCGCAAGGAAGCTGAAGAGGAATACCAGAAGGCGGCCACCGCTGCGAAGCGGAAAGCCGTGGCAAAACTCTAAGCCTGCCCCGGGGGCTGTGTCCTGCTGCACCGTCCGTCGCGGGCGGTTCAGCAGCGGCTCCATGAGCGGCGATCTGGTCATCCGCGTCCATCCCGCGGATAACGCCGTTATGGCGCGGCGGCAGTTGCTCGTGCCCTGGCAACCGGGCGCGGCGATGTAGCGCCTGCAACAAGATCGCGTTCCGCGGCGTACACTGACCGGCTTTCAGGCGTCTCGGCGCTCCCCTTGGAGCGCGCGTCGGCTGGCCGTGAGGTGCGTGTCTGATGGCAATCTGGCACAAGCAGGTGTCCACAGGCATCGACTCGGTGGTGGACAACCCCGAGATCGTCGCCCTGTATCGCCAGTGGCAGGCCAAGTACGCGGCCACGGGCCAGCGGCCACGTTATGAGGCCTTTGCGCCCGAGACCTGTCCGGAGCTGGCGGGCCGGCTGATGGTGTTGCGGCCCGACCCGCCCGATGCGCTGGCCGATGGCCAGGACGACTTCCTCTACACCTACTACGGCGCCGAGATCCAGCGCCATTCGGGGATGAACTTCACCGGCACGCGGGTGTCGGCGATCGGCGGCGACCTGGGCGAGTTCTTTCTCGACCGCTACCGTCACGTCCGGCGCAGCGGACAGCCGCAGTACACGGTGCATTTCTCGGACCGGGCGCGCGCCGTCGTCACCTGGGAGCGGCTGATCCTGCCGGTGCTCGATGCCCAGGGCCACGACTGGCTGGTGGTCTACAACACGCCGCTGCAATCGCGCCAGCAGCTGCTGGAGGCCGTGCTCAACGCCACCAGCGACGGCATCCTGGCGCTGCGCGCGATGCGCGACGACGAGCAGCGCCTGCAGGACTGGATGGTGCTGGTGGCCAACCGCCAGATCTGCGACCTGCTCGGGCGCAGCGTCGACGAGACGGTCGGCCGGCCGGTCTCGCAGGCGATTCCCGAGTGGCCGCAGCTCGGCCTGCAGGCGATGTGCCGTTCGGCGATGGCGCAGACCGATGGCCTGAGCAGCGACCTGCGGGTCATGCTCGGCGGCCGGCCGCGCCAGTTCCTGGCGCATGTGGGCCCGCTGGGCGACGGCTGCGTGCTGCGGCTGACCGACGTCACCGAACGCCAGCAGGCCGAGGAGACGCTGCGAGCCAGCCAGGAGCGCCTGCGCGCGGCGCAGCAGCTCGAAGCCATCGGTACGCTGGCCCGCGGCATTGCCCACGACTTCAACAACATCATCGGTGCGATGCTGAGCAACATCGTGCTCGCGTTGCAGGACGTGGGCAGCGGCCACCCGGCGCGCCTGGCGCTGGACGAGCTGCTGAAATCCGGCCTGCGCGCGAAGGACCTGGTGTCGCAGGTGCTGACCTTCGGCCGCCAAGGCAACGAGCCTTTCGTCAAGCTGCCGCTGAAGCCGGTGGTCGACGAGGTGGCGCAAAGCCTGCGCCCGCTGCTGCCGGCCGATGCCGAGGTGCGCGTGCGAGATGCCGAGCGGCCGCTGCGCATCCTGGCCAATCCGTCGCAGGTGCACCAGCTGCTGATGAACCTGGTCACCAACGCGCGCCACGCCATAGAAGGCAAAGTGGGCGGCCGCATCACCTTGCAGCTGGCCGAGCGCCGGCTGCAGCCGCCGGCCACCGCGCTGCTGCCGGGGCTGGCGCCGGGGCTCTACGCGGTGCTCAGCGTAAGCGACAACGGCATCGGCATGGACGAGGCCACCCGTGCGCGCGTGTTCGAGCCCTTCTTCACCACCAAGCCGGTGAACCAGGGCACCGGGCTCGGGCTCTCGGTGGTGCACGGCATCGTCACCGCGCATGCCGGCGCCATCACGATCGCCAGCGCGCCGGGGCAGGGCACGCGCTTCGACGTCTACCTGCCGGCGCTGGAGCCGTCGGCCGATCCCACCGGCCCGGGCGGCCTGGACGAGGTGCAGGGCCACGGCGAGCACGTGCTGTGCGTCGACGACGACCAGACCATGCTGCTGGTGCTGCAGCGCATGCTGGAACGCGGCGGCTATCGCGTCAGCGCCTTCGACCTGCCGCAGCAGGCGCTGGCCGCGCTGAAGGCCGCACCGCTGGCCTACGACGTGGTGGTGACCGACTACAACATGCCGGTGACCGATGGCCTGCAGCTCGCCGCCGAAGCCAGCGCCATCCGCCCCGGCCTGCCGATCGTGATGTATTCGGGCTTCATCTCCGACGAGCTGCGTGCCGATGCACGGCACGCCGGCATCAGCCACATCGTGCCCAAGGCCAACAGCTACGACGAGCTGCCGGCGGTGGTGCGCCAGCTGTTGCGCGCGGGGACGCCGGACTGACGCCCGCTGCCCCGCGGCTTCAGCCGCAGGGCCTGGCGACGAACGTTTCGACCGCGCGAGCGGCCTGCGCCTCGATCGCCTCGCGCGCGATCGGCGACAGGTACCAGCCCAGCGGCACCAGCGTGCCTTCGCGCGTCTGGTCGAGCAGCTGCACCTGGGGGCGGCGCCGCGGGTCGGGGCAATCGATGCCGCGGCCGGCCAGGTCCTGCACCAGCGTACCGACGGACTGCCGGGCGCGTGCGCCGATGCCCGAGACATTGAACAGCGTGACCGGCGGCCCGAGCAGGTCGGCATACAGCCGCAGCCGGCCCTGGTCCACCGGCTCGGCGAGGTCGGGCTGCGGCGCCTGCGCGGGCTGGGGCTTCAGGCATTCGGGCGGCGGGTCCTGGCCCGCGGGCACGCTCAGGCAGGCCGCGGGCTGCTGGCCATTGCGGATCAGGATCAGCTGCACGCGCCACGGCGCCGGCAGCTGCGTGCGCAGGGCACGCCAGATGTCGGCCAGGCTCTCGGTGCCGCTGTTCTCGTGGTAGCCGCCATCGGCCAGGTGGCCGACGATCTGGCCGGCGTCCGATCCCGGCGCGGCAGGCTGCAACGCCGCGATCGGGTTGGTGAACGGGAAGCGCGCCGCCAGGTGCGCGGCGGCGATCAGGCTGGGTTCGCGCCGCAGGCGTCGCACGACGTCGTGGCTGGCAGGGATGTCCGGTGCGCCGAGGTCCAGCGTCGACAGCACCGCGCGGTTGCCCGATTCGACCCAGCTGCTGTTGAGCATCAGCTGCGGCTCGCCGGCCGCAGCCGTGCCCAGCGGCTGCGCCAGCGCCGGGAAGGCCCGCATCCAGGCCCGCTCGAAGCCCTGCGCGCGGCTGAGATGGCCGCAGCCGGGCAGGCGGCAGGGGAAGGGGCTATCGCCCCACTGGAGCGGCAGCGCACGGGCCAGCGCGTCCTCGAACATCAGCCCGCCGATCAACGGCGACAGCGCGTCGAAGCGCGCGAAGCCCTCCTGCACGCAGGCCTTCACCGGCTGGCCGGGCGCTCGCTGGCGCAGGCAGGCGCGGTACACCGCCTCGCCGACAGCGCCACCGGAGACGCCACTGAGCACGAAGCTGCGGCGGTCGAACTGCGGCAGGCTTTCGCCCAGCCGTGCCAGCACCTGGGCGGTCCAGTAGGCGCTGCGGATGCCGCCGCCTTCGCTGGCGATGAGGAACACGCGCGGGTCGTCGCCCGGCGGCGGCAGCTGGCCGATCCACGCCGGCAGGGCCTGCGCCAGCCTGGGCGCGGTGGGCAGCGGCGCCGGGGCCTGGCGTTCGCCGCTGTGGTGATCGACGAAGTGAAGCACCAGCAGTGCCACCAGCCAGCTGAAGACGGCCGGCAGCAGGCGCCAGCGCAGGCGCAGCGCGGGATTCGGTCGCGTGGCGAACCACCAGCTCAGCGCCGCGGCCAGCGCCAGCGCCGCGAGCACGATGCTGCCGTTCAGGGCCAGGGCGTCCAGCGTGGCCAGCAGCGGGTCGGCCGGCAGCGTCAGCGGCAGCACATGGTTCTCGGCCACGCCGGCGAAGCCCAGCACGCCAACCCAGACCAGCACGGCCAGCCCCCAGGGCACGGCCTGCCGCTGCTCCACCAGCGCCAGCAGGCCGAGCACGCCACACCACCAGCTCAGGGCCAGGCACAGCAGCGCCAGCGTGGCCGGCGAACTGGCGGTGACCTCGGGCCAGAGGCCGATGGCCAGGCGCAGCAGCAGCATCAGGGCCAGTGCGACCAGCGGCAGGCAGCTCGGCCGCAACAGCGGCGACCAGAGTCGGGCCAGGGCGGCCAGCGGACGCTGCAGCGGTGCGAGGCGATGCCCCCAGCGCGCCAGGCAGTGGGGCCGGACATCGACAGCGGGCACGCCGCCCGGCGCTTGTGGCGGTGCAACGGCCCGGCGGTCCGGCCGGCGATGGCCATTGCCATGCAGCAGCGCCAGCACGCTGTACCGGCTGTTGTAGTACGCGGCAGGCTGGCCCAGCGCGAGCTTCTGCCGCACCAGCACGAACACGATGGCACTCAGCGCAACGGCCAGGCCGAAGCCGGCCAGGTAGCCCAGCGTGCCGGGCAGGTCGTAGGCCGCGGCCGAGGTCGTGCCGGCCGGCGTCTCGGCCAGCCGCGCTGCGGCGGTGGCGTCGCCCACGGCGCGGGCGATCAGCAGACCGATGATCAGCAAAGGGGCCAGCGCCATCGCGCGCGCCCAGCCACGCGCGAAGCGGCCGATGTCGGCACGCACCTGGGCGTCGGGCAGCACAAGGTCCGGTCGCTTGACCATGCCGGCCAGGCGGGTCCAGAGCCAGCAGGAATGCGCCAGCAGCACCACGGCCAGCGCACCGACCCACAGCACCAGCAGCCGCCAGACCGACCAGCCGGGCGGTGCGCTGGCCAGGGCCAGCAGGACGTCGCGGCTCTGCTCGAGCACCAGCGTGAACACCGCCAGCAGCGCCAGCAACAGCAGCACGTAGCGGCTGCGACCGATGACCCCGGCCACGCCGGCGCGCCAGGCGGCGCGCTGCCGCGACAACAGGGCCTGTGCCGCGTCATGCGGGTTCAGGTCGATGCCGAACCACCACACCAGCGACATCAGCAGCAGCGGCAGCAGCGCCAGGCCGATCAGCGCGGGCTTGGCGTGGTGGGCCCAGCGCAAGTCCCAGCCTGGCGCCGGCCGCTGCGGCAGCGCCCGGCAGATGTCCTCTGCCGGCAGGCTGGCGATGAGGGCCGCCAGCGCCAGCAGCCCCAGCAGCAGCAGGCCCAGGTGGCGGCAGAGCCACTGTTCGCGCAGCGCCGGCCCGGACCGCGTGAAGTGCCACAGGCCGCGGCCGAAGGCCAGCGCGCAGCCCAGCGCCACGGCGCAGGCCCAGAGGGGCACGCCGATGCGCAGCGCGCCGCCGAAGTTCTCGAGCAGGTCCGTCAGCCACAGCAGCACCACGACGACCCCGCCGATGAAGCGCAGCCGCCGCACCGTCAGCCCCTGCGTATCGGCCACCGGCCGGTGCAGCCGTTCGGCCTGGCTGTACACGGCCTGCAGGATCAGCACGCCATACAGCGGCATGAACAGCGCGGTGTCCAGCAGCAGGTAGGCGGCCGCCGCGGGCCAGCGGCGAGACGCCGGCGGGCACCAGTTCGCCACCGCGGCCTGGATCGTCGGCCATTGCTGCCAACCCAGCAGGTCCTCGATGCCCGACCCGCCGGGCAGCTGCAGCGCCTGCTGCAAGGCCCGCAGCACCAGCAACACGAACAGGGTGGCGCCACCCAGCCAGGCCAGCGGCGTGATCACGGCCCCGTCGGCCGTCTGCGGCTGCTGCGGCGCTTGCGCTGCGACTGTCGCCATGCCGCCCTCCTTCCCGTTCGGGTGTTAGGCGCCCGAGCGCTGCGGTGCACTGTGCGCCTCGCGTGGCTGGAACTCATCGGGTCGATCCCGAGGGCAGGCCAGCGCTCGCGCAGAATGCGCGTCCGATGGCGATGCGACGATGGGTTCCCCTGCTGCTGGCCGCCTTGCTGCTGGCCGCCGGCTGCCGCTGGCTGGTGCAGCGCGCGCCCGGCCGCCCGGCGGCGCCGTTGGGCGAAGCGGTGCAGCCGGCGGGCGGGCGAGCCGCCGTGGCGGCGCTGCCGTTCGAGGGCGCGCTGCGGCTCTCGCTGCTCGCCGGCGACGGCCTGGCCGGACTGCGCGAGGGCGCCGCCGCCCAGGCCCGCTTCGCCGATCCGTACGGCCTGGCGCGCGGCCGCGACGGCACGCTCTACATCGCCGATGCCGGCGACAACAACCGCATCCGCCGGCTCACCCCGGCGGGCCAGGTCGACACGGTCGCGGGCGGCATAGAGGGCTTTCGCGACGGGCAGGGGGCGGCGGCGGCGTTCCACACGCCCTCCGGCCTGGCCATCGACAGCCGCGGCACGCTGTACGTGGCCGACACCGGCAACCACGCGATCCGCAGCATCGCGCCCGATGGCACGGTGCGCACGCTGGCCGGCACCGGCGCGCCCGGCGACCGCGACGGACCGGCAGCGCAGGCGCAGTTCAACGGCCCGCTGGCAGTGGCGGTGGATGGCCAGGGCCGTGTCTACGTGGCCGACACCTACAACGACCGGATCCGCCTGATCACGCCCGATGGCCAGGTGTCCACGCTGGCCGGTGGCGAGCGCCCGGGCTTTGCCGACGGCGTGGGCCGCGCCGCGCGGTTCGACACCCCCTGCGGCCTGGCGCTCGATGCACAGGGCACGCTGTGGGTGGCCGACACGCGCAACCATGCGATCCGCCGCGTGGCCGCCGATGGCACGGTGAGCACGCTGGTGCGCACCGACCCGCAGGACGAGGATTCCCTGCTGCGCCGCCCGCTGGCGCTGGCCGCCGCGCCCGACGGTGCGCTGTACGTGGCCGCCGCGCGCCGCGGCGCGCTGCTGCGCGTGTCGCCCGATGGCCGGCTGCGCGTGCTGCTGGGCGACGGCGCGCAGCGCCTGTCGCGGCCCACGGCCTTGCTGCTGGGCCCGGACGGCGCCTTGCAGCTGAATGACGCGGCCAGCCGCCGCCTGCAGCAGCTGGCGGCGGTGGCCGGCAGTCCTGGCCTGCAGATCGACGTCATCGGCCCCGCGGCCGGGCAGCCCCTGCCGGCCACCGCCGGGCGCTGGCCGTTGGCGCCGCAGCAGGGCTGGCATGAGGTGGTGGGCACGCCCGGCGAGGTGCGCGGCGACGGCCACGGCGAGGGCCGCGACCACCTGCACGACGGCCTGGACGTGCGCGGCGAGGTCGGCGCCACGGTGCTGGCGATCGCCGATGCCAAGGTCGCCAGCCCGCTGGCCAGCTGGGGCTTCGGCGATGCCGGCGAGGGGCTGTCGCTCGACGGGCTCGGCTACATCCACATGAGGGTCGGTCGCAACGCCCGCGGCGAGGTGATCGATGCGGCGCGCTTCCAGCTGCTGCGCGGCGCCGATGGCCGGCCCGAGCGCATGCGCGTGCGCCGCGGCACGCGTTTTCATGTCGGCGAGCCGTTGGGCAGCATCAACGCGATGGCGCATGTGCACCTGAGCGTGGGCGTGCCGGGCTACGAGCGGGACCCACTGGCGCTGGGATTTGCCGGCTTCGTCGATCGCCAGCCGCCGCACATCGACGGCATCCGGCTGCAGGACGCCAGCGGCACGGTGCTGACACGCAAGGTGAGCGGCCGACTGCTCGTGCCGCGCTCGGCCGAGGGCCTGCAGATCGTCGTCGATGCCTGGGACCAGGTCGACGGCAACGGTCGCCAGCGCCGGCTCGGCCTGCAGACGCTGGGCTACCAGTTGCTGCAGGCCGATGGCCGGCCGGCACCGGGATTCGAGCAGCCGCGCCTGACGCTGGACTTCGGCCGCCTGCCTTCCGACGAGCAGGCCGTGAAGCTGGCCTATGCGGCCGACAGCGGCGTCACCGTGCACGGCAGCGCGCGCACCCGTTTCCTGTACCAGCTGGCCAACCAGGTGAAGGGCGGCGAGGCGCAAGCCGGCCGCTGGTCGACGGCCGAGCTGCCGGCGGGCGACTACACGCTGCACATCGTGGCGCGCGACGGCGCCGGCAACCTCGCGCAGCGCGGCGCCGACCTGGCGCTGCGCCTGCAGTAGCGCGTCAGTCCGGCAGCCGCAGCGGCACGATCTGCTCGATCAGCGCCGCGCCGTCGGCCAGCAGGAAGTCCTTGAAGGCCTGCGCCACCGGCGGCAGGCGCTTGGTGCGGCGGTGCACCAGGAACCAGTTCAGCATCAACGGGAAGCCCTGCACGTCCAGCACGCACAGGCTGCCGGTGCGCAGCTCCTGGCTGATGGTGTGGGCCGACAGGAAGCTCACGCCCATGCCGGCGATCACCGCCTGCTTGATGGTCTCGGTGCTGCGGATCTCCATCGCGATGCGCACGCCGGCGATGTCGCCGCCGAAGCCTTCTTCCATCGAGTTGGAGGTGTCCGAGCCGCGTTCGCGCACCACGAAGGGCTCGCGCAGCAGGCGGCTGCGCGGAATGCGCTTCTGGCCGGCCAGCGGATGCGTGGGCGGCGCGACGATCACGTAGGGGTGCGGTGCGAACGGCAGGTTTACCGTGTCCAGGTCGGTCGGCGGGCGCACCATGATCGCCAGGTCGGTCAGGTTCTCGGTGATGTGCTGCAGCAGGCCTTCGCGGTTGTGCACCGTGAAGTTCAGCGTCACGCCCGGGTGCCGGCCGGCGAACTCGACCAGCAGGCGCGGAAAGAAGTAGTCGCCGGCCGAGATCACGCCCACGTTGAGCTTGCCGCCGGCCACGCCCTGGTACTGCGCCATGGTCTGCTCGGCGGCGTCGAACTGCTGGATGATCGCGCG
>CAZXLI010000185.1:0-13181 GCA_964641795.1 uncultured Bordetella sp. | reverse complement strand
CGAGCCAGGTGGACTCGGGGCCCCAGTCGATGACGATCTCGGGCTCCCAGATGTCGACGCGCCCGCCGCCGAAGCCGAAGGTCTTGAAGCCCATCGATTCCAGCGCGACGTTGCCGGCCAGGATCATCAGGTCGGCCCACGAGATCTTGCGGCCGTACTTCTGCTTGATCGGCCACAGCAGCCGGCGCGCCTTGTCCAGGTTGCCGTTGTCGGGCCAGCTGTTCAGCGGCGCAAAGCGCTGCGCGCCGTTGCCGCCGCCGCCGCGGCCGTCCTGCACGCGGTAGGTGCCGGCGGAGTGCCAGGCCATGCGCACGAACAGCGGGCCGTAGTGGCCGAAGTCGGCCGGCCACCAGTCCTGCGAGTCGGTCATCAGCGCCTGCAGGTCGGCGATCACCGCATCGAGATCAAGGCTTTGGAATTCCTTCGCGTAGTCGAAGTCGGTGCCCATCGGGTTCGAGGCTGGCGGGCGCTGGTGCAGGATGGCCAGGTTCAGCTGGTCCGGCCACCAGGCGGCATTGCCCCTGGCGCCGGCGCGGGTGTGTGAAGGGGCCTGGCCCGAGAACGGGCACTTCGGTTCGTTGGACATCGCGTGGACTCCTTCAGCAGGGCAGGAAGACGTTGTTGGCAGAGCGTGGATTCAGTCTAGGAGTCACCCTGCAGCCGGGCAACGCAAGCCTGTCAATGGTCGCGATAGCCCGGGTTCGCGAGGGCCGGCGCCACCGCTACGATGGCCCGCATGAAGCCGCTCGACCCCGCCACGACGATTGGCAATTGGCATGCCCACGTGTATTTCGACGCGGCGACGCGCGACGCCGCCTGGGCCCTGCGCGAATTGATCGACCGCGAACTGGCCGGCCGCTTCGAGATGGGCCGCTTCCATGAACAACTGGTCGGCCCGCACCCGATGTGGAGCTACCAGCTGGCCTTCGCCCCCGAGCAGTTCAGTGCCATCGTCGGCTGGCTGACGCTGAACCACGGCGGGCTCGATGTGTTCGTGCACCCGAACACCGACGACGAACTGCGCGACCACCGCGACTGCGCGCTATGGCTGGGGCACTCGCACACGCTGCGGCTC
Organism: uncultured Bordetella sp.; assembly: GCA_964641795.1. Taxonomy (GTDB): domain Bacteria; phylum Pseudomonadota; class Gammaproteobacteria; order Burkholderiales; family Burkholderiaceae_C; genus Pseudaquabacterium. The sequence continues at coordinate 12,106 of CAZXLI010000185.1, read as the reverse complement.
GAGGCGTTGAACGGCTGAACGCTGGCCGTGCCTGGGACCGCGCGGCGCATCGACCCCGCTGTCCGGTTTCGGCGCGGCAGCGCGTCCTTCAGATCAGGGCCGGCAAGGTGCCGGCACCGCCCACCCTGATCGCGGAGGTGTTCCATGCGTGCTGCCGTCTCGTTGTGTCTCAGCCTGGCCAGTGCGCTGGCCTTGGTGATGTTGTCCTCGCCCTCGGCCCATGCGGCCGGATGCGGCACCTTGAGCCTGCCGACGGCGCTGACCGATTTCGTGGGCCCCGGCGCCTCGGGGCAGAGTGGCGGTGCCCCCATCGGCCAGGCCTGCTTCGACCTGCACGCGCCGGCCGGCGAGCTGCTGGTCACCACGCGGGACAACATGACCGTCGGCTGGTCCGGACCGGACGCGACCCCGTTCTTCGACACGAACCTCGGCATCACCGCGGTGAGTTTCCGCAGCCCCACGGGCAGCCTGCTGGCACCGCAATCGAAGGACCCGATCATCGGCTCGCTGCCCGACTGGCCGCACGGCACGCTGACCTGGACGGCCGGGCAGGTCTGGCACTTCAACCTGCCGGCCGGCGGCGACTATGTGATGACGCTCGACATGAGCGGCAGCAGCCTCAGCAGCCTGTACTCGCTCGGCGTCAGCGCCGTGCCCGAGCCTGCCAGCGCCACGCTGTGGGCGCTGGGCCTGGCCTGCCTGCTGGTGGCGGCTCGGCGCCGTCAGGCCGCTTCGGAGCCGCGCTGCATCTCGCCCGAGAGCAGCACCCGCACGCCGCTGGCGCGCGGCACCCGCGCCAGCAGGGCGGCCGCGACCTTGGCCGCGTCAATCAGCTGATAGTTGGCCGGGATCAGGAAGCCCAGCGCGCGACCGACCGCGAAGCCGATGCGCTCGCCCGGCCGTTCGGTCTGGCCGAGCGCGCTGCGGTCGCCCACCAGCAGCGAGGGCCGCGCGATCACCAGCGCGTCGAAGCCCAGTGTCTGCAGCGCCTCTTCCAGCTCGCCCTTGACGCGGTTGTAGAACAGACCAGACTTCGCGCTCGCGCCCATCGCGCTGACCAGCCCGGCGCGCGTGGCACCGGCCTGCCGCGCGGCGCGCGCCACCGCGAGGTTGGCGTCGTGGTCCACCGCGCGGAACGCGGCCTGGCTGCCGGCCACCTTGATCGTCGTGCCCAGGGCCAGGTAGACCTCGTCGCAGGGCGGCAAGGATGGCAGCGCCGTGAAGTCGACGATGTGCGGCACCAGCTTGGCATGCGTGACGGCCGGCGCGCGCCGCCCCAGGCTGTGCACCTGCTGCACCGTGCGGTCGGCCAGCAGGCCCTGCAGCAGTTCGCGCCCGACCAGACCAGTCGCGCCCGCGATCAGAACCTTGCGTTGTGCCATCTCCCCGCGCCCCTTCACCCGCCGCCGGGTGCCGGGCCGATGTTGGCACGGCAAGCCGGCATCAGGCACGCGGTGCGACGGCCATTGCGCGGAGCCCGCCCAGCCACTTCAGCGCAGCGTGCGGTTGAACAGCGCCAACGTGCGCCCCCAGGCCTGCTGCGCGGCCGCGGCATCGAAGCGCGGCGTGGTGTCGTTGTTGAAGCCGTGCTGCGTGCTCGGATAGCGGTGCGCCTCGTACTTCACGCCGGCGGCCTTCAACGCGGCCTCGTAGCCCGGCCAGGCGGCGTTGATGCGCTCGTCGTTGTCGGCGAAGGCCAGCACCAGCTCGGCCTGGATGGCGGCCACCTGCTCGGCCGGCGCCGGCGCGCCGTAGAACGGCGCGGCCGCGCGCACCGCCGGCACGCGCGCGGCCAGGTAGTTGGCCATGCCGCCGCCCCAGCAGAAGCCCACCACGCCGAGCTTGCCGTTGCCGCCGGCCACGCCTTGCGCCCACAGCGCGGCGGCGGCGAAGTCCTCGCGCGTCCTGGCCTGGTCCAGCGTGGCGAAGCGCTCGCGCGCCTTGTCCTCGTCGCCGGGGTAGCCGCCCAGCGGGAACAGCGCGTCCGGCGCCACCGCGATGAAGTTGTCCAGCGCCGGCCGGCGCGCGATGTCCTCGATGTGCGGATTGAGGCCGCGGTTCTCGTGCGCCACCAGCACCACCGGCAACGGGCCTGCGGCCTGCGCCGGCCGCACGACATAGGCGCGCACCTTGCCATGGCCCGCGGGCGAGGCGAACTCGACGAACTCGGCCTTCAGCCGGGCATCGGCCGGGGCCACCTTCTGCGCGCGCGCGAAATCGGGGCTCAGCGCGGCCAGCAGGCCGGCCGCGGTGGTGCCGGCGGCCGCGGCAAAGCGCCCCGCGCGGTCGAGGAAGGCGCGGCGGTCGATGTCGCCGTGCACGTACTGGTCGAACAGGCACCAGAGGTCGGGGTCGAAGTCGGCGGTGTTCAGCGCGGTGGTGGGCGGAACCATGGGCGCGGTGGTGGGCGGGAGGGTGGGCGCGTTCATGCGCCGGGTTTTACACCGCTCACCCTGCCGGCCCGCACAATGGCCCCACGCCCGCCTCGGGCCCCCTCCGGACCTTCTTCCATGCACCCCGACTGGCAGACCCCTTTCGAGCAAGGCAACGGCAACCAGACCACGACCTGGGCCGACTGCATCGCGTTCCACCAACGGCTGGCCGCGGCCTTTCCGCAATGGCTGCAGTTCGCGCAAGTCGGCCGCTCCGACGGCGGCGTGCCGCTGCACTGCGGCGTGTTCTCCACCGACGGCGTGTTCGAGCCCGCCGCGGTCAAGGCCGCCGGACGGCCGGTGTTCTTCAACAACAACGGCATCCACCCCGGCGAGCCCGAGGGCATCGACGCATGCATGGCACTGGTGCGCGACCTGTGCCTCGATGCCGGGCGCCGCGCCGCGCTGGGCCGCACGGTGCTGCTGTACATCCCGGCCTACAACGTCGACGGCCTGCTGAACCGCGGCAACACCAGCCGCGTCAACCAGAACGGGCCCGAGGCCTTCGGCTTCCGCGGCAATGCGCGGCACCTGGACCTGAACCGCGACTTCATCAAGCTCGACAGCCTGAACGCGCGCGCCTTCGCCAGCGTGTTCACGCGCTGGGACCCGGACGTGATGGTCGACACCCACACCTCCAACGGCGCCGACTACCAGCATGTGCTGACGCTGATCCCGACCCAGCCCGACAAGCTCGGCGGCCGCACCGGCGCGCACCTGCGCGAGGCGATGCTGCCGGCGCTGTATGCCGGCATGGCCGGGCGCGGCTTCCCGATGTGCCCGTACGTGAACCCGGTGAAGGAGATTCCGGACGACGGCATTGCCGATTTCCTGGACAGCCCGCGCTTTTCCACCGGCTACGCGGCGCTGCACCACTGCATCGGCTTCATGCCCGAGACGCACATGCTGAAGGACTTCAGCGCGCGCTACCACTCGACGCGGGCGCTGGTCGACTGTGCGCTGGCCCACACCGTGGCGCACGGCGATGCGATCGGCGCCGCCCGCGCGGCCGACCGGGCGGCCATCGCGGCCGGTGCGGAAGTGGCGCTGAACTGGCAGCTCGACCTGCAGCACAGCCGGCCGTTCCGCTTCAGCGGCTACCGCGCGGTCTACGAGCCCAGCCGCCTGGGCCGCTACCAGCGCCTGCGCTACGACCGCTCGGCCCCGTGGGAGCGCGACATTGCCTACCACGACCGTTACGCGGCCACGGCCAGCGTGAAGCCGCCGCGCGCCTACCTGCTGCCGCAGGCCTGGCATGACGTGGCCCAGCGGCTGCAGGCCCACGGCGTGGCGCTGCAGCGCATCGCCCGCGCCGGCCGGGTGACGGCCGAGGCCTGGCGCGTCACGCACTTCGAGAAGCGCGCCCTGCCCTTCGAAGGCCGGCACCTGCACGACGCGCTGGCGGTGCAGGCCGAAGCGCTCGAGGCCGAGGTGGCCGAAGGCGACTGGCTGATCGCGCTCGGCGGCACGATGGACCGCTTCATCGTCGAGGTGCTCGAGCCGCTGGGCATCGACAGCTTCTTCCGCTGGGCCTTCTTCGACAGCGTGCTCGACAAGAAGGAGGCCTTCAGCGACTACGTGTTCGAGGACGAGGCCGAGCGGCTGCTGGCCAGCGAACCCGGGCTGCGCGCGCGCTTCGACGCCTGGTGCGCCGCGCACCCGGAGCAGCTGGACGATCCGCAGGCGGTGCTGGGCTTCCTGTTCCTGGCCGCACAACGCCATGCCGAACCCGATTGCCGGCGCTACCCGGTGCTGCGACTGCCGGCGCTGCCGACCGCACTGCTGCACGCCGCGGGCTGACGCGTCACTCAGGCATTGGCAAACGCCATCCCGATCGCAGCATCGGCGCGGCCTCCCTCAGTCTCACGCCGAGCCACCAGGACCGCATCCAGGCCTTTGCGCCGACACATTGGGCACGGCAGCCGTGGCGGCGCGATGTGGCGCGCCGGCCCGCCCGGCAAAGCGCTGCATCAGCAGCGCCATGAACAGCGCGATGGCGGCGCCGAAACCCAGCATCAGCCACAGGATCGGCACGCCCGCGGCCAGCAGCCCGGCATAGCCGGCCAGCATCAGCAGCACGCTCAGGTTCTCGGCAAAACCTTGCACGGCAATGGAGCGGCCAGCGCTCAGCAGCTGGTAGCCGCGGTGCTGCAGCAGCGCGTTCATCGGCACCACCAGCACGCCGCCCACCGCGCCCAGCAGCGCGAGCAGCGGCAGGGCCCAGCCCAAGGACGGCGCGCAGGCGCCGCCCATCACCAGCAGCCCCAGCAGCACGCCCATCGGCAGCACGCGGGTGGCCCGCGGCAGCGGGATGCAGCGGCCCGCCAGCGTGGCGCCGGCCACCACGCCCAGCGCCACCGCGGCCTGCAGGTACACGGCGCGGTCCAGCCCCAGGCCCAGGCGCCACTCGGCCCAGGCCAGCACCGCCATCTGCAGCGTGGCGCCAACGCCCCAGAACAGCGTGGTGACCGACAGCGACAGCCCGCCCAGCCCGTCGCGCGCCAGCGTGCGCACGCTGGCGCCGAACTCGCGGATCAGCCGGCCCGGGTGCACGCCGCTGGCCGGGTAGCGCGCGCCGCTGTCCGGCAGCCCGGCGTTCAGCACGACGGCCAGCGCATACACCGCGCCCACGGCCCCCAGCGAACTCGTCAGCCCGGTGCCGAAGTTCCGCCACAGGTCCAGCCACCACGGGCTGACCAGCAGGCCGCCCAGCATCGTGCCGCAGATCGCCGCGCCGACCACCGACACCTCCAGCCAGCCGTTGGCCGCGGTGAGCTTCAGCGGCGGCACCAGTTCGGTCAGCAGCCCGTACTTGGCCGGCGCGTAGCTGGCCGCGCCGAAGCCCACCAGCGCGAAGGCGAGCACCGGATGCACGCCGGCCAGCAGCCCGGCCAGCCCGAGCAGCTTGACCGCGTTCATCCACGCCATCAGCCGTGCCTTGGGCCAGGCATCGGCCAGCGGGCCGATGAAGGGCGCCAGCAGCACGTAGCTCAACGTGAACGAGAACTTCAGCAGCGGCGCCCACCAGCCGGCGAGGCCGCGCGCATGCAACAGCGCGATGGTGACGATCAGCAGCGCGTTGTCGGCGAGCGCCGAGACGAACTGCGCTGCAATCAGCCGATGGAAGCCCGGTGGCATGCCCCGCCAATTACGCGGCCACGCCGGCGCCCAGCGGCAGGTCGAGCACCGGCTTCACCGCGTGCGCGCCCTGCGACCAGTCCACCAGCTCCAGCCGGCCGTCGGCATGCTCGACCAGCGCGGTCAGGCTCTCGACCCAGTCGCCATCGTTGGCGTAGAGCACGCCGTCGATCATGCGCATTTCGGCATGGTGGATGTGGCCACAGACCACGCCATGCGCGCCACGCGAGCGCGCCTCGCGCGCCACCGCCGTCTCGAAATCGCTGACGTAGCTGACCGCGCGCTTGACCTTCAGCTTCAGGTAGCGCGAGAGGCTCCAGTACGGCAGCCCGAGCCGTGCGCGCAGCGAGTTCAGGTGGCGGTTCACGCGCAGCGTCAGCTCGTAGGCCCAGTCGCCGACATGGGCCAGCCACTTGGCGCACTGGATCACGCCGTCGAAGTGGTCGCCATGCGTCACCCACAGCACGCGGCCGTCCGCGGTGACGTGCAGGCAGTCGGCCACGACGTCGACGCCACCGAAGTTCAGGTCGACGTAGCGCCGTGCGAACTCATCGTGGTTGCCCGGCACGAACACCACCCGCGTGCCCTTGCGCGCCTTGCGCAGCAGCTTCTGCACCACGTCGTTGTGCGCCTGCGGCCAGAACCACTGGCGGCGCAGCTGCCAGCCGTCGATGATGTCGCCCACCAGGTACAGCGTCTCGCACTCCAGCGCGCGCAGGAAGTCCAGCAGCGCCGCGGCCTGGCAGCCGGGCGTGCCCAGGTGCAGGTCGGAGATCCACGCACTGCGCACGCGCAGCCGGCCTTCGCCGGGCGGGGGGTCCGGGGTCTCGGTGTCGCCCGCCAGGGCGTCTGCCATGAACGGCAAGCCGGGTTCGCGCTGCATGCCGCCATGCTGATGCGCCTTCGCGTAAGGCGTGTGACGGTTCGATGGCAGGATGGCGACGCACGGTTCGGCGGCCGATAAGACGCCGAGGTGACCCACTCCCCTTCCCAGCCAGGCGAGCGCAGCTTGATGCGCCGCCGCGGCGGTGGCCAGGCACACGCCAAGGTCACCAACATCGAGCTGTTCTTCGACCTGGTGTTCGTGTACGCGGTGACGCAGCTGTCGCACGGGCTGCTGGCCGACCTGAGCCTGCAGGGCGCGCTGCACACCGGCCTGTTGTTCCTGGCGGTGTGGTGGGTGTGGATCTACACCTCCTGGATCACCAACTGGCTGGACCCCGATCGCGCTTCGGTGCGGCTGATCCTGTTCACGATGATGCTGGCTGCACTGGCACTGTCGGCCGAGCTGCCGCGCGCCTTCGGCAGCGGCGGGCCGGTGTTCGCGCTGGCCTACGTGGGCATGCAGCTGGGCCGCACCGGCTTCATGCTGTGGGCCGTGCGGCACGAGCGGCTGGAGATGCGCCGCAACTTCCAGCGCATCTTCGGCTGGCTGATGATCGCGGCGCTGTTCTGGCTGGGTGGCGCCTTCAACGAAGGCCGCGCCCGTTGGTGGTTATGGGTCGCGGCCATCGCCATCGAGTACGGCTCGGTCGCCATCGCGTTCTGGCTGCCGGGGCTGGGCCGCTCGCGCACCACCGACTGGGACATCGAGGGCGCGCACCTGGCCGAGCGCTGCTCGCTATTCATCATGATCTCGCTGGGCGAGTCGATCCTCATCACCGGCAGCACCGCGGCCGGCGTACCCGCCACGACGGCCACGATGTCGGCCTTCCTCGCCGCCTTCCTCGGCTGCGTGGCGATGTGGTGGATCTACTTCAACATCGGCGTCGAGCGCGGCGCGCAGCAAATCGCCAGTTCGGCCGACCCCGGCCGGCTCGGCCGCCTGGCCTACACCTACCTCCACCTGCTGATCGTGGCCGGCATCATCGTCTCGGCGGTGGCCGACGAACTGGTGCTGGCGCATCCCGATGGCCACCTCGACGCGCACACGCTGCCGCCCATCGTCGCCGGCCCGGCGCTGTTCCTGCTTGGCAACCTGGCTTTCAAGCACGTGATCTGGGGCCGGCCGCCGGCCTCGCACATCGGCGGGCTGGCGCTGCTGGCCGCCGCCACCGCCTGCGCCGGTTGGCTGAGGCTGCTGCTGGGCATCGCGACGACCGCGATCCTGCTGCTGGTGGCACTGTGGGAGACCTTGTCGTTGCGGCCGAGGCACGCTGGTTAGGCGGCGTTGGGGCAGGCCGGCCCCGAGACACGCTCCGACGCCAGCTCTGCCAGAATCGATCGCAGTCGCGGATTCGCCCGTGTCGAACGGCGGCGCGACGCAGCCCGGGGAGGGGTCATGAGCTGGCGTGCTTGGCTTGCCGCGGCCATGTTGGCGGCTTTGAGTGCCTGCGGCGGTGGCGAGACCGACTTAGGCCCTGCAAATCGGTCATCGATCTCGCTGGAAGCGGTACCGGCAGCCAATGCGCCTGTCGCCCCTCGCCGACACATCGCAGCCACCAGCGACTCAACCCCGCTGGATGCTGACGCGCTGTTCGACTGGGCCGAGTGGAAGTACCCCGCGTTGTTCCCGAGAGGCCCCGGGACCCAGGTCATGCCGTTGAACGGCACACAGTACAAGGTTCGGGCGTACCCGACTGGCAACTACCTCGGAGTCGACTTCGCAGGCAGCGTATTCGGCTACGGCCCTTTTACTGCCAACGCGCTGCTGGGTTTCGGCACCTTGACCAGCCTCGCAGCCCAGGTCCAATCGGACAACTGCCTGGGCAGAGACCTCGGGTGCAAGAAGCCGGGCATCGCGACGCACCCGGCCAACGTCCACACGCGGCCTGGCAAGAGCGCCTCCTTCAGTGTGACGGCCTCATCGACTCTTCCGTTGTCATTTCAATGGGAATCCAGCAGTGACAGCGGACTCAGCTACCACGATGTCGAAGGAGCGAGTTCGAGCACCTACACCATCAGTGCCGCCAGTCTGACCGATGACGGGCGCCTCGTTCGGGCGCGCGTCAGCAATCGCCTGGGCAGCACCTACACGGCTTCAGCCGCATTGCGCGTCAAGGCCTTGGGAGCAGACTCGCTGTTCCCCGGTGAGGTCGGCGCGACCTGGACTCACGCCGTATCCGGCACGAACTACCCGGATGTCACGATTGCGACGGGCAATGCAAGAGTGGACGGGCAAGTCGGCACGCTCTTCGAAACCTCGAACGACATCGACGGCGTCACAAGCCGGGAAATCTATGTCACGACCAGCACCGGCGTACGCTTTCGAGCAGCTCCAGGTGCCGACCCGATCGACCGGGCTTTCGATGGCATCGTGATGGTCGAGACGCCGGTGCAAGTCGGGCGAAGTTTCGAGCAGCTCGCATCGAACAAGTTCGAGATTCCCGAGGACATCGACCAGGACGGTCTCAACGACTCGCTGCGGCTCTTTTCGACCCTGACCGTCGTCGGGCTTGAGACCGTGGCCACCTCGGTAGGAGTCTTCGAAGACGCCGTGCATCTGCGGCAGTCCGTCGACGAGTTTGTCTTCCTCACCACCGGCGGGCAGCCTATCAAGGCCACCATTCAGCTAGACAGCTGGCGCTTCGAGGGCATTGGCCTGGTCAAGGAAGAAAGCACGATTAGCATCGACGATCACGTAGAGAAGGAGCAACGCATCCTGACCTCCTACCGCATCGGCAGGACCCGTAGCGATGCCTCTGCGCCCGTGATGCTCGACTTTGCACCAGAGCCGGACAGGCTGTTGAAAGGCACTGGCACGGTTGTATCGGTTTCGTTCGATGAACCAATCGACCCCCTCTCTGCAACGCCCGAGCGCCTTACCGTCACCGATGCCAACGGCCGGCGCGTACCAGGCAACGTACGGGCGGACGGCAGCACCTTCACCTTCAGTCCGAACCAGGCTTGGGTTAGCGGCACCTATGCCGCGCGCCTGTCCGCAGGCATCACCGACCGGGTGGGTAATGCAACCGCCGAAGGCAAGTCCTGGAGTTTCTCTATCGATGCCACCGGACTCTCGGTCGTGTCCGTATCGCCCTCGCCGGGCTCGGAGACGGTCGCCACTTCCGCGAGCATCGTGATCGAGTTCAACGAGCCCCCGGCGGCAGAGTCCGTCAACAGCAAGACCGTCCGGCTGCTGCTCTACCCGTACGAGGAGGTCCCGACTCAGCAGCGCATCGAAGGCAACAAGGTGGTGTTGACACCAATTGCCCCGCTGCAGCGCGGAACGGCCTACGCGGTGCGGGCCGGCGGCGTGACCGATCGCGTCGGGAACCCGCTGTCGCCTGGGCTCGATTTTGTATTCAGCACCACCCAAGGTCGCTTCGCCTATGCGAAACAACCGGCGCCCTACTTTGCCGCCAGCGCCGTTGCCGTGGGGGATGTGAATGGAGATGGACTGATCGACGTACTGGCGATCGGCACTTGGGAGTCGGCGACCGACGGCCTGACAGTCCTGTATGGCAAACCGGATGGCACATTGACGCCGCCCACCCGCATCGACATCGGAGCGAAGATGCGCTGCGGCGTGAGGGGTATCGCCGTCGGCGACTTCGACGGCGACGGGCGTGCCGATGTCGCGCTGGGGGGATGCGGTGTTCAGATCCTGCGCCAGACTACCTCCGGAACTCTCGTGGTGGCGGAGTACTTGCCTGACGTCATGACGGGGATCCTGCGATTCGCAGATGTCGACGGCACAGGCAGGAAGAGCCTGCTAGCAGCCAATGGAACCGGCGTCTCCATTCTGCGCACCGGTGGCCTGGGCACCATGGTTGTCGAGCGGACAATTCCTGCAGGTACATCCGCAATCAGGGATCTGCAAGTAGCAGACCTGAATCGTGATGGCAAGCCGGACATCGTCGTGGCCTTCGACAGCGGGTCTCAGCGCAACATCGGCATCCTGCAGGGGCAGGGCCAGGGCGCCTTCGGGACACCGACCTACCTCAGCACGAACTCAGCATGGGGGGCGACGGCACTCGCCATCGGAGACTTGAACGGCGATGGCCGGCCAGACATCGCTGCGACGACCGGCGGCAACTCGCCTGCATGGCTCGCCGTGTTCTACCAGTCAGCCAGCGGGGAATTTGGCTCGCCCAGGCAGATTGCCACGTACGACGGCCAACAGTCGATCGTGATAGCGGACGTGGACGGTGACGGTCGGCCCGATTTGCTGGTGAACCACGACGGCTGGGGATCGCTGGGACTCTACCTGCAGCGAAGCGGAGGTCTCCTGTCATCGGAGGAATTGTTCAGGTCACCCAGTGGCGGCTGGCCACCTCATGCCATGGTCGTAGCCGACATCAATCAAGACGGGCGCCCCGATGTCGTGGCCGGCGGCTACCTGATCCTGCAACTGCCACTGTCTGCAACGAGCCCGGGCATCACCGCGCAAGCCCGGCCGGGTGCCGGGTTGCCAATGGGTCGATCGTTCAGAAAGCGTGCGCAGGACTGGATCAACGCGTATCTACACCGATAGCGCGAGTCATCACTACTTGACGAGCGCCGTATCCCCCGGCCCCAGCGGCAGCTCGCGCCCCAGCGATTGCAGCCGCTGCTTCGCGGCCGCGTCATTCAGCAGGTAGGCCTGCCAGAACCACAGCGTGGCGCGCTGCACCAGCGGCCGCACCCGCTCGGTGGTGGCGGGGTGGTCGTCCAGCCGCCGGCCTTCGGTGCTGCCGGCAAAGGCGGCGTGGCTGGCGCCGTCGAACACCAGCAAATACTTGTCGCCGGGCGGCATCTGCTCGAAGGGCTGCAAGCGGTTCTCGGGGCTGACGTCACGCAGCAGCGGCGTCACGTCCTGCGTGCCGGTGATCGAGAAGAACGGCAGCCGGATCGCGCCGAAGGCATGGGCCGGATCGTTGCCGCGCGCCGAGGGGCTGAAGGCGATGGCCGCCCGGAAACGCGGCTCGCGCAGCGGGCCATCGCGCTCGGCCGCGGTGTAGCGCTGGCCGGCCAGCGCCTGCGTGGTGACGGCACCGAACGAATGACCGGCGATGCCGATGCGATCGGCCGACAGCCGGGACCACGGCGCCTCGCCGGCGCGGGCATGGCGCGCCACCTCGTCGAGCGCGAAGCGCACGTCCTGCACGCGGGCGATCAGCTGCTCGGCCGTCATCGCCGCCTGCAGCCCCTTGAGGCCACCCTGCATCAGCGCGCCGCGGTCGCTGCCGGCATGCTGCAGGTGCAGCGAGCCGATGCCGTGCGCGGCCCAGTGGCGGCCCCAGTGCTCGCCCGCCAGGCGCGAGCCGCCAAGCCCATGCGAGAACACCACCCAGGCCAGTTTCTCGCCCTGTCGCGGCAGGTACAGCCGCCACGGCACGACGCGCTGGCCGCGCGCCGCATCGGTCCAGTCGCCTTCGCGCTCGTCGATCGGCGCGTCGCTGCCGATCCTGCTGGCACAGGATGTCAGCGGCCACGACACGGCCAGCCACTGCAGGATCGAACGCCGCCCGAGCACCTTCATCTCAGTGGTCCATTGCGCTGTGTGCCACCCGCGACGCATGAAACGTTGGCGCACAGGTGCGCGACTGCTGTCGACCCATTGCGGTCGTTCGATACGAGACTTGCGGAGGTTGGCGCGACAAAGCCGCGGGCGA
>CAZXLI010000184.1:0-13299 GCA_964641795.1 uncultured Bordetella sp. | reverse complement strand
TCGACGATGGCCGTCTTGCCGACGCCGGGTTCGCCGATCAGCACCGGGTTGTTCTTCGAGCGGCGCTGCAGCACCTGGATCGCGCGGCGGATCTCGTCGTCGCGGCCGATCACGGGGTCGAGCTTGCCCTGGCGGGCGCGCTCGGTCAGGTCCAGCGTGTACTTCTTCAGTGCCTCGCGCTGGCCCTCGGCCTCGGCCGAATCCACCGTCTGGCCGCCGCGCACCGCGGTGATCGCGGCCTCCAGCGCCTTGCGGGTGAGGCCATGGCCACGCACGATGCCGCCGATGTCGCTCTTGGCATCGGCCAGCGCCAGCAGGAACATTTCGCTGGCGATGAACTGGTCGCCGCGCTTGGTGGCTTCCTTGTCGGCGGCCTGCAGCAGCTGCACCAGGTCGCGCCCCGGCTGCACCGGGCCGCCGCCCTGCACGCTGGGCAGGCCGTTCATGGCCGTCTCCATCGCGGTCTTCAGTGCCGCGGTGTTGGCGCCCGCGCGGTCCAGCAAGGCCTTCGGGCCATCGGGCTGGGCCAGCATCGCGGCCAGCACGTGAGATGGCTCGATGTAGGGGTTGTCGCGAGCAACAGCCAGGCTCTGGGCATCGGCCAGGGCCTGCTGGAAGGCGGTGGTCAGTTTGTCGGCACGCATCGGTGAAATCCTCCGGTTGCGTCAGGATCTTGGGGGCGCGCCGGCCAAATCAAGACCCCGGCCGCGCCGACTGCCGCGCCGGAGTTTGCGCCAGATCAGCTGGCGGGGCTCGGCATCCGCTCGTCCATGCGCCGCATACCGCCGGCGGGCAACAGCGCGAGCATCACGATGGCCACCAGCAGCAGTCCGGCGCCGGTGAAAACGCTGGTCGGCGCGACCCAGCGCATCAGCGCACCGGTGGCGGCGGCCGACAGCGGTGCCAGCCCCACGAAGATGAACATGAACACGCTCATCGCCCGGCCCATCATCGCCGGCGCCACGCGGCGCTGCAGCCAGCTGAACACCATCACCTGCAAGAAGCCGCCGACCATGCCGATCGGCAGCAGCAGCGCCGCGCCTTGCCATACCGTGCCGATGCGGCCCAGCGGCATGAACAACAGGCCGACCACCGCGTCGAGGCCCAGCACGGTCAGCCCCAGGCTGCCCAGCCGCCAGTGCGGCCGCAGGCCCGCGACCAGCAGGCCCAGCAAGGTGCCGGCACCGTGCAGGCCGACCAGCAGCCCGAAGCCCGAGCCGCCCAGGCCCGGCGTGGCGGCCGCCAGCAGCGGCAAGGCAATCTGGACCGGGCCGGCGATCATCACGCTGACCAGTGCGCCGTAGAGCAGGAAGTTGCGCAGCGGCCGGTCGTTCCAGCAGTGGCGCAGCCCCTCGGCCACCGCCTGCAGCACGGCCTGGCGCGAGGGCTGGTCGATGGGCCGGGTGCGCACGCGCGACAGCGTCCACGCTGACGCGGCAAAGCTGACGGCATCGAGCCCGAAGGCCAGCGCCAGGCCCGGCGCATCGCCGCGCTCGGGCAGCAGCCGGCCCATGGTCCCCATCATCAAGGCGGCCAACAAGGGGCCCGCGAACATCGAGAGCTGCCGCAGGCCCATCAGCAGGCCGTTGGCCGCCGGCAGCTGCGCGGGCGCCACCACCTGCGGCAGCAGCGCGCTGCCGGCCGGGACGCTGAAGGCTGCGGCCAGGCCGATGCCCAGCGCCAGCGCGCACAGCAGGGGCAGGCTGATCCAGCCGCCCAACATGCCGGCAGCCAGCACAGCCAGCAGCACGGTGTTGGCATGCTTGGTCAGCATCAGCACGCGCTGTGGCGAGTGGCGGTCGACGAAGGCGCCGCCGATCAGGATGAAGGCCGCGCGCGGCACGCCGACCATCGCGGTGACCAGGCCCAGCATCAGCGGGTCATGCGTCAGCATCAGCACCGCCCAGGGCAAGGCGATCAAGGTGAACTGGTCACCCAGCAGCGAGATCGCGCTGCCGGCCAGCAGCCAGCGCATGGCCGGCGTGCGCAGCAGCGCGGCGCGGGCGGCGCGCGGGTCGGGTGCCGCCGCAGCGGCAGAAGGTGTCGGGTTGGTGTCCATGCCGCCCACTGTGCGGCCTGACGCAACGTGAGGGTCAAGGCCCCGCGGCGCGGCGGGCGGCGAGCTCGGCCGCGCGGTGCAGGAACTCGCGCACCGGTGGCGGCAGCATCGCCCCTTCGCGCAACAGCGGCTCGGCCGCGTGCGCCTGCAGCAGGCGCGCCCGCAGGCCGGCGTCGCCGCCGGTCAGCCGGTGCGAGAGCTCGTACCACTGGGCCAGCAAGGGCAGCATGGCCGGATCGTCGGGCGCGGTACCGGCGTCGAGCAGCGCCTGCACCGGCTCGACCAGCGCCCGCCATTCGCGCTCGGGCACCGGACCGAGCCGGCGCAGATCGTCATCGCTGACATGGCGCCGCAGCAGCGACAGCCGCAGCGCGACCGCCTGCTCGATGTAGCGCACCACCGCGAAGTCCATGCCGCCGCGGCCGTGCATGCTGGGCTCGGCCTGGTACATCTCGCCCCAGCGCAGCATGCGGTCGAAGTCGCCGCCCATCCAGTCGTGCATCAGGTTCATCCAGCGCTGGGCCAGGCGTTGCACCTGGCCATCGTCGGGAAAGCACCCGGCATCCATGGCCACGCGGACCTCGTCGACCAGCACCTGCCACTGGGGCTCGACTTCGGCCCAGTTGCCGAAGATCTGCTCCAGTTCCTCGGCGCTGAAGTAGCGGGCCGTGGTGTTCATCAGCTGCAGCATGGCCAGCCAGTCTTCCGCTTCCGGCTCTGCGCCGGCCGCAAATTTGGCCTGGACCAGGCGCAGCCGGTCACGCAGCTCGGTGGCCTGGCGGATCTGCGCCTCCAGCGCGCCCAGTTGGCGCTCGACGATGCCTGGCAGGTTGCCGTCGGCCTCCAGCGCGCGGGCGATGTCTTCCAGCGGCAGGTTCAGGGCCCGCAGGGCCTGGATGGCGTGCAGCCGCGCCATGTCGGCCGCGTCATACAGGCGATAGCCCCCTTCCGAACGCCCGCTCGGGCGCAGCAGGCCGATCTCGTCGTAGTGGTGCAGCGTGCGCACGGTGAGGCCGCTGCGCCGCGCCAGCTCGCCGACCTTCAGCAGCATGCTCACGCCTCCAGCGACTGCACCGGCACGCCACGCGCCGCGAAGGCGCGCGCCGCGGCGGCCGGCAGCTCGCGCGCGGCACCGACGATGCGGCGCAGCGAGCTGAGCGGTGTGTCGGCCCACTGCGGGTGCGTGGTGACCGCGGCCAGGCCTTCGGCATCCAACGCGCCCAGCGTGGGCTGCCACTGGGCCACCGCATCGAGCCAGGCGCCGGCTTCGAAGTGCGACTGCAGGCAGACGGTCGCGCCGACCAGCAACGCCGGCAGCAGCTGCAGCGCGAGCCCGTCGGCGCACGACATCGGCAGCACCGCCAGCACGCGGTCGTGCTCGGTGATCTGCTGCGCGCCGATGGCCGTGTCGCAGCGGTCGAGCAGCGCCACGGGCCCGATGCATGTCGTCGCGCCGCCGAACGGGCCCGGGGCCAGCAGCACGCCGCCGGGCGTCAGCTGGTCATCCGGTGTCTCGCGCCAGCGCACCTGGGCGCGCAACGCAGCGGCCGGCGCCGCGAACTCGGCCGTGGCCAGCACCGCATGCAGTCCGGCGGCCTGCGCGCCTTCCACCAGGTCGGGCACTGCGCGCCGGCCGTCCAGCGGCACGAACACCGCACCCAGGCGCGTGCAGGCCAGCAGCGCCGACAGCATCGCGATGGAGTTGTCGCCCAGCCAGCCGATCAGGTGCCCGGGTCCATGCCCCTGGTTCAGCAGTGCGCGGCGGTTGGCCTCGACCAGGCTGTCCAGCGCACGGTAGCCGATGTGCTGCGGGCCGCATTGCAGCGCCAGCGCCGAGCCGCTGCGCAGCACCTGCGCCGCGAAGCGCGCGTACAGCGGACCGTCGTCGCTCACTCGATGGCCTCGTCGCGCTCGCCCGCCTCGTACAGGCACTCGCGGCCGAGACGATCCATGCACAGCTCGGCGGTCCACGGCAGCATCAGCGAGCCGCAGCGCGAGTCGCGGTACAGGCGCTCCAGCGGCAGCGACTTCAGCATCGACTGACCGCCGCAGGTGCGGATCGCCAGCCGGCACAGGTCGTTGGCGTTCTCCATGATCGTGTAGTGCGCCGCGTACAGCCGCATGCGGGCGTCCTTGTCGGGATCGATGCGGGCATCGTGCGCCGTCTGCAGGAACAGCGCGCGGGTGGCCTCGAGCTTGATGCGCATCTCGGCCACCGCGAACTGCTTGGTGTGGTACATGCGCCGGAGCACATGCGGCATGCCGGGCAGTTCGGCCCGCAGGTACTGCACGGTGAAGTCGTACGCCGCCTGCCCGATGCCCAGGTAGGCCGGCGACAACGTGGCATACATGTGCGGATAGCGGTTCGCCGCGGGGTAGTACAGGCCTTCGGGCAGCAGGCGCGCCTCGTGCGGCACGAACACCTCGTCGAGCACCAGCGTGCGGCTGACCGTGCCGCGCATGCCCAGCGGGTCCCAGTCGCCCGTGATGCGCACGCCGGGCGCATCGGCCGGCACGGCCAGGTAGATCGCATCGCGCCGCGAGCCGCCGCCGGGCTGACCAGGCTGCTGCAGCGTGCACAGCACGCCGTAGTAGTCCGCCGCGCCGGCGAGCGACGCGAACACCTTGCGCCCGCTGACCACATAACCGCCCTCGACCGGCCGCGCCACCGTGCCCCAGGGCGCCGCCCCGGCGGCCGCCGGGCCGCCTTCGGAAAAGGGCTGCGCATAGACCTTGCCCTCGCCGACGATGCGGCGATAGTGGATCGCGCGGATGCGCTCGTGCTCGGCACGCTGTGCGGGCGACATCGGCATCGCATCGGCAATGGCACCGGACCAGAGACAGGCGCAGACATGCATGTTGAAGCTCAGCGCCGTCGATCCACACCAGCGGCCGAGCTCGGCGGCGACCATCACATAGGTCGCAAAGTCAGCGTCCAGGCCGCCATGCGATGCCGGCACGCAGATGGCCAGCAGGCCGGCCGCGCGCAGATCGGCATAGTTCTCGAACGGAAAGCTGGCCTCGCGGTCGTAGCGCGATGCGCGCTCGGCGAAGCGCGGCCCCAGTTCGGCGACGCGACCGATCAGCTCGCGCTGCAGCGGTGTCAGCCGCGCCGGATCGCCGGCGATGTGCGAAGGCTGGTAGCGCGACGGCGCCGCGCTGTCGGTGGCCATCTCGTTCACAGGACTTCTCCCAGCATGCGGTAGTGCCCGCCCTGGAACAGCAGCGGCGGCACCGCCAGGTCGGCCAGCCGGCGCACATGACCGATGAACAGCCGATGGTCACCGGCATCGTGCTGCGCCTGCAACTCGCACTCGAACACCGCAGCACAGCCGCCC
Source organism: uncultured Bordetella sp. (assembly GCA_964641795.1). GTDB lineage: Bacteria > Pseudomonadota > Gammaproteobacteria > Burkholderiales > Burkholderiaceae_C > Pseudaquabacterium. Next base: position 7,902 of record CAZXLI010000184.1, on the reverse strand, counting down.
AGCACCGGCACGCCGCCAAGTCCCGGGCTCCAGGCGCCTTCATCGAACTTGTCGGCCACCTTCGAGGCGAAACGGCGCGACAGGTCGACCTGCGCTTCGGCCAGCACGTTGACCGCGAAATGCGTGGCGGCGGAAAACGCCGCCAGGCTCGGACTGGCCAGCCGCAGGGACCACAGCACCAGCGGCGGCTGCAGCGACAGGGCATTGAACGAATTGACCGTCAGGCCCACCTGGGTGCCCGCGCCATCCAGGCAGGTGATGATCGTCACGCCGGTGGCAAAGCGGCCCAGGGCGCCGCGCAGGGCCTGGGTGTCGAAGGCCTCGGGCTGGACCATGTCGAACCAGCGCCGGCCGCTGCGCCCGCTCATGCGGCATTGCCCGAAGGCAAACCCCAGCGCGCCAGCGCGGCATCGTCTGCCACTCGAGCGTCCACCCAGCGTGCGCCCTCCGGCGTGCTCTCCTTCTTCCAGAATGGTGCCTGGGTCTTCAGGTAGTCCATCAGGAACTCGCAGCCCTGGAAGGCTGCGCCGCGGTGTGCCGAGCTCACGGCCACCAGCACGATCTGGTCGCCGGGCTGCAGCAGGCCGACGCGATGGATCACCCGCACCGCGCGCAGCTCGAAGCGCGCGCAGGCCGCGTCGATCATCTGCTCGATCGCGGCCTCGGTCATGCCAGGGTAGTGCTCGAGCTCCATCGCGCTGACATCGCCCGAGCGGCCTGCGCCGTTGCGGTCGCGCACGGTGCCGATGAACGAGGCCACGGCGCCGACGCCCAGGTCTTGCGACCGCAGGGCCGCCACTTCGGCCGAAAGATCGAAGTCGGCGGTCTGGATGCTGACGCGATTCATGGCTTGAATTGTGTCATCGCTAGAATCGCGCCCCATGTTCTCCGCCCTTCGCAGTTGCAGCCCGGCCATCACGGCCGCTGCCGCATGGGTGGAGAAATCGAAAAAGCAGCCGCTCGTCTGACCGGGGCAGCTGTTCCGTCGTCGGACGAGCGACGGAACACGCGGGCCCCGCGCCGCTGCGCTTCGCCACCCGGCAACCCCTCTCTTCAGCCAGCCGCACACCTCCCGCTGCACCGCAGCCCGCCCGACCGGTTCATCCACACGGTCGTGTTTGCCATTGGAGAGTTCGTGATGCTGAAGTTCTCGGGTATCTGGGTGCCGCTGGTCACCCCTTTCGACCAGGACGACCGGGTCGACTTGCCGGCCCTGTGCCGGCTGGTCAGCCATCTTGCCGACCAGGGCGTCGCGGGCTTCGTGGCCTGCGGCAGCACCGGCGAGGCGGCGATGCTGGACGAAGCCGAGCAGGCTGCCGTGCTGCAGGCGGTACTGGCCGCCGCGGCGGACAAGCCGGTGCTGATGGGCCTGTCGGGTGTGCGGCCCGAACGCGTGGCAGCACGGGCCCGGCAGCTTGCGGCCGCTTGCCCGCTGGCTGGCTACCTGCTGAGCCCGCCGGCCTATGTGCGTCCGTCGCAGGCCGGCCTGCTGGCGTGGTTCCGCGCGGTGGCGGATGCGTCGCCGGTGCCCATCGTCGCCTACGACGTGCCTTCGCGCACCGGTGTGCGCATCCAGGCAGAGACGCTGCTGACCTTGGCCGACCATCCGCGCATCGTGGCCGTGAAGGACTGCAGCGGCGATGCCGATGCGGCGCACCGGCTGTTGGCGGACGGCCGGCTCGCGCTGCTGGCCGGCAACGACGACGAGATCTTCAACCAGCTGGCGGTCGGCGCGTCCGGCGCGATTGCCGCCAGCGCGCACCTGCGACCCGATCTGTTCGCCCGCCTGCATCGGCTGGTCGCGCAGCAGCAGCTGCAGCCGGCGCAAGCGCTGTGGCGATCACTGAGGCCCCTGTGCGAAGCGCTGTTCGCCGAGCCGAACCCGATCCCAGTGAAGACGGTACTGGCGCACCAGGGCTGGTGCCGGCCGGACTTCCGAGCCCCGATGCATGCGGCTGGCGAGTCGACGCTGGCGCGCGTACTGCGGCTGCTGGATCAGCTGGCGCGCGACTGGCCGGCGGACGCTCGAGCCACCGACGCTCAGGCCATCCCCAGCTGAACCTCGCGCAGCACCAGCCGGGTGTAGGTCTCCCGCACGCCGGCCTTATGGCGCAGGTGCTCGGTGACCTGCACCAGCTCATCGCGATCGGCACAAGCCACGCGCACGGCATAGTCGAACGAACCGGTCAGCAGGGTCGCGCTGACCACCTGCGGCAGGTGGCGCAGCGCGCCCTCGAAAGCCAGCGCCGCGGTGTCCGACTGCAGCTTCACGTCGATCATCGCCTCCAGCGTGCGGCCGAGCGCGGCCGGATTCAGCGTGGCGCGGATGTGGCGAATGGCGCCCTCCGCCTGAAGCCGGCGGAAGCGCTCGGCCACCGCATTCGGGCTCAGGTGCACCTGCTGGCTCAGCTCGCGAAAGCTGATTCGGCCGTCGCGGGCCAGAAGACTGAGAATATCGCGGTCGATTCGATCCATTACTTCACTATACGCGGCCCAAACGTCACCCATTGGCGCAAATCTGCTGCAACTGCAGTGGACGGAGCCGGACAATGCCGACATCTCCACACCATCGCGTTGCCCATGCTCCAGTTGTCCCGCCGCCTGATGATCGTCTCGCTCTTCGTCCATGCGGTGAGCGCCTGTGCCCAGAACCAGGGGCCCGCCATCGACGCCACGACGCGACAGGAAGTGATCGAACGCACCATCCGCGAGATGAACGCGCAATACGTGTTCCCGGACAAGGCCAAGCAGGTCGAGCAGGCCCTGCGGAAGGATCTGAGCGCCGGCGTCTTCGACCAGGCCACCGGCGCCATCACCTTTGCCGACAAGGTGACGGCATCGATCCAGTCCGTGACGAAGGACCTGCACATCCGCATGCGCTACAGCGCGCAGCCGCTGGAAGATCGCCAGGCCGACCGTGCGCCGACGGCCGGCGAACGCGAGGCCTACCTGCGCAGCGAGCAGGCGCGCAACTTCGGCGTCGAGCGCGTCGAACGCCTGCCCGGCAACATCGGCTACATCGAGCTGCGCGGCTTCGCTTCGGCGGAGCTGGCCGGCGACGCCATCGCGGCAGCGATGAACCTGGTCGCGCATTCGCAGGCCTTGATCATCGACCTGCGGCGCAACGGTGGCGGCGACCCCGCGACCGTCGCACTGATGAGCAGCTACCTGTTTGCCGAGCGCACGCACCTGAACGACATGTACTGGCGCGAAGGCAACCGCACCGAGCAGTTCTGGACCCAGGATTGGGTGCCCGGCAAGCGCTTCGATGCGAGCAAGCCGGTTTATGTGCTGACCTCACGGCGCACCTTCTCGGGTGCCGAAGAATTCAGCTACAACCTGAAGAACCTGAAGCGCGCCACGCTGATCGGCGAAACCACCGGGGGCGGCGCGCATCCGGGTGACATGGTCAAGGTCGCCACCCATTTCCAGGTGTTCATCCCCAGCGGCCGTGCGATCAACCCGATCACGAAGACCAACTGGGAAGGTACCGGCGTCGAACCCGACGTGAAGGTACCCGCCGATGACGCACTGCGCGTGGCGCAGCTGATGGCGCTCAAGCCGATCGCCGACCGGACCGAGGATGCCGAACTGAAGGGGACGCTGCAGACGCGCCTGGCCGAACTCGAGCGCGGACCGAAGCCGCAGTGAACTTCAGCCGCCGGTGACCGGCGGAAAGAACGCGACTTCGGCGCCGCCCTCGATACGGCTGGCCTCGTCGGCCATCACCTGGTTCAGCGCACAGCGCACCGCGCGGCCACGCGCCAGCACCTCGGCATGGCGACCGCCGCGGGCAATCAACTGGTCGCGCAATTGCCCCAGCGTGGCGCCAGGCGGCAGATCCACTGTCTCGGCCGGGCCGAGCGCCTCGCGCAGCGAGGCGAAGTAACGCACATTCACCGTGGCCATGGTCCTGGGCCTCAAGCACCGATCAGGCTGCTCAGGAGCAGCAACTGAACGGTATCGCCGCGGCGGATCGCCTGCCCCGGCGGGTTGTCGACCAGGCCATCGGCCCACACCGCCGAGGTCAGCACGCCCGAGCTCTGGTTCGCAAAGAGGTCGAGCCCGCCCTGGGCGTTGAAGCGCGCGCGCAGGAACTCCCGCCGCCGGTCTGGCTTGGGCCAGTCGAAATCGGCGCGCACGGCCAGGGGCTGCGGCAGCGCGGCGAGCGCACTGCCCTGCAGCGCGCGCAGCACCGGCGCCACCGCGAGCAGGAAGGTCACGAAGCTCGACACCGGGTTGCCGGGCAGCCCCATGAACAAGGTCTCGCCGCCGGCACTGCGACGCACGGCGCCGAAGGCCAGCGGCTTGCCGGGCTTGATGGCCACCTGCCAGGCCTCGAGCCAGCCCTCGGCCTGCACCGCAGGCTTCAGATGGTCTTCCTCGCCGACCGACACACCACCGGACGTGATGATCAGGTCGTTGCCTTCGGCCGCGCGCCGCAAGGCTTCGCGCGTGGCCTCCAGCCGGTCCGGCACGATGCCGAGGTCAGTCACCTCGCAGCCCGCCGCCTGCAGCAGCCCGCGCAAGGTGAAGCGATTGGAGTTGTAGATGGCGCCCGGCTTCAATGGCTCGCCCGGCATCACCAGTTCGTCGCCGGTGGAGAACAGCGCGACGCGCGGCTTGCGCAGCACGGCCAGCTGCCCGGCGCCGACCGACGCGGCCAGGCCCATTGCCTGCGGCGTGAGGCGCGCGCCGGCAGCCAGCACCTCGGCCCCCTGCGTCACGTCCTCGCCGCGGCGGCGAATCCACTGCCCGCCTTGCGGCACGGCCTGCACCCGCACGGATCCCAGGCCCTCGCCAGCCACGGCTTCGCATTGCTCCTGCATCACCACCGCATCAGCGCCGGCCGGTACGTGCGCCCCGGTAAAGATGCGCGCCGCCGTGCCGGCGACGAGCGGCTGGCCGACCACGCCGGCGGGAATGCGCTGGCTCACGGGCAGCACCGCGCCGGCAGCTGGCACGTCGGCCACCCGCAGCGCATAGCCGTCCATCGAGGTGTTGTCGGCCGGCGGCACGTCCAGCGCCGATCGCACGCCGACAGCCAGTACGCGGTTCAGGGCATCGAAGGTGGAAACCGTTTCGGTCTCACGGATGCGTCGCTCGCGCGCCACGTCGAGCAGGCGCGCGAGCACCTCGTCGAGGCTCAGCATCGCGCGCGGTGCAACTGGATCAGCCATGGATCTCGGGCCGGTAGTGGAAGCGATCGGCAGTGTCCATCAGGTGCGAAGCCAATGCCGGCACGGCGGCCATGTCGAACACCGGACGCTGCGTGGGCACCGGCAGCGCGGCCGGCGTGTCGGTGGCCACGGCCACGACGAAGGGCTCGTGGGGGTACATCGGCGGCTCGCCCTTGGCGGCGCGCCACACCTCGATCTTCGGAATGTCGGCGTGCTTGAAGCCTTCGACCAGCAGCCAGTCGCACTCGATCATCTCGGCGATCAGCTGGTGCACGCTGGGTTGGCCCTCGACCTCGAACTCGCGCATCTTCGCCAGCCGGTGGCCCGAGGCGATCAGCACCTCGAAGGCACCGGCCTGGCGGTGGCGCCAGGTGTCCTTGCCGGGATGGTCGATGTCGAAGGTCTTGTGCGCGTGCTTGATCACCGAGACGCGCTGGCCGCGGCCCTTCAGCTCGGCGACCAGGCGCTCGATCAGCGTGGTCTTGCCGACGCCCGACGGGCCGCAGAAGCCGACGACGTTCATGCGCCGGTGACTTGCGCGATGTAGGCCTTGACGCGCCCGGCGTCCGCCGGCATCACGGTGAAGCGCTTGGGCAGGTTCTCGATGCCGTCCAGCGCCGCGGGCCGGGTCGGCTGCCGGCCCAGCGCCTCTTCGATCGTCGCGGCGAACTTGGCCGGCAAGGCGGTCTCGAGCACGATCATCGGCACGCCGGGCTGGCGCTTCTCGAGCGCCACCTTCAGCCCGTCGGCCGTGTGCGTGTCGATCATGTCCTGGTGCTGCTGCCAGGTCTGGCGGATCGTCGCCAGCCGGTCGGCATGCGTGCTCTTGCCCGAGGTGAAGCCGGACAGCGGGATGCGCGCCACCTCTTCGGCCGTGAGCGTGAAGCCGCCTTGCTCAGCCAGCTGCGGGCCGAACAACTGGGCCAGCCGCGCGCCGTCGCGATTCGTCAGGTCGAAGACATAGCGCTCGAAGTTCGAGGCCTTGCTGATGTCCATCGACGGGCTGGAGGTCTCGTAGGTCTCGGCACTGCCGCGCACGCGGTAGGTGCCGGTGCGGAAGAACTCGTCGAGCACGTCGTTCTCGTTGGTGGCCACCACCAGCTGCTCGATCGGCAAGCCCATCATCCGCGCGACATGGCCGGCGCAGACATTGCCGAAGTTGCCCGAGGGCACGGCGAAACTGACCTTCTGCGTGTTGTTCTGCGTGGCCTGGAAATAACCCGCAAAGTAGTAGACCACCTGGGCCACCAGCCGTGCCCAGTTGATCGAGTTCACGGTGCCGATCCTGTGGCGGCGCTTGAACTCCAGGTCGTTGCTGACGGCCTTGACGATGTCCTGGCAATCGTCGAACACGCCTTCGATCGTGATGTTGTGGATGTTCTCGTCCTGCAGGCTGAACATCTGCGCCTGCTGGAACGGGCTCATGCGGCCGTGCGGCGACAGCATGAACACGCGCACGCCCTGCTTGCCGCGCATCGCGTACTCGGCCGCGCTGCCGGTGTCGCCCGAGGTCGCGCCCAGGATGTTCAGCTGTTCGCCTCGGCGGCCCAGTTCGTACTCGAACAGGTTGCCCAGCAGCTGCATCGCCATGTCCTTGAAGGCCAGCGTCGGCCCGTTGGACAGTGCCTCGATGTACAGCCCCTCCTCCAGCCGGCGCAGCGGCACGATGGCCTCGCTGCCGAAGGTGGCCGCGGTGTAGGTGCGCTCGACGATCGACTTCAAGTCGGCCGGCGGGATGTCATCAATGAACAGCGACAGGATCTCGAAGGCCAGTGCGTGGTACGGCAGCGTGCGCCAGCGCATCATCTGGAAGGCATTGACGCGCGGGTACTGCTTGGGCATGTACAGCCCGCCATCGGGCGCCAGGCCCTCGAGCAGGATCTCGCAGAAGCGGCGCTCGGTCTGGTCGCCGCGGGTGCTGATGTAGCGCATCAGTTGAGCTCTTCCTTGCGGATGTTGACGATCGGCGCCAGCACGGTCGGCAGTGCCTGCATCGTGGCCAGCGCATGGCGCATGCGGCCTTCCACGGTGTCATGCGTCAGGATGATCAGGTCGGTCTGCTTCTCGCCTTCGCCGCTCTCGCGCTGCAGCACCGCATCGATCGAGATGTCGTGCTCTGCCAGGATGGTGGTGATCTTCGACAGCACGCCGGTCTGGTCGGCCACCTGCAGCCGCAGGTAGAACGAGGTCACGACCTCATCGATCGGCAGCACCGGCGTGTCGTGCATCGCGTCGGGCTGGAAGGCCAGGTGCGGCACGCGGTGGTCGGGGTCGGCGGTGTGCAGGCGGGTGATGTCCACCAGGTCGGCCACCACGGCCGATGCGGTGGGCTCGGCGCCGGCGCCCTTGCCGTAGTACAGCGTGGTGCCGACCGCATCGCCCTGCACCACCACCGCGTTCATCGCGCCCTCGACATTGGCGATCAGCCGCTTGGCCGGCACCAGCGTCGGGTGCACGCGCAGCTCGATGCCCTGGTCGCGGCGCTTCGTGATGCCCAGCAGCTTGATCCGGTAGCCCAGCTGCTCGGCATAGCGGATGTCCGCCGCCTGCAGCTTGGTGATGCCCTCGACATGGGCGCGGTCGAACTGCACCGGCGTGCCGAAGGCAATGGCGCTCATGATCGACACCTTGTGGCCGGCGTCGATGCCCTCGATGTCGAAGGTGGGGTCGGCCTCCGCGTAACCCAGGCGCTGGGCTTCCTTCAGCACGACGCCGAAGTCCA
>CAZXLI010000183.1:0-13307 GCA_964641795.1 uncultured Bordetella sp. | reverse complement strand
GTGGCGTGTTCAACAAGCCGCTGATGCTGGGCGTGCCGCAGATCGTGGCGGCGGCCGTCAAGGCGACCGAGGGCATGAACGCCAAGGACCGCTATGCCGCGCTGGCCAAGACCGCGGCCAGCGTGATGAACACGATGCCGCCGCGCGAGAACCCGCGCATCAACAAGTCGGTCGACTCGGTGCATGCGCAGGGGCCGCTGGCGCGCGCCCACTGCGTCATCTACGGCAACTGCAACTACAAGCAGACCGGCCTGCTGCAGGCCTATGCCGCGGCCTCGCTGCTGCAGCAGGCGCCCCGGCGTGTCGGCTTCGCGTCGGGCTGCCAGGCCTTCGGCCACCACGAGCTGCTGGGCGTGCTGCGCAGCTTCGGCCTGGTGCAGCCGCCAGTGCTGAGCGTCCACCGGTGAGCGCGCGATGCGCTTGATCGACTACCTCGACAAGGGGGCGATGCTGGGCGAGGGCGCGCCGTGCCTGACGATGGGCGACACCGACTGGTCGTATGCCGATGTCCAGGCCTTCAGCCACCGCGTCGCGCGCGGCCTGCAGCGCGCCGGCATCGCGCGCGGCGACAAGGTGGCGGTGCTGTCCAGCAACGATGCGCAGGCCTTTGCCTGTGTGTTCGGGCTGTCCCGCGCCGCGGCCGTCTGGTGCCCGGTGAACCCGCGCAACGAAACCGGCGAGAACCGGCATGTGCTCGATGCCTTCGATTGCGCGGCGCTGCTGTTCCACAGTGCCTACGCGGCGATGGTCGAGCAGATGCGCGCCGGGCTGCCGAAGCTGCGCGTGCTGGTCTGCATCGACCGGCCCTGCGCCTTCGCGCCTTCGCTGGAGCAGTGGCTCGAAGGTGTGGGCGACGCGCCGGTCGAGATCCGGCCGATCGACGACCTGGTGATGATCGCCGGCACCGGCGGCACCACCGGCCTGCCCAAGGGCGTGATGCTCTCGGGCCGCAACCTCGAGACCATGTCGGCGCTGACGCTGATGGGCTACCCGTTCCAGGGCCGGCCGTCCTACCTGGCGCTGGCCCCGCTGACCCATGCCGCAGGCGTGCTGTGCCTGCCGGTGATGGCGCTGGGCGGGCGCGTGGTGATCATGCCCAAGCCCGACCTCGGCGAGTTCCTGGCGCTAATCGAGCGCCACCGCATCACCCACACCTTCCTGCCGCCGACGCTGATCTACATGCTGCTGGAACACCCGCAGCTGGCGACGACGCAGCGCGGCTCGCTGCAATGCTTCTGGTACGGCGCGGCGCCGATCTCGGCCGCGCGGCTGGAAGAAGCACTGGCGAAGATCGGCCCGGTGATGGCGCAGCTGTTCGGCCAGACCGAGGCGCCGATGATGATCTCGATGATGGCGCCGCGCGAGCACTTCCATGCCGACGGCACCGTGGCACGCGAACGCCTGTCCTCGGCCGGCCGGCCGGGGCCGCTGGTGCAGGTGGCGACGATGAATGCCGAAGGCGCGCTGCTGCCGCGCGGCGAGACCGGCGAGATCGTGGTGCGCGGCTCGCTGGTGATGATGGGCTACTACAAGGACCCCGCCGCGACCGAGGAGGCCTGGCGCCATGGCTGGCACCACACCGGCGACATCGGCCGCCTCGACGAGGACGGCTACCTCTACATCGTCGACCGCGCCAAGGACATGATCATCAGCGGCGGCTTCAATGTCTACTCGGTCGAGGTCGAGCAGGCGCTGATGCAGCATCCCGACGTGCGGGACAGCGCGGTGATCGGCCTGCCCGACGACAAGTGGGGCGAACGGGTGGTGGCGGTGCTGCAGCTGCATGCCGGCCGCAGCGTCGACCCGCAGGCCATCCAGGCCTTCGTGAAGGCGCGCATCGGCAGTGTCAAGGCACCGAAGCAGGTCGAGGTCTGGCCGGACCTGCCGCGCTCCAAGGTCGGCAAGGTGCTGAAAAAGGAGATCCGCGCGGCAATGCTCAAGCAGGGGTCCCCATGAGCCGTGTGTGTGTCGCCGGGGTCGGGATGATCCCGTTCACCAAGCCGGGCGCCGACGAGTCCTATCACGTGATGGCAGCGGCCGCCGGGCGGCTGGCGCTGGCCGATGCAGGCATTGCGTTCGACGCGCTGCAGCAGGCCTATGTCGGCTACGTGTATGGCGATTCCACCAGCGGCCAGAAGGCGGTGTACGCGCTGGGCATGACCGGCATCCCGGTCTTCAACGTCAACAACAACTGTTCGACCGGATCGACGGCCCTGTTCCTGGCGCGCCAGGCCGTGCACAGCGGTGCCGCCGATTGCGTGCTGGTGCTGGGCTTCGAGCAGATGAAGCCCGGCGCGCTGGGCACGGTGTTCGACGACCGGCCGAGCCCGTTCGAGGACTTCGACCGCGAAGCCGAGGCCCTGGTCGGCATGCCCGAGCTGCCGCTGGCGCTGCGCTACTTCGGCGGGGCCGGCCTGGCCCACATGCGCAAGCACGGCACGCCGCTGGAAGCCTTCGCCCAGGTGCGCGCCAAGGCCAGCCGGCATGCGATGAACAACCCGCTGGCGCTGCTGCGCAAGGAAGTGACGGTCGACGAGGTGATGAACGCGCCGGCCCTCTGGCCGGGCGTGCTGACGCGGCTGATGGCCTGCCCGCCGACCTGCGGCGCGGCGGCCGCCGTACTGGTGTCCGAGGCGCACGCCCGGCGCCACGGGCTGCGCCGCGACGTGGTGATCGCCGCACAGGCGATGACCACCGACCGGCCCGAGACCTTCTCGAGCCACGACATGATGCAGCTGGTGGGCTACGGCATGAGCCAGGCCGCCGCCGCGCAGGTGTACGAGCAGGCCGGCATCGGCCCGCAGGACCTGGACGTGGTCGAGCTGCACGACTGCTTCGCGCAGAACGAGCTGATCAGCTACGAGGCGCTGGGCCTGTGCCCCGAAGGCGGCGCCGCGGCCTTCATCGCGGCGGGCGACAACAGCTATGGCGGCCGGGTGGTCACCAATCCCTCCGGCGGCCTGTTGTCGAAGGGCCATCCGCTGGGCGCGACCGGGCTGGCGCAGTGCTTCGAGCTGACCCACCAGCTGCGCGGCACGGCGCAGCAGCGCCAGGTGCCCGAGGCACGCACCGCGCTGCAGCACAACCTGGGGCTGGGCGGCGCCTGCGTCGTCACGCTGTACCAGGCGGCCTGAGCGCGCCGGCTAGGACAGTTCGGGGTAGCGTCCCAGCTTGTCGTAGAGCGCCGCGCGCGAGATCTGCAGCAGCCGCGCCGCGGCAACCTTGTTGCCCGCGGTGGCGCGCAGCGCCGCGCCGATGGCCGCGCGCTCGAGTTCGGCCACCTGCTCCGGCAGCGGCCGCGGCAGGCCCGGCGGCGCGGCGGCAGCCGGGGCCCCCGCGCCGGCGGCCTCGGCCATGGCCCGTTCGACATCCGCAGCGGGTGCACCCGGGGCGCTGGGCACCAGCAGGGCCGCGCGTGCGTCGGCATCGAGCTGCAGCGCGCTGGCGAAATGCGCCTGCGTCAGCAGCAGGTCGTCGGTCATCAGCGTGGCCTGCTCGAGCACGTTGCGCAGTTCGCGGATGTTGCCGGGCCAGGGCTGGCGCATCAGCAGGTCCAGCGCGTCGGAGGACAGGCTCTTGTGCGGCAGGCCGACGCGGCGCGCGATGTCGTCGAGCAGCGCATCGGCCAGTGCCTCGAGGTCGCCGATGCGCTCGCGCAGCGCCGGCAGGCGGATCGGCAGCACGTTGAGCCGGTAGTACAGGTCGGCGCGGAAGCGGCCTTCGGCCACCATGCGGCCCAGGTCGCGGCTGGTGGCAGCGATCACCCGCACGTTGACCTTGATCACCTGGTTGCTGCCCAGCGGCTCGACCTCCTGCTCCTGCAGCGCGCGCAGCAGCTTGGCCTGCAGCGCCAGCGGCATGTCGCCGATCTCGTCGAGGAACAAGGTGCCGCCGTCGGCGAGCTTGAACTTGCCGTCGCGGCCGCGCCGATCGGCCCCGGTGTAGGCGCCGGGCGCGACGCCGAAGAACTCGGCCTCCAGCAGCGTGTCGGGCACCGCCGCTATGTTGACGCCGACGAAGGGCCGCGCCGCGCGCGCCGAGGCGGCGTGGATCGCATGCGCCAGCAGTTCCTTGCCGGTGCCGGTCTCGCCCAGCAGCAGCACGGTGGACTCGGTGCCGGCCACGCGCCGCGCATGCCGCTTGACCTCCATCGCCGCGGCGCTGGCGCCGATGTAGCCGGCGATCGTGTACTTCGGCCGGCGGTTGCGCACCTGCTCGGCAGCGAGCTGGCGCTGCGCGTCTTCCAGCTCGTGCTGCAGGCGGGCGAACTTGGCCATCAGCGGCTGCATCGTGCTTTCCGGATGGTCCATCAGCACCATGCCCAGCGCGCCGATCACCTGGCCCGCGGCATCGCGCAGCGGCACGCGGCTGACCAGGAAAGTACCGGCGCGGTTGGTCAGCAAATCGACCATGATCGGGCGGCCGGTCTCGATCACCTGGGCCATCAACGTGTTGGGAACCACCTCTTCGACCCGCTTGCCGACGAAGTCCGCCTCGGCCTCGAAGCCGAGTGCCGGCAGGAAGCGCTTGTAGCCTTCGCTGATCCAGACGATGCGGTGCTCGCGGTCCACCACCATCATGCCCATCACCGTCTGGGCATACAGGTCGAACATCGACTGCGCGGCCAGCTTCAGCAGGCTGTCGGCATCCTGGGGCAGCTGCGGGTCGAGGGCCATGTCAGCGCCGCCGCACGGTCGCCCCAAGGTGCTGACGCACCCCCTCGGGGGGAGCGAGCGAAGCGGGCTTGGGGGTTGTCATGGCCGCACTGTAGCGTCCCCTTGGTGCTGAGTCGGCAGGCCAGCAGTACCCATGGCGCCCAGCCCTCCGAACACCGCCGAAGCGATGCTGCGCGACGACGTGCGGCGCGAGGTCGGCGGCCAGGCGTCGCGCGTGTTCGCGCTGTTCGGCGCGCTGGCGATGGTGGTCACCGCACCGCTGCTGCTGCTGTACAGCGGCATCAGCCCCCAGGTGCGGCTGCTGATGCAGGCGCTGCTGCTGGCCCTGGCGCTGGTGCTGCTGGGGCTGTACTGGCTGGCCGGGCGCGGCCACGCGCGCCTGGCGGTCGGCATTGCGCTGGTGGCCGGCTCGCTGGCGAATGCCGGCCTGGCCGCGGCCATGGGGGTCGGCGTGCAGGGCCAGTCGCTCGGCCTGTTCGCGCTGATGGTGGCACTGGCCGGCGTGCTGCTGGGCATGCGCCAGGCCCTGGCGCTGGCACTGCTGAGCCTGGGCCTGGTGGCCGCGCTGTACTGGGCGGAGCTGCGGGGCTGGATCCCGGGCCGCACCGCCGCCGCCGCGATGCCCTCGCTGAACCGCGCCTACACGCTGGGCGTGCTGGTGCTGATCGGGCTGGTTGCCGCGCTGGCGATGTCGCGGCTGTACCTGCGCGCCTTCGAGGAAGCGGCACTGCAGCGCGAGCGCCTGCGCGGCCTGCTGCACATCGGCACCGACTGGATCTGGGAGCAGGACGCGGCCGGCCGCTTCACGCATGTGTCCGATTCCTTCCTGCAGCGCAGCGGCCTCGCGCCCGAGCGCCTGCTGGGCCTGGCACTGTGGGAGCTGCCCGACCTGCAGATGCCGGGGCACGACTGGCAGCCGCTGCGCGAGGCCTGCGGACGCCACCAGCCGATGCGCGACCAGCTGGTGCGGCTGCGCGCGGCCGATGGCCGGCTGCTGTTGATCGCCTTCAACGCCGACCCCTGCCACGACGAGCAGGGCCGCCTCACCGGCTGGCGCGGCGTCGGCCACGACGTGACGCGCCTGATGGAAGAAGCGCAGCGGCGGCACGAATCCGAGCAGCTGCTGCTGCGCGTGTTCCACACCTCGCCGGACCCGGTGGTGGTCAGCACCTTGCACGAAGGCCGCATCCTGATGCTCAACCAGCAGTGGTCGCGCACCTTCGGGCACGACGCCGCCGAGGCCGTCGGCCGCGACGTGCTGAGCCTGGGCCTGTGGGCCGACCCGGCCGACCGCCTGCGCGTCCGCGAGCGCCTGCTGCACGAGGGCCAGGTGCACAACGAGCCGGTGCGCCTGCAGGCGCGTGACGGGCGCCCGTTGTCGGTGCTGATGTCGGCCTCGCTGCTGCAGCTGGAGGGCCGCGAGCACATGGTGTCGATCGCGCGCGACATCAGCGCACTCGAACGCGAGCGCCTGGATACCGAGAAGCTGCTGCAGCACGCGGCCGTCGGGCTGGCGCTGGTGCGCAACCAGGTCTTCGTGCGCGTGAACCCGATGTACGAGCAGCTGCTGGGTTTCGAGGTCGGCTCGCTCGCCGGCCAGAACACCCGCGTGATCTTCACCAGCGACAGCACCTATGCCCGCTTTCGCGAACAGATGGCCGCCGGCACCGGCGAGATCGACCAGGAGATCATGGTGCCGCGGCGCGACGGCAGCCGCTTCCCGGGCCGCCTGCGTGGCCGCGCAGTCGACCCGCGCCAGCCCACCGAGGCCGGCATGATCTGGGTGCTGGAGGACATCAGCGAACGCCGCCGCAGTGAGCGCGCGCTGGCCGAGGCCAAGCAGCAGGCCGAGGCCGCCAGCCAGGCCAAGAGCGCCTTCCTCGCTACCATGAGCCACGAGATGCGCACGCCGCTGAACGGGGTGCTGGGCATGATCCGCCTGGCGCGCGAGGAACCGGCCGATTCGCCCCGCCACGCCGAGTTCCTGCAGCATGCCGAGACCAGCGGCGAAACACTGGCGCAGATCATCTCGGACGTCCTCGACCTGTCGCGCGTCGAGGCCGGCCGGCTGCAGTTGGAGAACACGGTGTTCGACCTGCATGCGCTGGCGCGGTCGATGCACGAGCTGCATGCCCAGCAGGCCAGCGCGAAAGGCCTGCTGCTGACACTGGCCATCGCCGAAGGCGTGCCGCAGCACGTGCACGGCGACCCGGTGCGGGTGCGCCAGATCGTCGTCAACTACCTCGGCAACGCGATCAAGTTCACCGAGTCCGGCCGCGTCGACATGACGTTATCGCTTGCCGAAGGCGACGGCGGCACCCGCCTGCGCTTCGAGGTCCGCGACAGCGGCATCGGCATCGCGCCCGACCTGCAGGAACGCCTGTTCCAGCCCTTCGTCCAGGCCGACAGCTCGACCACCCGGCGCTTCGGCGGCACTGGCCTGGGCCTGTCGATCTGCCGCGAACTGGCGCAGCTGATGGGCGGCTCGGTGGGCATGCACAGCACGCCCGGCGCCGGCAGCCGGTTCTGGGCCGAGTTGCCGCTGTGCCGTGCCGACGGCGCTGCCGACGCGCCCCTGCCCGTGCCGGTGGTTGCGCAGCCGCTGGCCGGGCGGCGAATCCTCGTGGCCGAGGACCACCCGGTGAACATGATGATCGCCGCCGAGATGCTGCGCCGCTGGGGCGCCGAGGTCGACGAGGCCGTCGACGGCGCCGCGGCGATCGGCAGCGTGGAAGCCGCCCAGGCGGCCGCCCGCCCCTACGACGCGGTCTTGATGGACATGCACATGCCGCGCCTGAGCGGCATCGAGGCCACGCGTGAACTGCGCCAGCGCTTCGGCCCGCGGCAGCTGCCGATCATCGCGCTGACCGCCGCCGCGCTTGCCAGCGAGCAGCAACTGGCGCTGGAGGCCGGCATGAACGATTTCGTCTCCAAGCCGATCATTGCCCCGCAGTTGCTGGCGGCCCTGTGCCGCGCGGCGGAGACGCTGGACAACGCTTGAAGTACGCAGCATCCGGACACGCGGCGGTGTGTCGGAAAACTTGACAATGAACATTCTGATACAAGCAAGAACCCCTCAAAGCCCTTGATTTCAAAGCCTTTTTTGCCTGATGGCACAGGGATTGCTGCAGGGCGCCGGTTTGTTCGTTTCCAATATTTCTCGAGGGGTTCCCGATGTTCAAGCCGTTGTCCCATGCTCGCAAGGTGCTCGCCGCCGTCCTCGCCGCCGGCGCTGCGTGGTCGGCCCAGGCCGCGTTCGTCACCACCAACGAAGCCGGCATGGATGCGATCTTTTCGCAATCGACGTTCGACGGCCGCAGCATCGACATCCGCTTCAACGCCACGGTCGACGTGCACAACTCGGCGCTGCTGGTGATCGACTCTGAAGCCGAGTTCGATGTCACCTTCCGCCCCAGCAGCACCAAGGCCATCGCGATGTATTTCGTCGATGACATCCAGTGGTGCGGCGGCCCGACCAGCAGCACCATCGGTTGCGGCTGGATCGGCGCCAACGGCATTGCCGTGAATTCGGATTGGGCCGGCGATCCCGCGTACGGCGCCAACCTGATGGCGCACGAGCTGGGCCACAACCTGGGTCTGGACCACATCTTCAACAACAACCAGAACCTGATGGCGCCGGTCATCATGACCGGCATGGGCACGCTGACGAGTGCCCAGGTCAACACCATCCTGAGCAGCACCTTCGTGCAGACCGATGCCCTGACCGGCCAGCGCTACATCGAGATCACGCCCTACCTGGTGCTGCCCGACCTGGTGAACAACGTGCCGGAACCCGGTTCGCTGGCGCTGGCCGGCCTGGCCCTGGGTCTTGCTGCATGGCGGGGCCGTCGCGCCGCCCGCGCCTGATCGGCCGACGCCTGGCGCAGCGCGCGCTGGTGCTCGGGCTGCTGCTGGCGGGAACGGCCGGCAGCATGGCGTCCGAAGCCTGCCAGCTGCGCGAACTGGGCGCGTTTTCGCTGTGCGTGCCGCCGGCCTGGCGGCTGGAAGCAACGGCCGGTACCGCTGTCGATTCAGCGGCCGGCCGATGGTCCGTCGGGGGGCCGGGTGCAGCGCTGCTGATCGAGCACGACTTCGGCCTGTACAGCGACCCGCTGAAGGACCTGCCAGAAGGCGCGCGCGTGCTCGGCGAGACCGCGCTGCAGGTAGAGGGCCGCGCAGCCCGCCTGCTGCGCTACACGGCGCCCGGCCGCGAAGGCGAGCCGGCGATGCACCTGCTGGGCCTGCATGTGCCGGTGGTGCACCCAGGCGGCCGCATGGGGCCGATCCGGCTGACGCTGCTGGCCCGCAGCACCGACCCGAAGCGCCTGGACGAGGTGGACGCCGTCTTCCGCAGCCTGCGCTTCAAGCCGCCGCGCTGAGCAGCGCCGCCGCCGGGGCCGCCACTGCGGCCGTCCCCTCGCCCAGCAGGACGCAGCTGCCTTCAGCCGGCAGGCGCAGCACCAGCACTTCGCCCTCCGTGCGCACGCAGCCATTGCGCCCGTCGCGCCAGGAGCGCACCGCCAGCGGCAGCGCGCCCAACGGAATGCGCGCCTCCACCGCCGGCCCCCGGTTGACCGCCACCACGCTCAGCGCCTCGCCGGTGAAGCGCGCGAAGGCCAGCCACTCGTCACCCTGCGCCAGCCACTGCAGCGCGCCTTCGCGCCACTCGGCGCGCTCGCGGCGCAGCGCGGCCAGGGCCTGCACATGGGCCAGCAGCTCCTGCTGCCAGCCGGCCTCGGTCCAGTCCATGCAGCGGCGGCAATCAGGATCGCCGCCGCCTTCCATGCCCACCTCGTCGCCGTAGTACAGGCAGGGCACGCCCGGGTAGGCGAACAGCAGCGTCATGCCCAGCTTCGCGCGCGCCAGGTTGCCGCGCAGCCGGGTCATGAAGCGCGGCGTGTCGTGGCTGCCGAGCAGGTTGAACTGCACCAGCTGCGTTTCGTGCGCGATCGCGCTGCGCGCGCGCTCGAGCCAGGCACGAAAGCCCTGGGTCGAGAGCTCGGTGGCATGGCCGTTGACGTCCTCGCCGGCCAGCCAGGCCCACACCGGCTGCGCGAAGCCGTAGTAGTTCATCGAGCCGTCTTCCTGGTCGCCCTGCAGCCAGCGGGTGGCCTCGCTGAAGTGCTCGCCCAGCACGTAGGCCTCGGCATTCACCTGCTTGATGGCCTGGCGCATGCCACGCACATATTGCGCGTTATTGCGCGCACCGGCACCCTCGCCGACCATGTGGATCACGTCCAGCCGCCAGCCGTCGATCGCATAGGGTGCCCGCAGCCAGCGCTTGAGGATCGCGTCCTCGCCCTCGTACACCGCGGCGCGCAGGTCCGGGTTCGAGAAGTCCAGCACCGGCAGCGAGTCGTGGCCCTTCCAGTACATCGGCTGGCCGTCGCGGTTGAAGGCATACCAGTCGCGCCAGCGCGAGGCCGGCGTCTGCGCGGCGCCGGGCTCGGCATGGCGGCCCCAGCGGTTGAACCAGGGATGGTTGGTGCCGGTGTGGTTGACCACCGCGTCGAGCATCAGCCGCATGCCGCGGCCGCGCATCGCATCGGCCAGCCGCTGCAGGGCGGCGTTGCCGCCGAGGTGCGGATCGACGTTTTCGTAGTCCTCGGTGTCGTAGCGGTGGTTGCTGCCGCTGGTGAACACCGGGTTCAGGTACACCGCGGTGGCGCCGACGCGCTGCTGCAGGTGGTCCAGCTTCTCGCGCACGCCGTCGAGGTCACCGCCGTGGAAGCTGGTGTTGGCATGCGCCGGGTCGAGCGGCGCACCCCAGGGCAGTTGCTGCGCCGGCTGCGGGCGGCTGCCGTACACCGTCTCGCCGTGGCGGTCCGATGCACTGCCGCTGCCGCGCGCGAAGCGGTCGGGGAACACCTGGTAGAAGACCTGCTCGCGCACCCATGCCGGCGGTGCCTCGCGCGGGACGCGGAAGTGCTGGGCCTCGGGCGGCACATGATCGTGCGCGCCGTCGGCGGCCAGCCAGTGCTGCCGGCCCTGGTGCAGCAGCTTGAAGGCGTACAGCGTGGCCGGGTTGCCCTCATCCCAGGGCACCAGCAGCGCCCAGGCCTGCAGCCTTCCATGCGCGCCGGCGGGGCGCATCGGCAGCAGTGTCTCCTCGTTGTCGGGCAGCGTGCGCAGGTAGACCGCCGTCGGCGCCGTGCAGTCGGTGAGCAGCGTCACGCGGCAGCCCTCGGGCGTGCGGACGAGCCAGGGCGCGACGGGCGGGTGCAGCAGCAGCATGGTGGTGTTCGAATCGGTGGCTGGATTGGCCGCGATTCTTCGCAGCCCGGCAGCGCTTGCCATCCACCGGGGGGGTGGATGGGTGCGGTGGAGCCACCGCAACGCGGCCTGGGAGTTTCCCTAGCCCAGGTGGTGGGCGCGCTGCACGGCCTCGGCCCGCGAGCCGATGGCGAGCTTGCCGTAGACGCGGTTGATGTGCGTCTTGACGGTGGCGATCGACACGTTCAGCTGCGCGGCGATCTGCTCGTTGGTGAAGTGCTGGCCGATCAGCTGCAGGATTTCCCACTCGCGCTGCGTCAGGTCGGCCGGCGGTGGCGCCGCCTGCGGGACCGCGGGCGACGCGGCCTCCGGGACCGCCGGCGCCGCCTGCATGTGCTGGTACAGGCGCTGCGCGAGCTGGCGCTCGGCCGGATGGCGCACGATGGCCACCGATCCCAGCAGCGCCTCCAGCGCGGCCGCCAGCTTGGGCGCCAGCCACAGCGCGTCGAGCAACTGGCCATCGGCCACCCCCTGCGCCAGCCAGTCCAGCAGGGCCTCGGCATCGACCGGCGGCCCGATGCCGCGCAGCAGCAGCAGGCGCCGCAGCAGCGCCGCCAGGCCACGGGCGGCCAGGCCGTCGTGCAGTCCCTGCAGCATGGCAGCGGGCCACGGCCGGCCGGCCAGCACCGCAGCGGCGGCCGCCAGCACGGCCTGGTGCAGCTCCACCAGCGTGGCATCTTCAACCGGCACCCGCGGCGGCGCCAGCAGGGCCTGCAGCGCGCTGCCGTCGGGGCGGCGCGCCAGCCACCACAGCCGCGCCTGCAGGTGGCTGTTGCGCCACTTGGCGCAGTGGAAGGCCAGCGCCAGGCGCTGCGCCAGCGCATCGAGCTGCTCGCCGGCGCGGTCGTGCGCGCCCTGCAGCTGCAGGGCCAGCGCATCGATCACCAGGCTTGGAAAGGCCTCGTAGGCCTCGGGCGCGGGGTCGGGGGCCAGTGCCGGCAGCGGCTCGGCATCGCTGAAGGGGCAGCGCAGCTGGCGCAGGCGCTGCAGCCGCTGCAGGCTGTGCAGCACCGGCACCAGCGCGAGGGACTGCTGCGGCACCGCCGCCGCCAGCCCGCGCGCGGCATTCAGCACCGCATCGAGCGCGACCGGGTCGTCGAGCTCTTCGTAGGCCCGCGCCTGCACCGCCAGCACGTCGAGCGCCAGCAGCGGCAGCTCGTCGCGGGCGGCCGCGCGCACCACGTCGGCCAGCGGCACCAACGCGTCGCGCGGACGGCCCGCATCGAGCAGCGCGAAGCCCAGTGCGTACTTGGCCATCAGCGCCTGCGGCTGCAGGTCGTTGGCGAAGCCGGCCACCGCCTCGTGGGCCAGTGCCAGCGCGCCGCGGGCATCGTCGAAGATCTGCGCGATGCGCGCGCGGAACATCGCCTGCTCGGCCGCCGACAGCGCGCTGCCCTGCTGCAGCCGGCGATCGGCCACGTGCGGCACCCGCTCGACCTCGATCCACCAGGCCAGGCGCAGCGCGAGCACGGGCGCGGCGTCGGCCTCGGGTTCCATCGCGACGCTGTCCAGCAGCTGGCCGAGCGCGGCGCGCGCCGGCCGCCACAACAGCGACCAGCCCGCCTCACGCAACAGGCCCAGGCGCTGCACCGCGGTGCCGAAGCCCAGCGCGATGGGCGCCGCCAGCTCGACACGGCCCTGCTGCAGGTGCAAGGCGATGGCGCGTGCCACCGCGCTGGCGGCTTCGCCCGGTTCCTGCGCGAACCAGGCCGCCACGACCGACAGCGGGTCGCGGGCATCGGCCGCCGGCAGGCCTTCGGCCGGCCAGGCGGCGCGCAGCGCATGCGCCGGCCAGCCCAGCAGGGCCGCCAGGCGCGTGGGCTCGTCGCTGCCAGCCAAGGCCACCGCAGCCTGCAAGGCCAGCGTGCGCAGCGCGGCCGGTTGCGGGGCAGTGGCGGAAGGGTTGGCAGACATGGGCGGCAGGCGAAGGCTGCGGCGAGCGCAGCGGCGGATGCCAAGTCTATCGGGCAGTATGCTCGCCGCATGTATGTGCAACGCTTCGGGCTGGCGAGCGAGCCGTTCTCGATCGCGCCCGATCCCCGCTTCCTGTTCATGAGCGAGCGCCATCGCGAAGCGTTGGCGCATCTGCTGTACGGGCTGCAGGGGGGCGGCGGCTTCGTCGTGCTGACCGGCGAAATCGGCGCCGGCAAGACCACCGTGTGCCGCTGCTTCCTGGAGCGCGTGCCGGCCAACTGCAACGTGGCCTACATCTTCAACCCGCGGCTCACCGACACCGAGCTGCTGAAGACCATCTGCGACGAGTTCCACCTCGCGCTGCCCGCGCCCCCGGCGGCCGGGCCGACGATCAAGCACTACCTGGATCCGCTGAACGCCTTCCTGCTGCAGGCCCACGCGCAG
>CAZXLI010000182.1:0-13358 GCA_964641795.1 uncultured Bordetella sp. | reverse complement strand
CTACGACTCGATGATCGGCAAGATCATCGTCCACGGCGACACCCGCGAGCAGGCGCTGGCGCGCATGCGCACGGCGCTTTCCGAGTGCGTGGTCGAAGGCATCCAGACCAACATCCCGCTGCACCGCGAGCTGATGGCCGACGCGAAGTTCATCGAGGGCGGCACGTCGATCCATTACCTCGAAGGCTGGCTCGGCCACCACAAGCGGTGAGGGCACGGTGACCGCCATGCACGAGCTGGTGCTGCGCGTCCCCGAGGCGCTGGTCGAGACGGTGTCGGAGGCCTTGGCCGACGAGTTGGATGCGTTGTCCGTGTCGGTCGAGGACGCCGATGCCGGCACCGAGGCCGAGCAGGCCCTTTTCGGGGAGCCCGGCATGCCGGCGCCTCGACCCGGCTGGCAGCATTCGACCATCACGGCGCTGTTCGAGTCGGACACCGCCGCCACCGAGGCGGCGACCCTGCTGCTGGCGCAAGACTGGGCCGAAGGGCTCTCGGTCGCCGCGCTGCGCGAAGTGGTGGAACAGGACTGGGTGCGGCTGACGCAGTCTCAGTTCGCGCCGGTCGAGATCACGCCCGAGTTCTGGATCGTGCCCAGCTGGCACGAGGCACCCGCTGGCGCGCAGCGCGTGATCCGGCTCGATCCAGGATTGGCCTTCGGCACCGGCACGCACCCGACCACCCGCATGTGCCTGCGCTGGATTGCGGCGCAGGCCGCGCCCTGGCCACGCGTGCTCGACTACGGTTGCGGTTCCGGCATCCTGGCCATCGGCGCCGCACTGCATGGCGCCCAGGCCATCGACGCCGTGGACATCGACGACGCCGCCGTCTCGTCAACCCTGGCCAATGCCGCGGCCAACGGCGTGACGCTGAAGGCCGGGCTGCCGGACGCGGCGCAGGGCGAGTACCCCCTGGTCCTGGCCAACATCCTGGCCACGCCCTTGAAACTGCTGGCGCCGCTGCTGGCTGGCCACGTGGCGGCCGGCGGCCACCTGGTGCTGGCCGGCATTCTGGAACGCCAGGCCGACGAGCTGAAGGCCGCCTACGCCCCTTGGCTAGCGCTCGAAGTGAGCGACACCGAGGACGGGTGGATCCTCATGACAGCCCAGCGCAGCGCCGCGCCCCAAAGCCCTGCCACCGGCATGGCATGATTTCGGCATGAGCCTCGCGACCCGCTGCACCGAATGCGGCACGGTGTTCCGTGTCGTGCAGGATCAGTTGAAGGTCTCGGAAGGCTGGGTGCGCTGTGGACGCTGTTCCGCGGTGTTCAATGCGCTCGAGAACCTGTGCGACATCGATGCCGTGGGCAGCGGCCCGGGGGCGCTTGACGGACCTGCGCCCCCTGCTCCACCAGCGCCGGACCCCGACAACTTCGAGCCGGCCTTCGTCGACCCCGGCGTGCCCGAACACGAGCCGGAAACCGCATCCGTCCCAGAGGACGCCCCGGAATCAGTCGCCGAGGAGGCGGCTTCGGCTTCGACCATGCCGTTCGACGACGGGCCGGGCGCGATCGTCGACTTCAGCGCCGGGGCCCCGATCCAGGGCGCCTCGACCTCCATGGCCACTTCCGCCGCGTCGGAAGACACGGCCGGCTCGGCGGCCGCACCACAGTTCGTGCGTGCCGCAGAGCGCGACGCCTTCTGGCGCCGCCCTGCCGTGCGGGCCGCCACGGTGGGTGCCACCGGGCTGCTGGGGGCACTGCTGGCCGCGCAGCTGGCACTGGCCAATCGCGACCTGCTCGCCGCGCACGTGCCGTCCACCCGCCCGGTGCTTGAAGCGCTGTGCCAGCCGCTGGGCTGCCGCATCCAGGCGCTGCGCCGCATCGACCGGCTGTCGGTCGATTCGAGCGGCCTGGCGCGCGTCGAAGGCGCCGCGCTGTACAAACTCTCGGTCGTGCTGCACAACCGGGCCGAAACGCCGCTGCAGTCTCCGGCGCTCGACCTCAGCCTCACGGACGCCGCCGGCAAACTGATTGCGCGACGCGTGCTGCAGGGTGCCGACCTGGGCTTGCCGGCCGTCCTGGACGCAGGACAGGAACTGCCATTGCAGGCGCTGCTGTCCACCGGCGACAAGCGCGTCACCGGCTACACGGTCGAGCTGTTCTACCCCTGACCCCGACCCGCCCCTCAATCCTTCACCCAGTCGGCCCAGCGGGCCTCAATCCACCATGTCCGTCCTGATCTGCGGCTCGCTCGCTTTCGACACGATCACCAACTTCCCGGGCCGCTTCGCGCAGCAGATCCTGCCGGACAAGGTGCACATCCTGAACGTCTCGTTCCTGGTGCCGACCTTGCGGCGCGAGTTCGGTGGTTGTGCCGGCAACATCGCCTACACGCTGCACCTGCTGGGCGGCCAGCCGCTGGTGAAGGGCGCCATCGGCAACGACGGCGGCGACTACCTGCAGCGCATGCAGGCCTTCGGCATGGACACGTCCTGCGTGCTGCAGGCGACCGAAACCTACACCGCGCAGTGCATCATCATCACCGATCAGGACAACAACCAGATCACCGCCTTCCATCCGGGCGCGATGCAGCTGGCGCACAACACCCGCATCCCGACCGATCGCCCCGACATCACGCTGGCCATCGTCGCGCCAGACGGCCGCGAGGCGATGCAAACCCACATCGAGCAGCTCGCTGCACTGAAGATTCCATTCGTCTTCGACCCGGGCCAGAACCTGCCGCTGTTCGATGGCACCGAGTTGCGCCGATTCACCGAACTGGCCCGCTGGGTTGCCGTGAACGACTACGAAGGCCACATGCTCTGCGAGCGCATGGGCACGACGCTGGCCGAGCTCTCGCGCCAGCCCAATCTTCAAGGTGTGGTCGTCACCCTCGGCGCCGAGGGCTGCGAACTGTGGCAAGGCGGTGAGCGCACGCACGTGCCCGGCGTGCCGGCCGCCGAAGTGCTCGACCCGACCGGCTGCGGCGATGCCTTCCGCGCCGCCCTGCTGCACGGCCTGTCCCAGGGCTGGACGCTGGAGCGCTGTGCGCGCCTGGGCAACCACATCGGCGCGCTCAAGATCGCGCAGCGTGGCGGCCAGAACCATGCAGTGCCGGCGGGGTTGATCGCGGCGGCCTGAATCCGGGCGCGAACCAGCGCGCGGTGGCGCCATGTTGCGCCGCAGCGTCAATGCCTTCTGCGCCAGATCAAGGCCCTGCTGTTCGAAGGGCCGTTGCGTGCGCGTCTTGAGCTGCACCAAGAGGCATCGGGTTATCCCTCGGTTCAATGGAGGCACGGCCAACGAAGGCCGTTTTCATTGACCCGACCAGGAGAACTCCACATGCTCACCCTTCGCCGTCTTGCCGTTCTTGCCGCCGCTGCTGCGGCGCTGCCCCTGGCCGCCCAGGCCCAGGACAGCGGCAACTGGCTGGTGCGCGCCCGCGCGCTGTACCTCGATTCCGCTGACAAGGACAGCACCGGCTTCGGCCTCAGCATCAACAACAAGACGTTCCCTGAGCTGGACATCAGCTACTTCCTTTCGCCGAACCTCGCGGCAGAACTGGTGCTGACCTACCCGCAGAAGCAGACGGTGCACTCGACCGTGGTGGGCGCGGACATCGGCACCTTCAAGCACCTGCCGCCCACCCTGACCTTCCAGTACCACGTCACGGGCCTCGGCAGCGTGCGGCCCTATGTCGGCGCCGGCATCAACTTCACCAACCTTTCGGCGGTGAAGTTCAACTCCAACGTGGCTGCGCTGGGCCTGGGCCTCAAGCACAACAGCTTTGGCTTCGCGCTGCAGGCCGGCCTGGACGTGCCGGTGGGTGGTGGCTGGCTGATCAATGCCGATGTCAAGAAGGTGCAGATCGGCACCACCGTGTACTCGCACGGCAATTCGGTCGGCAAGTTCAAGGTCGACCCGGTGCTGGTGTCGCTCGGCGTCGGCAAGCGCTTCTGAGCGTCATCCGGGCCGCTGCCATGCCACGCCGTCCTCGGTGAGCATGGCATCGAGCGGCACGTCGTGTGGCTCGCCTTCGAGCCAGGGAATGAAGCCGTGGGCATAGCCCACGCCCACGGTGTACGGGCGCGGTGTCAAGGCGGCCAATGTGCGATCGTAGAAGCCGCCGCCGTAGCCCAGGCGAACGCCCTTGGGGCCGAAGCCGACGCAAGGCACCAGCAGCAGCGTCGGCTCGAAGGCCTCGGTGTCCTTGGGCTTGGGAATGCCGTAGGCGTCTTCTTCCATCGGGCAGCCGGGGTACCAGACATGGAACCGCAGCTGCTTGGTGTCGCGATTGATCACCGGCAGGCCGATGCGGCGCTTGTCCTCGGCTTCACTCCAGCGGAACAGGGCCGGTAGCGCATCGAATTCGCCCTTGATCGGCCAGTAGGCGCCGATCGTCAGGTCCGGCCGCGTCACCAGCCACACCCGAAGTACCTCCTGCAGGTGCACCGAACGCTGGTGACGATCGTGCATCGCCTGGCGCTCGGCCTGCAACTGCTTGCGCAGCAGGGCCTTGTCACGGGAGGGTTCCAGGCTGAACGGCAGGGATGAGCTCATGACCCGGGATTGTGGCGCCGCCGCTGCCTACACTGCAGCCCATGGCGACGACCCACCCCGAATTCCTGGCGCACTGCGTGGAACTGCTCGAAGCCCTCGGCCAGGTGCGGCCCAAGCGCATGTTCGGCGGCCACGGGCTCTATGTGGACGAACTCTTCGTTGCCCTGATCATCCGCGACACCCTGTACCTGAAGACCGATGACGACACGCGCAGCCGCTTCGAGGCGGCCGGCTGCCAGCCGTTCGACTATGCGCGACGGGACGGCCAGCGCACCGTGATGGCCTACTGGACCGCGCCGCAGGAAGCCATGGAATCACCGGCCCTGATGCTGCCCTGGGCGCGCCTGGCGATGGCGTCGGCGCTGCGGGCGGCCAACGGCAACCGGCCGAAGGCCGCGCGCAAGGCAGCGGCCAGGCCGCGCCAGCCGGCCTCGAAGCGGGCGCCGCCACGCGGCAAGGCGGCCACTTGAACTGGTGCGCCGACAGCAGCGCCCAGCAACCAGCCGAGCTGGGCGCTGGCCCCGGCCTGCCACGGCTCGACCACAAGGCCCTCGCCGGCCTGCAACCAGATCTGGTCGCCGCGCCCGAGCACATGGTCGTCGCCACCACCGTCACGGGTCAGCCAGACGCGGCCGCGCTGGATCGCCAGCCAGCCCGATTGCCGCGCCTGCAGCCGCAGCGCGCCGCCCAGGTGCATTTGCCGTGGCTGGCGGTCCAACACCTGCCAGCTGGTCGACTGGGCCTGACTCGATTGATGCAATGACGTCATGTCAGCTCCTTAGTAGTTACCCGTAATAATCGAGGTTCCCGCCTCCAGGGTCCAATGCATTCGATCGCTACGATTGATGCGAATCTGATATGAATGTCCACCGCCAGCGCCCGCTCTCGCTCGATGGCCTGCGCGCCTTCGAGGCGGTGGCGCGTCGGCTGTCCTTCAGCGCCGCCGCGGAGGAACTGTTCCTGACCCAGTCCGCCGTCAGCCGGCAGATCAAGGCATTGGAAGAAGAGCTTGGCGCGACGCTGTTCAACCGCGGCACCCGCCGGGTCGAGCTGACGGCCGCCGGTGTGGCGTTGGAGCAAGCCGTGGCGCCAGCACTGGAGCGCATCGACCGCACGGTGCGACAGCTGCGCGTCGCGCGGGGTCGCCAGCATGTGAATGTCTCGACCTTCGCGTCATTCGCCACCTTGTGGCTGATGCCGCGACTGGCGCGCTTCCAGCAGCAGCATCCGGACATCGATATCCGCCTGTCGGCCACCGACAAGCTGATCGACATGGACGATCCCGAGGTCGACCTGCTGCTGCGCTACGACTTCCGCCACAACGTGCCGGCCCACGCCGAGCCGATGTTCGGCGAGTTGCTCTCGCCGATGACCAGCCCCTGGCTGGTGGCGCAGTCTCGCAGCGGCGCAGCGCCGCCACTGCGCCAGGCGTCCGACCTGACCGGGCACGCCCTGCTGGAGGAAGACGATCACCGGCCGAGCGCGTTCTCGCTCAGTTGGCGGCGTTGGCTGCAGGTGCAGGGCCAGCCGCAGCTCGAGCCGCGCCGCTGGATCTTTCTGAACTACACGCACCAGCAGGTGCAGGGCGCGTTGGCCGGCCAGGGCATCGCACTGGCCCGCATCCCGATGGTGCATGAGCTGCTGGCGTGCGGGGAACTGGTCGAGCCCTTCGGCCGCGAGGGCCGGCTGGCGGGCGACGCCGCCTACTGGCTCATCCTGCTGCCGCAGGCCCGGCTGCGACCGGCGCTGCAGGCCTTCGCCGACTGGGTGCGGGCCGAAGCCGCGATCACCCGCGCCGCGATGGCCGATGACGCCGGCGCATCGCTTTGATGCGCAAGATTCAACCCGCGGTGGCCACCCCGCGCCTACGATCGCGACTCCTCTCACTTCACGGCACCGGAATCCTGCGATGCAGCTGTACATCGGCAACAAGAACTACTCGTCCTGGTCGATGCGCCCCTGGGTGCTGTTGCGCCAGTTCGGCATCCCTTTCGACGAGGTGATGCTGCGCTTCGACGGCTTCGAGCCCGATTCGCGCTTCAAGCAGCGGATCACCCAGCTGTCGCCCGCCGGCCGCGTGCCGGTCCTGGTCGATGGCGATCTGGTGATCTGGGACACGCTGGCCATTTCCGAGTACCTGGCCGAGCAGCACGCCGACCGCCACCTGTGGCCACGCCAGGTGGCACAGCGGGCCCGCGCGCGCAGCCTTTGCGCCGAGATGCACGCCGGCTTCGGCGCCTTGCGCACTCACTGCCCGATGAACATCGAGGCCGCGCTGCCCGACGTGGGCGCAAAGGTCTTGTCCGAAGAGGCCGGCGTGCGCGCCGACCTCGCGCGCATCGTCGCGGCCTGGCTGGAGGCGCTCGAGCAGTCTGGAGGCCCCTTCCTCTTCGGCGAGTTCTCGGTGGCCGACGCCTATTTCGCGCCGGTCGTGATGCGGCTGCGCACCTACGCGCTGCCGGTTCCGGAAGCCGTGCGCCACTACATGGACCGTGTGGTTGCCAGCCCCGGCGTGGCGGCGTGGATCCGCGATGCGCTGGCCGAGCAGGAATTCCTGCCCTTCGAAGAGCCCTATCGCAGCGCCCGCGGCTGAATCGGTCATCGCAATCGACGGCCCTGCGTTAGAGTTTGTTTGCGGACACTTCGCTCCGCAACACGATCTCGATGCCCGGCCGTTCTCTCTTGCGCTCGTTTCTGCTGCGCCCCTTGCTGTGCGGGATGTGGGCCCTGTCACTCGCCGCGCCGCTGCCGGCCCAGCCGATCACCGGCGACAACACCATCGTCGAAGCGCGCGAAGCGGCTCGCAAGCGTGATCGCACCCGCCTTGCCGCCGCGCGCGCGGCGGTGCAAGCCGCGCAGCATCCGCTGACGCCGTGGGTCGAGTACTGGGACCTCAGCAGCCGGCTCAGCGAGGCCAAGGTCGAAGAGGTCGAAGCCTTCTACAGTCGCTGGGCTGGCAGCTATGTCGAGGACCGACTGCGCAACGACTGGCTGCTCGAACTCGGCCGCCGCCGCGACTGGGCCAACCTGGCGCGCGACTTTCCGCGCTTCCGCATGAACGACGACCGCGAGGTCACTTGCTGGTGGCTGCTCACCGAGCATCTGGCCGGACGCGACGTGCGCGACGCCGCCCGCCAGGCCTGGTTCGCCCAGCGCGAGCTCGACGACGGCTGCAACATGCTCGCCACCGCGATGGTCGACGGCAAGCGCTTCACCACCGACGACGTCTGGCGCAAGGCCCGGTTCGCGGTCGAGGCCAACCGGCCGGGGGTGGCGAAGGCCGCCCTCGGCCTGCTGGGCAATGCCGTCGAGCGTTCGGCCGGCGAGGCACTGGACAACCCGGCCCGCTTCCTGCGGCGCGAGACGGCGCCTGCCGCCCTTCAGCGACAGGAGCTGCGCCTGCTGGCCGTGCTGCGCCTGGCGGCCAGTGATGTCGACCAGGCCAGCGCGCTGCTCGAAGAGCGCCGGCACCTGCTGTCCTCGGCGCAGGCCGCCTGGGCCTGGGCCTACATCGGCCGGCAGGCTGCGTTCAGGTTGTCGCCTGACGCGCCCGGCCACTACAAGCGCGCCCTCGATCTGGCGGGCCGCGACCAACCCGGCTGGAGCGACGAGACGCTGCTGTGGGGCGCCCGCACCGTGCTGCGCGCCACCCAGCCGCGCGAGCGCTGGCCGCTGTTGCTGCGCGTGATCGCGGTGATGAGTGCGGCCCAGCAGGCCGACCCGGCGTGGGTGTACTGGAAAGCCCGTGCACTGCAGGCCACCGCGCGCGAAGGGGCCGAAGGCGACACCCAGCGCGCCGAGGCACGCCGCATGCTCGAAGGGCTGGCCGGTGGCCTGCACTTCTATGCCCAGCTTGCCAGCGAAGACCTCGGCCTGCCACCCGCGCTGCCGCCCGCCCCGCCGCCGGTCACCGCAGCGGAGCGCGACGCGGCGCGCGCAACGCCCGGCCTGTCCCGTGCGCTGAAGCTCGCCGAGCTGGGACTGCGCGACGAGGCCCGGCGCGAATGGAACTTCACCTTGCGCGGCATGGGCGATCGCGAGCTGCTGGCCGCGGCCCGCTGGGCCTGCGAAACGAGCGACTGGCAGCTGTGCATCAACACCAGCGATCGCACGCGCAGCGAGATCGACGTGGCCACGCGCTACCCGATGCCCTTCGCCAACGAGATCCACGCGGCCGCCACGGCCGCCGGCCTGGAGCCCGCTTTCGTGTTCGGCCTGATCCGGCAGGAGACCCGCTTCATGGCCCAGCTGCAATCCAGCGCCGGCGCGCGCGGGCTGATGCAGCTGATGCCGGCCACCGCCAAATGGGTGGCGAAGAAGGTCGGGCTGGACTTCAATCCGGCCCGCATCGACCAGATCTACGACCCTGCCACCAACCTGAAGCTCGGCACCAGCTACCTGAAGATGGTGCTGGACGACCTCTCGGGCTCGCAGGCGATGGCGGCGGCGGCGTACAACGCCGGCCCTGGCCGGCCGCGGCGCTGGCGCGAAGGCCCGGTGCTCGAGCCCGCCATCTGGGCCGAGAACATTCCATTCAACGAGACGCGGGACTACGTGAAGAAGGTGCTCAGCAACGCCAGCATCTATGCGGCACTGCTGAACCGCCAGCCGCCGGTGCTGAAGGCCCGTCTCGGTGCACCGATCGGCCCGCGCGATGCGAGCGCGCCGGTGAACGGCGAACTTCCCTAGCGTCTGAATGACGCGGCCAGCGGCATGAAGCGGTACATCGTCGGCGGTGCGGTGCGCGACCGGTTGCTGGGCCGGCCGGTGAACGACCATGACTGGGTCGTCGTCGGCAGCACACCTGAGGCGATGCTGGCCGCCGGCTACACGCCGGTAGGCCGCGACTTCCCGGTCTTCCTGCACCCGCAGACGCACGAGGAACATGCGCTGGCCCGCACCGAGCGCAAGTCCGGCCGCGGCTACCACGGCTTCGTGTTCCAGGCCGCACCCGAGGTGACGATCGAGCAGGACCTGGCGCGACGCGACCTGACGATCAACGCGATCGCCGAAGACCCCGACAGCGGCGAGCTGATCGATCCCTTCCACGGTCAGGCCGACCTGCAGCAGCGCGTGCTGCGCCACGTCTCGGAGGCCTTCGTGGAAGACCCGGTGCGACTCTTGCGCGTGGCCCGCTTCGCTGCCCGCTTTGCCGACTTCGGCGTGGCTGCGGAAACGATGGCGTTGATGTGCCGGATCGTCGAGGCCGGCGAGGTCGACGCATTGGTGCCCGAGCGGGTGTGGCAGGAACTCTCGCGCGGGCTGATGGAAGCACGCCCCGACCGCCTGCTGACCGTGCTGCGCGACTGCGGCGCGCTGGCCCGGCTGCTGCCGGAAGTCGACCGGCTGTGGGGCGTGCCGCAACCCGCTGCGCACCACCCGGAAGTCGACACCGGTGCCCACCTGCTGCTGGTGCTGCAGGCCTGCGCCCGATTGCAGGCGCCACTGACGGTGCGCTATGCCTGCCTGTGCCACGACCTCGGCAAGGGCACCACGCCGGCCGAGGAGTGGCCGCGCCACATCGGGCACGAGGCCCGCAGCGTGCGGCTCGCCAACCAGGTGAGCGAGCGCTGGCGCGTGCCGGCCGACTGCCGCGAACTGGCCGAGCTCGCCGCCCGCGAACACGGCAACATCCACCGCAGCGGCGAACTCAACGCCGCCGCGGTGGTGCGGCTGTTCGAGCGCTGCGACGCCTGGCGCCGGCCACAGCGCTTCAGCGAATTGCTGCTGGCCTGCGAATGCGACGCGCGGGGCCGGCTCGGCCTGGAAGACCGACCCTACCCGCCACGGCAGCGCCTGCAGCAGGCGCTGGACACCGCACTGGCGGCCGACGTGGCGGGCGCCGCGGCGGCGGCGCTTGCCCAGGGCCACCGGGGCCCGGCCATCGGCAAGGCGGTGCAGCAGGCCCGCGAACAGGCACTGCGCGATCAGGGGCTGGCCGCGTAGTTCAGACGCTAGCGGCTGCCCGGAGCGGCTGCCCGGAGCGGCTGCTCAGTGCGGCTGCTCAGATCAGATGTCCGATCAGCAGGCCGAGCACGCTCAGCACCAGGCTGGAGGCGATCGGCAGGTACCACACGCGCCCACGCCAGCGCAGCTCGAAGTCGCCCGGCAGGCGGCCCAGGCCAATGCGCTGCAACCAGGCGCGCAAGCCGCTGAACACCAGCGAGGCGAGCAGGAAGACGATCAGCCAGCGCAGCACCGCCTGGCCTTTCAGAGCCGGTGCATGCGGTCGCCTTGCGAGAAGCCCAAGGGTTCGAAGGCCTGGCCCGACGCGGCAAACCCGATCACCTTGAACAGCTCGCCCATCTCGTGCTCGTTGACGAGCTTCTGCGCCATCGCCCGCTCGCGCAGATCGGCCGCCTCCATCAGCGCCAGCAGGCCGCAATTGAAGAGAAAGTGCGCCTGCGTGGTGTAGCCGATCACCTCGAGGCCCGCCGCCTGGCCGGCCAGCGCGATGCCGGTGAAGTTGACGTGCGCCGTGATGTCCTTCAAACCGATGTCCTGCAGCGGCTCGCTGTCGGCGCGGTGCGCCCGGTGGCACATCAGGGTGCCGCCGCGGCGCTGCGGGTGGTAGTACTCGGCCTCGGGGAATCCGTAGTCGACGAAGAACGCGGCGCCGCGCTTCAGCCGCTGCGCCAGCGTTGACACGAAGGCCTCGGCCTGCGGGTGGATCTCGGTCACCGTGCCGGGCACGAAGGCGGCCTCGTACGGTGGCGCCAGCCGCGTCGGACGGTCTTCCCAGCCCAGGCCCTGCCCCTGCTGGATCACACCGCGCTCGGCCCAGCGCTGGCCGTCCCACTGCAGCAGCTGCACCGGCATGGCGTCGAGCACCTCGTTGCCGACCACCACGGCCTCGACCTCCTCGGGCAGCCGATCGAGCCACCGCACCCGTTCGCCGAATCGCGCCAGCCGCTGCTGCTGGCGCTCGCGCAGCACGCCGGAAAGATCGACGATGGCATAGGTTCGCACCGCGTCGCCCAGTGCATCGATCAGCTGTTCGGCGAGCCTGCCGGAGCCGGCACCAAACTCGAGCACGGTCGTCGTGCCGGTGGCCTGCAAGGCCTGCCGCAGCTGGGCCGCCAGTGCCTGCCCGAACAGCGGCGACAGCTCCGGCGCGGTGACGAAGTCGCTGCCCGAGCTGGGCATCGTCCCGAACTTCGGTGCCTGGTTCGCGTAGTAGCCCAGGCCCGGTTCGTACAGCGCCAGCGCCATGAAGCGGTCGAAGGGCAGCCAGCCCCCTGACTCGGCGATCACCTGCGCGACGCGGGCCATCAACCGGGTCGATACACTGTCGGGTTCGCTCGCCGCATTCATCGCGGCATTGTAGGAAGCCATGTCCCCGCCCTCTTCACGACCCCGGCGCCCGCTCGCGCTGGTGACCGGCGCGGCCCGGCGCATCGGCCGCGACATCACGCTCGAACTCGCGGCCCACGGCTGGGACCTCGCGCTGCACTGCCGCCATTCGCGCGCCGACGCCGAGGCCACGGCCGAAGCCGCGCGTGCTTCCGGCGCGCAGGCCGAGGTGTTCGAAGCCGATCTGGCCGACCCGGCGGCCTGCGAGGCCCTGCTGCCCGCGGTGCTGCTGCGCTGCGGCCGGGTCGATGCGGTGGTGAACAACGCCTCGCTGTTCGAGTACGACGACGTCGCCAGCTTCACCGTCGGCCAGATGGAGCGCCACTGGCGCGCCAACACCGCGCCGGCGATCGTGCTCGCCCGCGCCCTGCACGAGCACCTGCGTGATCGCGGCGCCCAGGGCTGCGTCGTCAACGTCCTCGACCAGAAGCTCGTCAATCCGAACCCCGACTACCTGTCGTACACGCTGTCGAAGGCGGCGCTGCAGGCGGCCACCGTGATGCTGGCGCAGGCGCTGGCGCCGGTGCTGCGCGTGTGCGGCGTCTCGCCGGGTGTCACCTTGCTGTCGGGCAGCATGTCGGCCGACGAATTCGCGCGCTCGCACCGCATGACACCGCTCGAACGCTCGTCGACGCCGGCGGACATCGCCCGCGCGATCCGCTTCCTGCTCGAGTCGCCGGCCATCACCGGCAGCACGCTGCTGGTCGATGGCGGCCAGCACCTGCTGCCGCAGCCGCGGGACGTGCAATTCCTAGCCAAGGAGCGCTGATGCACAGCCTGCTCACCAACCCCAGCCTGATGGACTGCCGGCGCCTCTTCCTGCGCGACTACGAGGTGTGGATCAACATCGGCGTGCACGACTTCGAGAAGAAGGGCGAGCAGCGCGTGCTGATGAATGTCGATCTTTACGTGCCCTTGGCAATGTCAACGCCCCAGCGCGACCAATTGGATGAGGTCTTGGACTACGATTTCATTCGCCGTTCGATCGCGGCGCGCGTGTCGCAGGGCCATATCCATCTGCAGGAGACCCTGGCCGACGATGTGCTGAAGCTGATGCTCGCGCATCCCCAGGTGCGTGCTGCGCGCGTCTCGACCGAGAAGCCCGATGTGTACCCCGATTGCGAGGCCGTGGGGTGCGAGGTGTTTGGCATGAAGGAGCCCCAATGAACACGGTGGTCGATGCCGGCCTGGTCGACAGCGGCAACAGCGACGACAAGGCCGCGAAGAAGCAGGCCTTCGAGATGAACAAGCTCAGCAAGCGCCTGCACCGTCAGGTGGGTGAGGCCATCACCGACTTCAACATGATCGGCGAGGGCGACAAGGTGATGGTGTGCCTGTCCGGCGGCAAGGACAGCCACGCGCTGCTGGACATCCTGCTGAGCCTGCGCGAACGCGCGCCGGTGCACTTCGAC
Source organism: uncultured Bordetella sp. (assembly GCA_964641795.1). Taxonomy (GTDB): domain Bacteria; phylum Pseudomonadota; class Gammaproteobacteria; order Burkholderiales; family Burkholderiaceae_C; genus Pseudaquabacterium. The sequence goes on along the minus strand of CAZXLI010000182.1, from coordinate 95 downwards.
ATCGTCGCGGTCAACCTCGACCAGAAGCAGCCCGGTTTCCCCGAGCATGTGCTGCCCGAGTACCTGAAGGGCCGCGGCATCCCGTTCCACATCGA
>CAZXLI010000181.1:0-13455 GCA_964641795.1 uncultured Bordetella sp. | reverse complement strand
CGTCGACCGCGGGGTCCTTGGCCAGCGCGGACACGCGCTTGCCCAGCGTTAGCAGCTTGTCGTTGGTGAAGCTCTCGCTGGCGATCTGGAACACCTGCTCGCCCTTCACCGTGGCCACGTCGGCCAGTTCGGGCACGCCGGCGATCAGCTTGTCCACCGGCACCTTGGCGGCCTGGTAGGTGGCGCTGTTGGCGGCGGTGGCGCCGGCGCCGGCAATCGTGCCGCCGGTGGCCAGCACGGTGATGCGCGGCTTGGCCGCCGGCGCGGCGGTCTGGGCGAGCGCGAAGCTCGCGGAGCACATCAGGGCCATCGCGGTGATACCGCGGGCCAGCCAGGGTCGCAACAGTCTTTTCATGTCTTCTCTCAATGCAGTGGGAGGGCGGCGCCGTGACGGCGCCGAGCCTGAAGAGGCAGGTTCCATGCCATGGCCCGGTGGGTGTCCCCGGCCCGGGTGGCGAGCGCGCTGGTGTGCGACGAACCGCACTGCGGGGGCCGTCGGTGGGCGGAAATCCGCACCGCGTCACGCCTGGCCGATGGTGGGCTTGTCCTTGATCAAGACCGAAAACCAGGGCCGCTTTCTTCGATCGCCGGGGGGCGGGATTGGGAACACTTGATCCGGCAAATCCGGGCGGCATGCCGCCGCATGCACCCCTTCATTCCACAAGAACCCCCCCCATGGCCTCTCAATCCCCCGCACTTGGCTTCGCATCGACCGACACTGAACCGCTGGCCGGCAGTCCCTTCAGCCACCGGGAGGTGGCCTTCGTGTCAGACCGCGTGGACGACCTGCCGACCCTGCTGGCCGCCCTGCGGCCCGACGTCGATCTGGTGATGCTCGACAGCCAGGCCGACGGGCTGGCGCAGATCGCCGCGTACCTGAACGAACACGCGGGCATCCGTGCGGTGCACGTCGTGTCGCACGGCCGCGAAGGCAGTGTTGAACTGGGCAAGCTCTGGCTCGGCAGCGGTAACCTGGCCGACCACGCCGACACGCTGGCCAGCATCGGCCAGGCGTTGGCGCCGGGCGGCGACCTGCTGTTCTACGGCTGCAACCTGGCCGCGGGCGAGGTCGGCGCCGGGTTCGTCGATCAACTGGCGCGGGCCACCGGCGCCGACGTGGCGGCTTCGGACGACGCCACCGGTTCCACCGCGTTCGGCGGCGACTGGGTGCTGGAGGCGCAGCATGGCCACGTCAGCACGCCAACGGCCTTCGTGGCGCCGGCCTTGGACTCTTATGGCGGCCTGCTGTCCGTGAGCGACGAGAACTTCGACAGCGCCGGCCTGATCACGGCCGTCAATGCCACCAGCCAGGCCGTCGGCACCTGGACCTTCAGCGCCGCCAGCGCGGTGGACGTCGCGGTTGCGAACGCGAACGAAACCGTCGCCCTCCTGGGCGGCGCCAACGATCGGGTGTTCATCTGGAACCTGGACCTGAACGATGGGGTCGCGAACGTGTCGCAGTTCTCGTTCGCTTCCACGGACGGCACGAACTTCGACCTGAACTCGTTCAGCCTGGCCGCCAGTTCCAACGACGGCTATGGCACCTACGCCCAGACCATGTCGGTCACGATCTCCGGCTGGCGCGACGGTGCCCAGGTGGTGGCCGGCGAAACGGTGGATCTGCGGACCAGCGACAGTGCCGGCAATATCACCTACACGATGGCCGGCACGGGGACCGACAACAACGGCTTTCAGGACTTCTTCCATGGCTACGGCCAACTGAGCTTCGGTTCCGCCTTCGACAGCGTCGACGAGATCCGCCTGGCGTTCGGCGGCACCGTGACGGCGGAAGTGGACGACATCGACATCACGGTCGCCTCCGCCGCCGCCATCAGCAGCGCCACCTACAACGCCAGCACCGGCGTGCTGTCGGTCACCGGCAGCGGCATGACCACCGGCGACACCATCGACCCCACCAAGCTCACGGTGACCGGCAGCAACGGCGGCACCTACACGCTGACCAGCGGCAGCGTCACCGCCAGCAGCGCCACCGCGTTCTCGATCACGCTGAATGCGGCCGACCGGGTGGCCGTGAACGGGCTGTGGAACTACGACGGCACCACCGCCGTCAACGGCACCACCTACAACCTCTCCGCCGCATCCGGCTGGGATGCCACGGCCAGCGCGGTGGCCGACACCACCAACGGCGTGACCGTCAGCAACGTCGCAACGCCCACCATCACCTCGGCCACCTACGATGCCAGCACCAATGTGCTGGTGGTCACGGGCACCCGCCTGGTCGGCCAGCCGGGCGCCGCCAACGACATCACGGTCGGTAACCTCCGCTTGCGCGGCGAAGGCGGCACCACCTACACGCTGACCTCCGGCAACGTGGACGTGAGCAGCGAGACCTCGTTCTCCGTCACGCTGAACGCCACCGATGAGGCGGCGGTGGAGCTGCTGTTCAACCGCAACGGCACCACGTCCACCGACATCAGCACCTACACGCTGTCGGCCTTGGACTACTGGAACACCGACGTCAACGACGGTGGCATGGCCGACAGCAACAACCTCGTCACGGTGTCGAACGTGCCGGTGCCGGCCATCACCAGCGCCACCTACGACGCCAGCACCGGCGTGCTGGTCGTCACCGGCACGGGCTTCACCACCCGCTCCGGCGCGTCCAACGACATCGACGTCACCAAGCTGTCGCTCAGCGGCGAAGGCGGCGCGAGCTACACGCTGACCACCAGCAACGTGGACGTGACCAACGGCACCAGCTTCTCGGTGACGCTCAACGCCACCGACCGTGCCGCGGTGAACCTGTTCATGAACCGCAGCGGCACCAGCTCCACCAGCGGCAGCACCTACAACCTGGCCGCCGCCGAGGACTGGGCGCGCGGCGCGGACAGTGCGGTGACGGTGGCCGACACCACCGGCAATGGCGTGACCGCCACCGTGCCGGCCCCCACCATCACCAGCGCCACCTATGACGCCGGCACCGGCGCGCTGGTGGTCACCGGCACCGGTTTCGTCAGCCTGGCGGGGGCCGCCAACGACATCGACATCAGCAAGTTCACGATCAGCGGCGACTCCAGCGCCTACACGCTGACCAGCAGCAGCGTGGACGTGACGAGCAGCACCAGCTTCACCGTCACGCTCAACAGCACCGACATCAGCGCGTTGACGAGCCGCTTGAACAAGAACGGCACCAGCTCGGTGGGCGCGAACACATACAACCTGGCGGCCGCTGAAGACTGGGCGGCCGGTGCGGCCGCGGGCGTGACGGTGGCGGACCTGAGCGGCAACGGCATCACGGTCAGCAATTTCGTCAATGCCCCGAGTGCCACGATCGTGGTGGCCGACAACTCGCTGATCGTCGGCGAGACCTCGCTGGTGACCTTCACCTTCAACGAGGCGGTCAGCGGCTTCACCAATGCCGACCTGACGATCGCCAACGGCACGCTGAGCGCCGTGAGCTCGAGCGATGGCGGCACCACCTTTACCGCGACGCTGACGCCCACTGCCAGCATCGAGGACGCCACCAATGTCATCACGATGGACATGACGGGCGTCACCGGCAACGTCAGCTCGGCCGCCGGCATCGGCACGACCGATTCGAACAACTACGCGATCGACACGCTGCGGCCCACGCTGGCCTCGTCCATCACGATCAGCGACACCGCGCTGAAGATCGGCGACACCGCGACGGTGACCTTCACCTACACCGAGGCGGTGACGGGCTTCACCATCGCCGACGTGACGGTGCCCAGCGGCAGCCTGTCGAACCTGAGCTCCAGCGACGGCGGCATCACCTGGACCGCCACGCTGACGCCTTCCGCCAGCACCACCGATGCCACCAACGTGCTGACGCTGGACTACACCGGTATCGCGGACCTGAGCGGCAATGCCGGCAGCGGCAGCGCGACCAGCGGCAACTATGCGGTGGACACCGTGCGGCCCGCGCTGGCCTCGGCCATCACCATCAGCGACACGGCGCTGAAGATCGGCGACACCGCGACCGTGACCTTCACCTTCGCCGAGGCGGTGACGGGCTTCACCACCGCGGACGTGACCGTGGCCAACGGCGTGCTGTCGAACCTGAGCACCAGCGACGGCGGCATCACCTGGACCGCGACGCTGACGCCCGATGCGAGCGTCACCGACAACTCGAACGTCCTGACGCTGGACTACACCGGCATCGCGGACCTGAGCGGCAATGCCGGCAGCAGCACGGTCGATTCGGGCAACTACGCAATCGACACGGTCCGGCCGGCGCTCGCCTCTTCCATCACCATCAGCGACACGGCGTTGAAGGTCGGCGACACCGCGACGGTGACCTTCACCTTCACCGAGGCAGTGACGGGCTTCACCAGTGCGGACATGACCGTGCCCAATGGCGTGCTGTCGAACCTGAGCAGCAGCGACGGCGGCATCACCTGGACGGCGACGCTGACGCCCGATGCGAGCGTCACCGACAGCACGAACGTCCTGACGCTGGACTGCACCGGCATCTCGGACCTGAGCGGCAATGCCGGCAGCGGCAGCGCGAACAGCGGCAACTACAAGGTTGACACCGTGCGGCCGACGCTCGCCTCGGCCATCACCATCAGCGACACGGCGCTGAAGATCGGCGACACCGCGACGGTCACCTTCACCTTTGCCGAGGCGGTGGTGGGCTTCACCCTCGCCGACCTGACGGTGCCCAGCGGCACCCTCTCGGGCCTGAGCACCAGCGACGGCGGCATCACCTGGACCGCCACGCTGACGCCTGCGGCCAGCACCAGCGATGCGACCAACGTCCTGACACTGGACTACACCGGCATTTCAGACGTGAACGGCAATGCCGGCAGCGGCAGCGCGAACAGCGGCAACTACGCGGTCGACACCCAGCGCCCGACGGCGACGATCGGCCTGTCGGACACGGCCATCGTCTCCGGCGAGACCGCGGTGGTGACGATCACGTTCTCGGAGGCGGTGAGCGGGTTCACGAACGCGGACCTGACGGTGCCCAACGGCACGCTGAGCGCGGTGAGCTCGGGTGACGGCGGGGTGACCTGGACGGCGACGTACACGCCCAGCAACGCGGTGCTGGATGCGAGCAACGTGATCACGCTGGACAACACTGGCGTGAGCGACACGGCGGGCAACGCCGGCACGGGCACGACGGACTCGGGCAACTTCACCATCGACACCACCGACAACGCGGCGCCGGTGCTGGCCAGCGCGGTGGCCAACGGCAACACGCTGGTGCTGACCTACAGCGACGCGAACGCGCTGAACGCGGTCAACATCGCGCCGAACGCGGCCTTCAGCGTCATCAGCGGCGGGCAGGCCAACGCAGTCACCGGCGTGGCGGTGGACGGCGCGGCCAGGACCGTGACCCTGACGCTGGACACGGCGGTGCTGCAAGCCGAGGCGGTGAGCGTGTCCTACACCGACCCCACCGCCGGCAACGACACCAACGCCACGCAGGACCTGGCCGGCAACGACGCAGCCAGCTTCGTGGGCCAGGTGGTCAGCAACATCACCGGCCCGGACGGCACGCCGCCCACCGCCACGCTTACCGTGGCCGATAGCGACCTCAGCCCCGGCGAGACCACCACGGTGACCATCAGCTTCGACGAGCCGGTGGCCGACCTGACGCTGGCCGACCTGAGCGCGGGCAGTGGGGCACTGTCGAACCTGCAGCAGCTCAACGCCAAGACCTGGAGCGCGGTGCTGCAGCCCTTCGTCAACGCCAACGCGGCAGGCAACGTGGTGCGGCTGGACGCCACCGGCATCCATGATCGCAGTGGCAACGCCGGCGTGGGCAGCTACAGCTCCAACAGCTACGGCGTGCGCACGCTCGACCCGGCGGCCAGCATCACGCTGGCGGACACCCAGCTGAGCGCGGGCGAGACCACCCAGGTCACCATCAGCTTCGCCTCGGCCGTCAGCGGGCTGGACCTGGGCGACCTCAGCGTGCAAGGCGGCAGCCTCGGCGGCCTGGGCAGCAGCGATGGCGGCCTCACCTGGCGCGCCACCTTCACGCCCACCGCCGGCTACAGCAGCGCCAGCAACGTCATCGTGCTCAACCACGCGGGCATCACCAACGCGCAGGGCCAGCCCGGCAGCGGCAGCACCAGCTCGGGCCCCTTCGCGGTGGACACCCAGGCCCCCAGCCTGACGATCAGCAGCGACAAGCCGGTGCTCGGCCTGGGCCAGAGCGCCACGCTGAGCTTCAGCTTCAGCGAGACTCCCAGCGGCTTCGGTGCCGAGGACATCACGGTGCACGGCGGCAGCCTGAGTGCGCTGGCCCCGACGGCCGACCCGCGGGTGTACATCGCGCAGTTCACGCCCAGCGATGCCCGCAACAGCATCAGCGTCTCGGGCGCCGGCTACAGCGACCTGGCGGGCAACCGCGGCAGCGATGCCAGCTTCAGCGGCCCGACGCTGGACACCACGGCGCCGGTCTTCGACCCCGCAGGCAGCAGCCCGGCCGACGATGCCGGCGCCGTACCGGTGGGCAGCACGCTGGTGCTGCACTTCAGCGAAGCGCTGTCGGCCGGCCCCTCCAGCCTGGGCAGCGTGAGCCTGCGGCACATGAGCGACGGCACGCTGGTGCCCGCGGCGATAACACTCGATGCGAGCGGCAACCTGGTCATCGACCCGAGCGCCGACCTGGCCTACGACAGCGACTACGCGGTGGCCTGGGACGCGCTCAGCCTGAAGGACGCGGCCGGCAACGCCGTGGCCGCGCTGGTGGCAGGCAGCAGCTACAACTTCCACACCGCCGCGGCGCCCACCAGCGGCCCCGACACGCAGGACGGCGTGCCGGTGAGCACCGTCACCACGCCCAACCCCGACGGCAGCAGCACCGAGACCGTGAGCACCCCTCCGGTGCCGGGCACGCGGCCCGAAGACCCCAACACCCCCAACGCCACGCTGGCCGATCTGGTGGTGGCGCAGGCCGGCGACGGCACGGCGCTGCTCACCGTGAGCCTGCCGGTGGGCGTGGGCGTGCGCAGCGAGGCCACCACCGGCGGCAACCTCACGCTGCGCCAGCAGCTGGTCAACGCCACCACCGCGCACGAGAGCGACCCCGCGGCGCTGCAGGCGCTCATCGACACGGGCATCGACCAGTACGTGCCCACGGTGGGCGACCCGGCGCAGGTCACGGTGCGCACGCTCACGCTGCAGCCCGGCACCGGCGGCGTGGGCTCGGCACCGATCGTGATCACCGGCGCGCAGGGCCTGGGCGAGGGCAGCAGCGAGCACCCGCAGCGGCAGGAAGCGCTGGTGATCGACGCCAGCAACCTGCCCCCGGGCACCGTGCTGCAGCTGGACGACGTGGAGTTCGCGATCATCATCGGCCCGTCGCGCGTGGTCGGCGGCAACGGCAGCAACGTCGTGTTCGGCGACGGCAGCAGCCAGTTCATCGTGCTCGGTGCCGCTGACGACCAGCTGCACGGCGGCGCAGGCGACGACACCGTGGGCTCCAAGGGCGGCAACGACACGCTGTACGGCGACGCAGGCAACGACCACCTGGTGGGCGGCATCGGCAACGACACGCTGGACGGCGGCGCGGGCAACGACGTGCTGCAAGGCGGCCCCAGCGATGCGGGCACCTGGACCATCCAGCTCGATGCGCAGGGCCGCATCCTCAGCCGCTTCGAGACGGCCGAGGCCGCGCTGGGCGGACCGGCCAGCGACAGCCACATCGGCCCCTGGACGCTGCCCGGGCAGCCGCAGGACAGCGACGACCGGCTGGCCTACACCTACCAGAGCGCGCAGCGGCTGCAGGACGTGGCGATGCTGTACCGTGCGGCCACCGGCGCGCTGCCCAGCCTGGACGATCTCAATGGCCTGAGCACCAGCGGCCTCACCAGCCAGCAGCTGGCGCAGGCGGCCTACAACCACTATGCGGCCGGCCACGTGCTGCCGCAGGCCATCGAGCTGCAGGTCAAGGCGCTGATCGAGACGGTGTGGGGCGCGGGCACGGCCAGCGATGCGCTCATCGCGCTGGGCAGCGACTACCTCACGCACGGGGGCCAATGGGCCGATGCGCTGCTGTACCTGGCGCGCGATGCGCACAGCCTGCAGCGCAGCACCGATGGCCAGGGCAACCTGAACCTGGCGCAGCCGCTGGTGACCAGCGAGCTGGGCTGGAACGCCGACGCGGGCAACGACGTGCTGCGAGGTGGCGAGGGCGATGACCGCCTGGTGGGCGGACGCGGCAGCGACGTGCTCGACGGCGGGGCAGGCGTGGACACGGCCGTCTTCACCGGCAACGTCCGCGATTACCACTTCCACAAGGCCACGGTCAACGGCGTGGCGCAGCTGGTGATGCAGAGCTACGGCGGCACCGACGTGGACACGCTCATCAGCATCGAGCGTTGGGAGATCGGCTCGAAGACCTATGCGGCCGACAGCGCGCTCGCGGCGCTGCCGGACAATGTGGACAAGCCGCTGGCGGACTTCCTGGTCGAGCTGGTGGGGCAGAGCCCGGCCGCACCGATGGACGGCATGGGAGGATGAGGTTCCCCGACCGCTGTCGGGGGCGTTGCCGGAGGGCGTCTTGGACAGCTGGTCTGAAGGGTATGTGGCCGAGGTCGGCTATACGCACGGGTACTACCCGGAACTCAATCCGCTGCGGCTGAAGCTGGCCTTGCTGTTCAGCGAGCTGGCGTTTCCGGCCGTCGAGACGGCCTGCGAGCTGGGCTTTGGCCAGGGCCTGAGCATCGCGACGCACGCCGCAGCTTCGCCCGTGCAGTGGCATGGCACCGACTTCAATCCCGCCCAGGCCAGCCAGGCGCTGGACCTGGTGCGGGCCTCCGGTGCTTCGGCCCGACTGCGGGACGAGGCGTTTGCCGACTATTGCCATCGCACCGATCTGCCCGACTTCGATTTCATCGCGCTGCACGGCATCTGGACCTGGGTGTCCGAGGCCAATCGCGAGCTGATCGTCGCTTTTCTGCAGCACAAGCTCAAGCCCGGCGGCGCCGTGTTCATGAGCTTCAACACGCTGCCCGGATGGTCGACCTTGGCGCCGGTGCGCCGCCTGATGGCCGATCACCTGGCCGTCGCCACGGCACCCGCCGATGGAATGGGCAGCCGCATTGATGCATCGCTGGCCTTCATCGACCAGGTGCTGGCGGCCAATCCGGCCTTCGCGGCCAGTGCGGCCGATCTGTCGCAGCGTGTGTCGGCGCTGAAGACGCTGGACAAGGGCTACCTGGCCCATGAGTACTTCAACCGCTCGTGGCAGCCGATGTACTTCAGCGAGGTGGCCGAATGGATGTCGCGCGCGAAGCTCGGCCATGCCTGCTCGGCGCGCTACCTGGATCACATCGATGCGCTGAACCTGACGCAGGCGCAGCGCACGCTGCTGGGCCAGATCGGTGACAGCACCTTGAGGAAGACCACCCGCGACTTCCTGGCCAACACGCAATTCCGCAAGGACTACTGGGTCAAGGGCGCGCGGCAGCTCAAGCCCTTCGAACAGCTGCAGGCGCTGCGCGAGCAGCGCGTGGTGCTGGTGACGGCGCGGTCCGAGGTGAGCCTGTCGATCAGTGCCCCCACCGGCGAGGCCAACCTGGCGCCGGCGATCTACTCGCCGCTGCTGGACGCGCTGGCCGACCATCGGCCGCGCAGCCTGGCCGAACTGGAGACGCTGCTGGCCGCGGGCGGCGTGACCCTGGCGCAGATCGGCCAGGCCGTGATGGTGCTGGCCGGGCAGGGCCATGTCGTTCCCGCGCACGACGAGGCCGACATCCAGGCCTGCCGCACGCGCACCGATGCCCTGAACCTGCACCTGATGCACAAGGCCCGCAGCAGCGCCGAGGTCACCAGCCTGGCCAGCCCCGTGACGGGCGGCGGCGTCGGCGTGCCGCGCATCAGCCAGCTGTTCTTGCTGGCGCGCCGGCAAGGCCATGCGGATGCCGAGGGCTGGGCGCGCTTCGCCTGGCAGGTGCTGGCGTCGCAGGGCCAAGCCCTGATCGGCAAGGACGGCAAGCCGATGACCAGCGAGGCCGACAACATGGCCCAGCTGGCCCAGCAGGCCAGGTCTTTTGCAGACAAGCAGTTGCCGCTGCTGCAGGCCTTGCAAGTGGCTTGAGCGCCGGCCTCGACCTCAGTTCGCCGCGGTGAAGCGCTGGCGCGGGTGGCGCGGCGTCTCGACCTCGTCCACCACCGCGACGGCCAGGTCCTGCACCGAGATGCTGGCAGGTTGGTCGCCGTTCATCAGCAACTGCTCGCCGCCAAGGCGGTAGTGGCCGGTGCGCTGGCCGGGCTGCAGCATCGCGGCGGGCGACACCAGCGTCCAGTTCAGCGCGGTCTCGCTGCGCAGCTCGGTCAGCGCATCGCGCGCGGCCTTTGCGCCCGGCACGATGTTCGGCGGCACGTGGTCCAGGAAGGCGGGCGTGTCGACCAGCTGCACGCCGGGGGCGACATACAGGCTGCCGGCGCCGCCGATCACGATCAGGCGCGGCGCCTTCGCGCGCTTGGCGCCGGCCACGATGGCGCGGTGGCCAGCAGTGAATCGCTCGTACAGCGCGGGGTCGTTCCAGCCGGGGTTGAAGGCGCTCAGCACGACGTCATGGCCTTCGACGGCTTGGGCCACCTGCGCCGCGTCATAGACGTCGGCCTGCACGACGGTCAGGCCTTCGCGCGCCGCCAGCTTGGCCGGGTCGCGGGCCAGTGCGGTGACCTGGTGGCCGCGCTGCAGCAGTTCGGTCAACAGGGCCGAGCCGACAAAGCCGGTGGCACCGATCAGGGCGACTTTCATCTCGTTCTCCAACAGGGGTGATGCGATGCCGGGATGATCCTGGCTTCACAATCGGCCGACTAGACGGCTGGATTCGCAATGTCTTTGAAGTCAGGCTTCAAGGTGGACGATCTGCAGGCGATGGCGGTGTTTGCCGAGGTGGTGCGCCAGGGCTCGATGAGCGCGGCCGCCCGCCAGCTGGCGATGACGCCCTCGGCGGTGAGCCAGCGCGTGCGCGCGCTCGAGGCCGCGCATGGCGTGACCTTGCTGCACCGCTCGACCCGCAAGCTCGAGCTCACCGAGGTGGGCGCCCGCGTGCATGCGCATTGCCTGGTGGTGGTGCAGGCGGCCGAGGCGGCGCGCGAGCAGATGCAGCGCTCGCGCGACACGCTCGAGGGCGAGCTGCGCATCTCGGCGCCCGTGGGCTTCGCGCGCCACGTGGCGCCGGCGCTGGCGCCGCTGCTGGCGCAGCACCCGGCGCTGAAACTGCGGCTGCTGGTGGACGACCGCATGATCGACCTGATCGATGCGCGCATCGACCTGGCGCTGCGCGCCGGCCGGCTGGCCGATTCGACCTGGGTGGCGCGGCGACTGTGCAGCTTCAGCTGGACGCTGTGCGCGGCACCGGCCTACCTGGCGCAGCGCGGCACGCCGCGCACGCCGGCCGATCTGCTAGCGCATGAATGGATCGGCCACGAAACGGGTGCCAGCGGCTTCCTGGTCGAGCTGCAGGGCCCGGCCCAGGCGGCCGAGCGCGTGCGGGTCGAGCCGCGCATCGTCAGCAACAACCAGCTGACGATCGAGCAGATGTGCGCTGCCGGCCTGGGCCTGGCGCTGCTGGTGCGGCCCGATGCCGACGACGACCTGCGGGCCGGCCGCATCGTGCCGCTGCTGACCGAATGGCAACTCGCTTCCACGCCGGTGTGGGCCGTGGTGCCGCAGCGCGACACCCAGCCGGCCAAGGTGCGGCATGCCATTGCCGCGCTGCAGGCAGCGCTGCGTGCGCTGCCGGGGGCGGTGGACTGATCGCCTGCCCGTGGCTCAGGTGATGCGGATGCCGAGGTTCGGCAGCCCGTCGATGTGGCAGTCGATCACGTCGCCCTTGACCACCGGGCCCACGTTCTCCGGCGTGCCGGAGTAGATGATGTCGCCGGGCTGCAGCTCGAAGGCCTGGCTCAGCTTGCTGATCTGCTCGGCCACGTTCCAGATCATCTGGTTCAGGTTGGCGTTCTGCTTGAGCTGGCCATTGACCTTGAGCCAGATCGCGCCCTGCGTGAAGTGGCCGATCTGGCTGGCCAGGTGCAGCGGGCCGATCGGCGCCGAACGGTCGAAGCTCTTGCCGATCTCCCAGGGCTTCTTCTCGTCGCCCATCGCGCGCTGCAGGTCGCGGCGCGTCATGTCCAGCCCGATCGCGTAGGCATACACCAGCGACAGCGCCTGCGCCGTGTCGACGTTGCGGCCGCCCTGGTGCAGCGCGGCGACCAGTTCCACCTCGTAGTGGTAGTTCTTGGTCAGCGTCGGGTACGGGTGATCGGCCACCGTGCCGGGCGCGACGTTCTGGATCGCGTCGGTGGGTTTCTGGAAGAAGAACGGCGGCTCGCGGTTCGGGTCCGAGCCCATCTCTCGGGCGTGGGCCGCGTAGTTGCGGCCGATGCAGTAGATGCGCCGCACCGGGAACATCAGGTCGCTGCCGACGATCGGGATGTAGGTGTCGGCCACCGTGAACGGGGTCTTCGGCGTGCTGGCGGCGTTGCCGGGCAGCGCGCAGCCTGCGACGGCACCCAGCGTGGCCGTGGCCGAGGTGTTGAGCAGCGTGCGGCGGTTCATCGTCATGGTCGCGTCTCCACGGGGATCGATCCAACGATGCTCGCGCGGCCCTGGCGCGTCGGCAACGCGGTCTTTCCCCGCGACCAATGAGAACCTTTTCGTCAGGCGCTGCGGCTCGCTCAGGCCACCGGGTAGGTGCCGGGCAGCAGGATGTCGCGGTCGACGTTGACCAGCTGCGTGTGGCCGCAGAAGGCCATCGTGATGTCGAGCTCCTTGTGCAGGATCTGCAGCGCCTTGGTGACGCCGGCCTCGCCCATCGCGCCCAGGCCGTAGACCATCGCGCGGCCGATCATCGTGCCGCGCGCGCCCAGCGCCCAGGCCTTCAGCACGTCCTGGCCCGAGCGGATGCCGCCGTCCATCCACACCTCGAGCTGGTCGCCCACCGCCGCGACGATGGCCGGCAGCGCCGAGATGCTCGAGGGCGCGCCGTCGAGCTGGCGGCCGCCGTGGTTGCTGACGACGATGGCGTCGGCGCCGCTGCGCGCGGCCAGCTTCGCGTCCTCGACATCCATGATGCCCTTGAGGATCAGCTTGCCGCCCCAGCGCTCCTTCACCCAGGCCACGTCGGGCCAGGACAGGCGCGGGTCGAACTGCTCGTTGGTCCAGGCCGCCAGCGAGCTCATGTCGCTGACGCCCTTCACATGGCCCACCAGGTTGCGGAAGGTGTGGCGCCGCGTGCCGAGCATGCCTAAGCACCAGCGCGGCTTGGTCATCAGGTTGACGATGTTGCGCAGCGTCGGCCGCGGCGGGGCGGTGAGGCCGTTCTTCAGGTCCTTGTGGCGCTGGCCGATCACCTGCAGGTCCAGCGTGAGCACCAGCGCGCTGCATTTGGCGGCCTTGCAGCGGTCGATCATGCGGGCCATCGCGTCGCGGTCGCGCATCATGTAGAGCTGGAACCAGAACGGCGCGCTGGTGTTTTCGGCGATGTCCTCGATCGAGCA
>CAZXLI010000180.1:0-13897 GCA_964641795.1 uncultured Bordetella sp. | reverse complement strand
GCATCGGCGGCGCGCCGGTGGCGCGCGTGCGTGCGCTGTTCAGGCGCTATCCCCTGCTGATCGGCGAGCTGTCCTACCGACCCGGGCTGACCGATGCGGACGGCCGGCTCAGCGCCGAGTGGCGCGCACTGTTCAACGAGTTCCCCGATCGCTTCGTGATCGGCTCGGACACCTGGATCAACGCGCGCTGGAGCGGCTACGAGGCGCTGATGGCCGAGGCCCGCCGCTGGCTCGGCGACCTGCCGCCGGCCACGGCGCGGCGCATCGCCTGGGGCAACGCCGCGGCGCTGTTCGGCGTGCGCGACCCCGACTGAGCCGATCAGGAATAGGCAACCACAGCGTTGCGTTTCATGGCATCATGCAACCCTTGAGTTGCACGATGCGATGAGCGATCCGAACCCCGACGAGGAAATCGACCGCCTGCTGCGCGCCTTGAGCGACGGCACGCGGCGCCGGCTGCTGGACCGCCTGCGCGACGCGCCGGGCCTCACGCTGTCCGAGTTGACCGAGGGCTTCACGCAGACGCGGCAGGCGCTGTCCAAGCACCTGTCGATGCTGGAATCCGCCGAACTCGTGGTGGCGGTGTGGCGCGGCCGCGAGAAGCTGCACTACCTGAACCCGGTGCCGCTGCAGGCACTGCCCGCGCGCTGGGTGACGAGCTCGGCGCGTGAACATGCCGCGGCGCTGGCGGCGCTCAAGCGCGGCCTGGAGCAGGCCGAATGACGACGACCCTCCCGATGCCGGCCCAGCTGTTGAGCACGCGATTCGCGGCACCGCCGCAGCGGCTGTGGCAGCGGCTGGTGCAGGGCCCTTTCATTGCCGACTACCTGGGCGCGCGGCTGCCGCAGGGCGACGCGGTGCTGGCCATCGGCCACGCGGTGCACGGCGCCGACGCGCAGGGCCGCGCGCTGCGCCTGACGGTGACCGAGGCCACCGCGCCCTGCAGCCTGTCGTTGCGGCTCGATGGCGCCGCCGGTGCGCAAGCCCTGCGCCTGCGCATCGAGCCCTGCGCCAGCGGCAGCCGCCTGACCTTGCTGCATGAAGCGCTGAACGAGGCGCAGGCCACTGGCGCGGACGATACGATCGTCCAGCTGTTGCGTGCGCCGCTGCCGGCGGTGTTGTCGGCCGACCGTGTCGGCAGCGCCGAGGGCCTGCAGCTGGCCCGCGCCTACCTCGCCGACAGCGCGGCCGCGGTGGCCCAACTGCTCGTCGCGATGTCGCCCCACCAGGGCTACCGCAAGCCGGCGGTCGATCGCTTCTCGCTGGTCGAGCAGCTGTGGCACCTGGCCGATGTCGAGGAGTTCGGCTGGGCGCAGCGCTGGCCGCGCGTGCTGGGCGAGACACGGCCGCGCCTGCCGGGGGTCGACGGCGACCGTCTGGCAGTCGAGCGCCGCTACCAGCAGCGGCCCTGGCGCGCGGCGGCGCGGCGCTTCATCGCGCAGCGGCGGCGCAGCCTCGCCGCGCTGGCCCGCATCGACGCCTCGATGCTGGCGCGCCGGGTGCTGTTCAGCGGCCGCGCGGCCGATGCCGGCACGCTGCTGGCCGCGATGCTGGCGCATGACCATGAACACCGGCTCGAGATCGCCGGGCTGTGGACCGAGGAGCGAGACCGCGATGAGCAGCGAGACGACGACCGGCGCTGACGAGGGCGCCACGCTGAAGCACTGGCTGGGCCAGGCGCAGGAACGCCATGCGGCGGCGCCGCGCGACGTGGCCGAGGGCCTGCTGGCCCGCGCGCCGGCGCTACCCGACGATGCCGATGGCGCCGAGGCGCTGCGCCTGGCCGAGCATGTGATGCTGGCGCATCTGGTGGATGTCGAGCAGCTCGCGCGCATGGTCGACCGCGCGCCGGACACGCCGGCCTTGCAGCCGATGCGCGGCCGCGTGGCCTGGGCCGTCGCGGCCGTGCGGGCGGGCGATCCGGCCGCCGTGGCCGCAGCCCCGTCCGTGCCCCTGGCGGCCCGTTGGCGCGCCTTGCAGAACGTGGTGCTGGCCCTGGCCCTCGGCGGCCATGCAGAGGCCGCCAGCGCCGCGCTGCGCGCGCCCGAGGCGCAGGCGCTGAACCATCCCGATGCCGACGCCCGCAAGGCCTACGCGGTGTGCACGAACAACGTGGCCGGCGAGTTGCGGCAGCGCGAGCCAGCGCGCGGCCAGGCGCGCGATGCGGCCCTGGACGCGCTGATGCTCGAGGCCGCCGCCATCGCGCGGCGCGCGTGGGCCGCGGCTGGCACCTGGCTGCATGTCGAGCGCGCCGAGTACCAGCTGGCGCTGTGCCATGCCGTGGCGGGCCAGGGGCCGCAGGCGCTGCAGCATGCGCAGGCCTGCCTGGCGATGTGCGAGGCCGAGGGGGCCGACGAGGCCGAGCGCTTCTTCGCGCACGAGGCGATGGCGCGTGCATGCCTGGCCGCGTCAGACCCCGTGGCCGCCGCGCGGCAGCGCGAGTGCATGCAGCAACTGCTCGGCGCGATCGGCGATGCCGAGATGCAGGCCTGGTGCCGCGAGACGTTGGCCGCACTGCCCGCGCCGGCCTGAGCAGTCGCCAACGAGCGCACGCCCAAAAAGAAAAAGCCGGCTTCGCAGCCGGCCTTGTTCCCACACCTGGTGTCAGTTCACCGGGGCTTCTCGGCGGCGGAGCCTGCCACCGCGAGAAGCCAGCGTGTCACTTCAGGTGAGCGTTGATGAGCTTGGTCATCTCGAACATCGACACCTGGGCCTGCTTGAAGATTTCCTTCAGCTTGGCGTCGGCGTTGATCATCGTCTTCTTCACCTTGTCCTGCAGGCCGTTCTTCTTGATGTACTCCCACACCTTCTTGGTCACCTCGGTGCGCGGCAGGGCCTTGTCGCCGATCACGGCGGCGAGTTGCGCGCTGGGCGTCATCGCCTTCATGAACGCAGCGTTGGGCGTGCGCTTCTTGGCCGGGGCGGCCTTCTTTGCGGGAGCAGCCTTCTTCGCAGGGGCCGCCTTCTTGGCCGGAGCGGCCTTCTTCGCGGGGGCGGCCTTCTTCGCCGGTGCCGCCTTCTTCGCCGGCGCGGCCTTCTTGGCCGGCGCCGCCTTCTTGGCCGGAGCGGCCTTCTTCGCAGTTGCCATGTTGATTCTCTCCATCACGTGATTGGTTGATGTGCCGGGGTCCGGGCCGGGGTGACGTGCACCCACGTTTCTCTCATGACCTCTGCGGGCGCAATGGTACTGCGCGACATTCGTGCTGAGAAGCGGTTTTCCCTCGTAAAACGCGCTTTCTTCTCCTCGGAAACCTGCATTTGTCGCCCCGGCACATCACTCGAAGCGCTTCGAGGTGCTTCCCAGGGCGCTCCGAGGGCGCTCCGGGGGCGCATCGAGGCCTCTTCGCGAAGGCATCGCGTGCGCTTCGCGTGAGCGCTCGAAGCGGGTCGCGCGTGTATGCTGCGCGCCCATGAAGATCCTCGTTCGCTGGTTGCTGTTGGCCGCAGCGCTGCTGCTGGTGGCGCACCTCTACAGCGGCGTCACGGTCGCGAGCTTCGGCTCCGCGATGATCGCGGCGCTGGTGCTGGGCCTGTTGAACACGCTGGTGCGGCCGCTGCTGGTGCTGCTGACCTTCCCGGTCACGCTGCTCACGCTGGGGCTGTTCCTGTTCGTGATCAACGCGCTGATGTTCTGGGCCGCGGCCGAGGTGCTGAAGGGCTTCAACGTCGCGGGCTTCGGTGCGGCGCTGATCGGCTCGGTGATCTACAGCCTCTGCGGCATGGTGATCGACGTGGCGATGGAGCGGCTGTTCAGCCCCGCAGCGAGCTGAGCACGGCGCGAACTCATCGTTGCGCGACGAGCCCCGCGCCGCGCACCTCGAAGCCCACCTCGTCGATCAGCTGTCCGGCGGCTGTCTTCAGCGCCAGCCGATGACGCCCCGGCCACGGCAGCCACGCCAGCTGCGCGCCGCTGCCGATCAAGCGGCCATCGAGCCACCACTGCCCGCCTTCGCCGCGGAAGCTGATGCGTTGCACCGGCGCGGGCATGTCGGGGTCGAGCGCATAGATCGCGCCGTTGCGCGGGCTGGCAATGCCGCTGGGCCGGCGCGCCGCGAGCTGCTCGCCGCCGCGCACGCGCAGCGCGGAGCCGGCGGTTGACCCAACCGTGAGCGAGACCGGCAGCCACTCGTCGCGCGCGGCTTCCAGGCCGGCATCGAACACCACGTACTGTCGCTGCAAACCGGCCGGCGCCTGCGGTGCGCGCGAGACCTGCTGCGCATGCAGCTGCAGCATCAGCGCGCGCCACACCGGCGCGGCGCCCTGCGTGCCGCTGACGTGGTGCATCGCCGCGCCGCTGGCATTGCCGACCCACACGCCGACGGTGTAGCGGTCGGTGTAGCCGATGCACCAGTTGTCGCGCATGTCCTTGCTGGTGCCGGTCTTCACCGCGGCAAAGCCGCGCGTGACGAGCGCACTGTCGAGCCCGAAGGTCAGCGCGCGTGCGCTGCTGTCGGCCAGGATGTCGCCGACCAGGAAGGTGCTGCGCGGGCTCATCACCTGCAACGCGTTGCCGGGTTGGCCCGCGATGGGCCGCCAGCGCCCGCCGTTGGCCAGCATGCGGTAGGCATTGGTCAGCTGCAGCAGCGTGACGTCGGCACTGCCCAGCGCGAGCGCGAGGCCGTGGTAGCCACCACTCTCGGCCAGCTGCAGGCCGGCGCGGTTGAGGCTGTCGAACAGGTCCTGCGGTCCGAGCAAGGCGGCCAGCCGCACGGTCGGCACGTTCAGGCTCGAGGCCAGTGCGCTGCGCGCGCTGACCCAGCCGCGGTACTGGTGGTCGTAGTTGCGCGGCATGAAGGCGCCGCTGCCGCCGTCGAGATCGGCCGGCGCGTCATTGAGCAGGCTGGCCGGCGTGATCAACCCGCGCTCGAAGCCCAGGCCGTAGACGAAGGGCTTGATCGTCGAGCCCGGCTGGCGGCGCGCCAGCACCGCATCGACCTCCGGCGCATCGGACCAGGCCGCGCCGCTGGAGCCGACCCAGGCCAGCACCTCGCCGCTGGCGTTGTCCAGCACCACCAGCGCGCCGTCCTCGACCTGGCGGCCCTGCAGCTCGGCCATCTGCGCGCGCAGCAGCGCCACCGCGCTGCGCTGCAGGCGCGCATCGAGCGTGCTGCGCAGCGCGCCGGCGGTGCGCGCGCGCTCGGCCTGGCCAGGCTGCGCCATCAGCCAACGCGCAAAGTGGGGGGCCAGGTTCTCGGCCAGCGGCGGGCCGGCGCTGCGCTTGAGCGCGGACTCGGCCAGCCCGGCCTCCTGCTCGCAGCCGGCAGGCTTGGCGAGCAGCGCACAGGCGCGGCGCACGACCACCTCGGTCTTCGCGTTCGGCGCGCGCACCAGCGCCACCAGCAGCGCGGCTTCGTGCCGATCGAGGCCCGACGGATGCTTGCCGAACAGCGCCCAGCTGGCCGCCGGCATGCCCACCAGCTCGCCGCGCAGCGGCACCAGGTTCAGGTAGGCCTCCAGGATCTGCGGCTTCTGCCAGCGCGTTTCGATCGATCGCGCGGCACTGATCTGCGACATCTTCTGCAGCAGGCTGCGACCACCGGCAGGCCGCGCCAGTTCGCTGTCCAGCAGCGCGGCCAGCTGCATCGACAGGGTCGATGCGCCCTGCGTCGAGCCCTTCGCATTGGCCAGCGCGCTGCGCGCCGCGGCCGTCCAGTCGACGCCCTCGTGCGTCCAGAAGCGCTGGTCTTCGCCCTGCACGATCAGCTCGCGCAGCGCAGGAGAGAACTGCGCCAGCGGCAGCCACGGCAGCCGGCGTGCCTTGGCATCGATGCGCAGGCTCTGCAGCGGCTCGCCCTGGCGGTCGAGCAGCATCAGGTCCGATGGGCGATGCGCCCGGCGCACGCTGTCGAAGCCGGGCACCGCATCGGCGGCCCGCACCGGACCCGCGAGCAGGGCCAGGCCCAGGCACAGCGCGGCCGCGGCGCGGTGTGTCACGGTTTCACCTCCAGCGCGGCATTCGGCTGCTCGCCGTAGCTCTCCGGGGCGTACATCGCTTCGACGCGGGTGGGCGGCAGGCCGAAGCGGCCGGCGCTGTTCAGGCGCAGCGTGTACTCGATGACATGCTTGCCGCGCGGCATGAACTGCCAGCTGGCGCGGAAGGCTTCCTGGCCGCGTTCTTCATACGCCAGCATCGCCGTGCCTTCGCGCTTCTCGCCTTGCGTGGCGAGGGCCGAATCGCGGCCCAGGCCCGAGCCCAGCACGGTGGCACCGGCGGGCACCGGGTCGCTCAGCGCGACCCAGGTCATGTCGATCTGCGCGTCGATCTCGATGCGCACGCGCTGCACGTCGCCGCGCGTCCACGCGCCGTCGGTCTTGCGCTCGACCGGGCTCACCGTGCGCGTCAGCCGGTAGCCCGCGGCCACCGGCGCGGTCAGCGGCACCGCGGCCAGCGCCTGCACCGCGAGCCAGGGCCTGCCGCTGCCTTGCTGCTGCACGTTGAGCGTCGACGCGGACGCGGACGCGGCCGCCGGCCACGGCAGCATCAGGCGGCCGCCTGCCGGCGCTGCAGTCCAGTCGTGCGCCACGCTCGCCGGGCCCAGCGTGGCCACGCTGCGGCCGGCCACCTTGCCGGCCTCGAAGCGCGCGGCAAAGCGTTCGAGCGCCAGCGTGCCCCACAGGTTGGCGGTGGTGGTCGACCAGGCCGCGCGCTGCTGGCGTGCCAGCGCACCGAGCACCATGCGCGGCAACTCGTCCTTCCACGCCGGGTCGTCGACCAACGCCAGGATCAGCCGCGCCGCGTTCGCATCGCCACCATCCATCAGCCACCACCAGGCATCGCTGTCCTCGGTGCTGAACTTCAGCGTGGTGCCGGCGTAGGTGAGTCGCGAGCGCAGCAGGGTCTGCGCTTCCTGCAGCTTCGCGGCGCGCTCGGGCACGCCATCGAGCCGCTGCAGGATGCGCAGCCAGTCGATCACCGCGGCGGTGGGCCAGCGGTTCGGCGCGATCGTGATCGACTGCAGCTGGCGCGGCGTGGCGCGGCCATGGCGCGACAGCGCTTCGATCGCGGCGAGCTTGCGCACGTCGAGGTCGATGCCGCGCGCGCTCGGTGCGGACCAGCCCTCGCGCACCAGCCGGCCTTCGACGAAGGCCTGCAGCGCGCCGAGCATCCGCTCGCGCGGCGCCTCGGGCAGGGCCTGGCCGGCCTCGTGCGCGGCGGCAATCAGGTAGGCGGTGAGCCGGTCGCTGCCGCGCGGCGGGTCGCCTTCGCGCGGCGGGTAGTACAGCGCCAGGCCGTCGCTGTCCAGATAACCCGCCAAGGCATTGGCCAGGCGCGACCAGGCCGCCGCGTCATGCAGGGCCAGGGCACGCGAGGTCTGCTGCTCGAGGCAGTTGAACGGGTAGGTCTCGAAGAAGCGCCGGATGCCGGGCAGCGCGCCCGCCAGCGTGGGCTGCAGGCCGACCTGCACGCCGCCCTGCCGGATGCCATTGAGCGCCAGCGCCTCGGCGGGGGGTGCGACCGGCAGGCTGGTCGATCCGTCCAGCTGCTGCAGGCTGGCGGCCCACACGCGCACCGGCACGGTGGGCTTGACCAACTGCGTGAGCCGGACCTTGTCGCGCGCCGCGCCACCGCCGGCCTGCGCGGCCGCGGCTTCGTAGACCAGGCTGATCGTGCCCGGCGGCACCTCGACCGGCCAGCGCACTTCGGCCGCCGCACCGGCGGCCAGCGTGAGGCTCTGCGGCTTGAACGCGAGCGGCGCGCGGCTCATGCCGCCGGCGCCATCGTCGCGCTGCGCGCTGGCGGCCAGTGTGGCCTCGACCTTCAGCTCGCGCGCGGTGGTGTTGCGCAGCGTGAAGACCGCGTCGAAGCGGTCGCCTTCGCGCGCCAGCGGCGGCAGGCCGGGCAGCATCTGCAGGTCTTGCGTGACACGCACGGTCGCGCTGCCGGTGCCGAAGCGGTCGGCGCCCGCGCTGGCCAGCGCGACGAGGCGGAAGCTGGTCAGCGAATCGTTCAGCGGCACCTCGATCGTCGCTTCTCCGTTCGCATCGAGTGTTATCGATCCACGCCACAGCAGCAGCGTGTCGAACAGCTCGCGCGTCGGGTTGCGGCCACCGCCGCCGCCCGCGGGCACCGCCTTGCGGCCGTAGTGGCGGCGGCCGATGATCTCGCTGTGCGCGGTGGCCGTCTCCACCAGCCAGCCGCGCGGCTGGAACATCGCCTCCAGCGTGTTCCAGCTGCTGTTGCCCATCAGGGCCAGCAGCGCTTCATCGACCGCGGCAAACGCGATCTCGGCGCCGGCCGCCGGCTTGCCGCCCTGCAGCACCTGCACCTTGGCCTTCACGGTCTGGCGCACGGTGTATTGCGGCTGGTCGGTGGTGACCTTGACGTCCAGCCTGTGCGCGTCGAGTCCCACGCGCAGCTGCGCGACACCGAACTTGTGCGAAGGCTTGGCCAGGTCGACCATCGCGGTCGGCGCCTGGTATTCGCGGCCCTCGAAGCGGAAGGCGTTCCACCACTCGAGCGGCGAGCGCCAGCCCCAGGTGAACAGCGAGTACCAGGGCACGTGCCGCACGCGGCCGCGCAGCACCAGCACGCTGGCATAGACGTTGGGGGCCCAGCTGCCCTCCGCTTTCGGAATCGGTACTTCGATCGTCGGATCCTGCCCCTGCAAGGTGACCACGCGCGTCGAGATCACGCCCTCGCGCTCGATGCTCAGCAGCGCGGTGGCCTGGCGGTAGGGCATGCGCACCTGGAGCCTGGCGGTCTCGCCGGGCGCGTAGCCGGGCTTGTCGGCCAGCACGTCGATGCGGTCGTCGTTGTCCTGCTCGAACCACAGCTCGCCCTGCTTGGTCACCCACACGGTGGTGGCGGCTTCGGCCACACGGCCGGCATCGTCGGCCGCACGCGCGACCAGCTCCACTTCGCCGGCGGCCTGGATCGAGGCTTCGCACAGCAGCAGCCCGCGCGCGTCGCTCTGGCCTTCGCAGACCGTGCCGAGCTCCTTCTGCGTGGCGGTCTGGTCGTAGGCGTAGAAGCCGCCGACCAGGCGCTGGCGATTGGCCTGCCACTGCGTGACGCGGGCGATCACGCTGAGCTTGCCGCTGGCCACCGGCTTGCCCTGCAGGTCGAGCAGCAGCGCCTGGAACTTGACCTTGCCGACCGACGCGGCCCAGCTGCCGGTGCGCACGCCGACCACGCGCGCCGAGGGCCACACCGGCAGCCGCGACGAGACGGTCTGCAGCTCGCCGTTCGGGTCGCTGAAGCTCAGTTCGGTCTGCAGCTCGGCAGCGCGCGTCACCTTCGGCAGGCCCTTCAAGGTCAGCACCGCGGCGCCGTTGGCGTCGGTGCTCAGGGCCTGCTTGTCGACCACCAGCTTGGCGTGGTCGCTGGGCGGGCCTTCGTCGTCGTCGTTGCGGATGCTGCTGCGGCTGGACGATTCGCGCGGCGGCTGGAACGAGAAGGTCTCGTAGCCGGGGAAGCTGAGTTCGCGGTCGCGCAGCAGTGCGCTGGCGCGGGCCGGCGCCCGTGCGAAGCCGCCGCCGGACAGGTGGTTGAGCTGCACGCCGAACACCACCTCGCTGGGCGCGACCAGCTCGCCGCGCGGCGGCGCGAGGCGCGCATCGATCATCGGCAGGCGGAACTCCTCGACGCGGAAGTGGCCGCTGATCCACTCGCGCCCTTCGCGCTGCAGGCTCACCTGGTACAGCCCGAGCTTGGCGGTCGGCGGGATCTGCCAGCTGGCCAGCGCGGCGCGGCCGGCCGCGTCGAAGCGGATCGGCTGCTGCTGCTCCTCGCCGCTGCCGACGTGGGTGATCTTCATCGTCGTGGGCAGCAGCGGGCGCTGGGCATCGGCCAGGCCGGTGCGGGTCTCGGCGCGTACCAGGTGCTTCATCGACACCGTTTCGCCGGCGCGCAGCAGCATGCGGTCGAACACCGTGTGCACGCGCAGCTTGCCGCCGGCGCCGCGGGCCTCGTCGTCGTAGGTCAGCGGCAGGTTGAAGCGCCACGGCTCGATGCCGCGGTTCCAGCTGCTGAAGACGAAGGCGCGGTCGCGCTGCGGCTTGCCGCCCGCATCGGGCATCGTCTTGCTGGCGGTGACGAAGTAGCCGCGCTGCCATGTGCACTTGCCCTCCTCGGGCAGCTCGGGCAGCGCCTGCGGCACCAGCGCGATGCCTTGCGCGTCGGTGCGGCCCTGCCACAGCGGTTTGCCGCGGCAGTCGTGCACCGCCACCTCGGCCTCGGGCACCGGCTGCGCGCGGTCGAGCGTGGTCACCCACACCAGCGCGTTGTCGGTGCCGCGCTTGAAGTGCACGCCCAGGTTGGTGACGAGCACGCCGGTGTGCACGTACATCGGCGCACGGGCGTCGAGCAGGCGCTCGCCGAGCACGCGCGATTCCACCTCAATCACGTGATAGCCCGGTTCGGCCAGCGGGATGCCCACCACCTCGAAGGGCCGCGGATCGCCGCCTTGCAGCTGCGGCAGGTCGAGCCGCTTCGCGTCGTCCTGGGCCGGCAGCAGCGGCTGCTTGCGGCTTTCGTACTCGTTCTCCTGCGCTTTCGCGAGCTTGCCCATCCAGGCCAGCCAATCGGCATCAGCGACCTTCTTGATGCGCACGGCGCCGGCGCGCAGATCGGGCTGCACATGGCGCAGCGTGATCGGCAGCATCGCCTCGTGCCCGGCTTCGATGATGCCGAAGGGCGCGGCGGCGAACTTGGCGATCGGCGGCATCGGGCCGGTGGCGATGTCCAGCGGGAAGGTGGCGGCATTCGTCAGCGGCCGGCCGCTGGCGTCCTTCAGGCCGGCGGGCAGCGTCAGGCGCAGCTTGCCGTTCTCGGGCAGCGGGCCGGGGAAGCTGATGCTGTCGGACTCGTCTTCGTCGCTCTTTTTGGCTGTTATCGGCTTGCCGTCGAGCGTGCTGAGCTTGATGCCTTCGAGCTGCTGGCGCGGCACCGGCGCGGTGAAGCGCAGCACCGCGGCGCCCAGCGGCATGCAGGGCATCTGGGCCTTCTCGCGGTCGCAGCTGAATTCGGCCGAGAAGCGCTGGCGCACCTCGAAGTGCAGGCGCTGCGGCGTGCGCGTGAGCACCTGCGGGTCGGCCGCCGACGCGATGCCGGCGCCCCACACCAGGCGCAGCTTGGCCTGCGGCGGCAGCGGGCGCGAGCAACCGACGACCAGCTGCCGCTCGGCGTCGGCCGGCTTCACGCGCAGCAGCTTGAGTACCTGCGCGCGGGCCTCGCCTTCGATCAGCTCGATGGCGATGCGCTCGCCCAGGCCTTCGACCTCGCACCACGCATTGGCGCGCACGCTCTGCGGCGTGGCCGGGCCGGTCAGGCGCAGCAGGAAGCGCTGGCCTTCCTCGATCTGCGAGCCGTCCCAGGGCTGGCTGCGCTCGATGCTGGGGCCGCCGGTGGCGAATTCGAAACGCGTATTGCCTTCGAGTGCGCCGCTGGCGGGCGACCAGCCCGGTACCGCGTTCAGGCTGCAGCGCACGCCGGGCGGCAGCGGCGACTTGAAGTCGATGACCCACTCGCGCTCGTTGTTCCATCGGCTGCTGCTGCCGGGCACCGGGCCGCTGCAGCTGAGCTGCAAGGGCGCGGGCTTGTTCGGGTCGCCCAGCGCGACGACGGCTTCGCTGAAGCGCACGACCACCTGCCGCACCTGCGCCACCTCGCCCTGCGGCGTGACACCGCTGATGCGAGCGGCCTGCGCCGGGGTGACCAGTCCGGCAAGGCTGGCCAGGCCGAGCAGGCCACCGAGGAACCACGCACCGCGCGAACGACGGCTTGCACTGCTGACCATGGGCTGCCTCCTGTTGCCGCGCCGTCCCGTCGCGGGACATCGCGTGGCAGTGTAGGGGCCGCCTCGTATCGAATGCGGCGCGCCGCGTTTCGTTTATTCGCGGTCGTCGGGCTGGTCGCGCCGCTGTGAGCCGCCGCGCTGTTCGGCCATCAGCTGCCGGCGTTGGCTGACCAGGTCGCGCAGCCGCGAATCGATCACCGAGGCTTCGATGAAGTCGACGCCCGCGCCGCCGCGCCGCGCGATCTGCTGGCCGGCGCGCAGGCGGTCAATGGCGCCAGGCAGGTTGCCGATCGCGGCTTCGGCTTCCGCATGCGCGCGCAGCGAGCGCAAGGTCTGGCCCAGGCGCTCGGCGCCGATGGCCAGCGTCTGCCAGGCCTGTGCGTCGTTGCGGTGTTCGGCAACCCAGGTCTGCAGCTGCTCGGTGCTTTGCTTCACCGAATCGGCATCGTTGCGCTGCTGCGCGACGCGCGCGCGCAGCAGCAGGTGGCTGCGTGAACCATCGTCGGCCCAGGCGCCCAGGCGCTCGCTGGCGCGGGCGGTGTCGCCGCGTGCCAGCGCGATCTCGATGCCGAGCTGGGCCCAGGCGCGCTTGGTACCGGCGTCGGGCAGCAGCGCTTCGCCCGCGGCCAGCGCCTGTTCGGCGGCGGCGAATTCGCGCAGCTGCGACGATGCGTGCGCGCGCTGGTACAGCGCCGCCAGCCGGTCGCGCACCGAGGCGGGGCCGCGCAGCTCGATGTCCTGGAAGCGCCGCAGCGATTGCGTCGACGGGTCCATCAGCACGCGGGCGCGCGCCTGCATCAGCGCATGCACGATCGGTGAGGCTGCCTGCATCTGCGCGCTGCTGGGCTGCGCGCCCAGCACCTCGATGCGCTGGCGCGCTTCGCCGATGCGGTCGATCGTCAACGGGTGGCTGCGCAGGTAGGGGAAGCCGCCGCTGTCGTTCAGCCGCACCGACTGGTCGAGCTTCTCGAACATCGCGGCCATGCCGGCGGGGGCGAAGCCGGCCGTGCCCATCAGGTTCAGGCCGTTGCGGTCGGCCTCGCGTTCCATGTCGCGCGAGAAGTTCAGCTGTGCCTGCGCCGCCGCGGCCTGGCCGCTCACAATGGCTGCTTGCGCCATGTCGGCATTGCGGGCCTTCGAGGCGGCCAGGATGCCCAGCAGCATCGCTGCCAGGCTCAGCGTGCTGCTGCGGTTGGCCGCGACGATGCTGCGCGCGATGTGCCGTTGCGTCACGTGCGAGAGCTCGTGCGCGAGCACCGAGGCCAGCTCGTCGCGCGCAGTGGTCATCGCGATCATGCCGAGGTTGACGCCGACATAGCCACCCGGCAGCGCGAAGGCATTGACGCTGCGGTCGCGCACCAGGAAGGATTCGAACGGGAACAGCGTGCCGATGTCGTTGCCGATGTCGCCGCGCTGGCGCGCCGCGGCCACCAGCGGCTGCCAGATCGTCTGCAGGTACTCCAGCAGCACCGGGTCGTCGAGGTAATCCGGGTCGCGCCGGATCTCGCGCATGATCTGCTCGCCCAGGCGCTTCTCGGCGCTGAGGTTGAATTCGTCGGAGGCGGATTCGCCCAGAGCCGGAAGGCGAACTTCCGAATCACCTGGCAGGCGCACCGGCGAGCCATCGCCCGGCAGGCCTTGGGCGGCGGCGGACAGCGGCGCCAGCACCAGGCTCCAGGCCAGCAACAGGCAACCAGCCCGCAGGCGGAAGGGAGTCAGGGCTTTGTTCAAACGCGGGTCCGGCAACATGAGCCACGAACGGCTGCACCTATCATCGCACCGCTTCATTGCCCGCAGGTAAACCATGAGTTCCCCGCTGACACACTTCGATGCCCAGGGCCAGGCCCACATGGTGGACGTGGCGGCCAAGCCCGACACGCACCGCATCGCGGTGGCGCGCGGCAGCATCCGCATGCTGCCGGCCACGCTGGCGCTGATCGCGCAGGGCCAGGCCAAGAAGGGCGACGTGATCGGCATTGCGCGCATCGCGGCGATCCAGGCCGCCAAGCGCACGGCCGAGCTGATCCCGCTGTGCCATCCGCTGCCGCTGACACGGGTGGCGGTGGACTTTGCACTCGATGACGCGGCCAACGCGGTGCACTGCACCGTGCAGGCCGAAACGGTGGGCCGCACCGGCGTCGCGATGGAGGGCCTGACCG